>DIHJ01000022.1:44664-52971 GCA_002420105.1 Nitrospira sp. UBA5699
TATGGTCCATAGGGGCTGATAGGCCAGATCCAACCCCAGGACTAATAATGCCAGGCCCGCGCCGAGGCCGAGGATTTGCCAGCGAAAGACGGCCGGGTTGATGCGGGCGATTTCACGGACTCGGTCGACGACGGCACGGGGGGCCATGAGGAGCGAGACTCCATCGGCCAGCCAGACGCCCGCCAGAAACGCCAGGGCATAGTCTTTCATCGCAACGGGCCACGTGACGGTTACGGGCGCGGCCCCGGTGAAATCCCGCCGGTCATGGGTAGAGCCCGCGATGCAGATGTGCCTGAGCCACCTTGTCGATACCGCTCATCAGGGCGGCCATGCGCATCGACGTACGCTTGGTCGTGGCGAATTCCAGGGTTCGCTGGAAGGCCGAAGTCATCAGGTCGCGCAGGCGATCCTGGATGTCCGTGGCCTTCCAGAAGAAGCGCTGAGCGTCCTGCACCCACTCGAAATAGGACACGATCACACCGCCGGAGTTTGCCAGAATGTCGGGGATCACAAAAATGCCTTTGTCGTGAACGATACGGTCCGCCTCCAGTGTCGTCGGACCGTTGGCTCCCTCCGCCAGGATGCGGCAGCGCAGTTTGGCGGCATTGCGTTCGGTGATCTGTTCGGACAGGGCGGCGGGAATCAGCACGGTACAGTCGAGTTGCAGGAGTTCCTCGTTGGAAATGCGCTCCCCCAGCTTCATGTCGGTGAGGGGTTGCCCCTTTCCCTTGTACTGCGCCAGAAGCGCCGGAATATCGAGGCCGTGCGAGTTGTAAATGCCTCCGGCCACATCGCTGACCGCCACGACCCGGGCCCCCGACTCGTGCATAATACGGGCGGTGTGGGATCCCACGTTTCCGAATCCCTGGACGGCGACGGTCGTATCGCGGATATCCAGTTTCAGATGGCGAAGGGCTTCGTGCGTGACGCAGACCACTCCGCGGCCGGTGGCTTCTTCTCGCCCGAGGCTCCCGCCGATCGAAAGCGGTTTGCCCGTGACGACGCCGGGCACGGAGTATCCGACCTGCTGACTGTAGGTATCCATGATCCAGGCCATCACCTGCGCGTCGGTGCCGACGTCGGGCGCCGGCACGTCTTGATCGGGCCCGATCAACGGGAAAATTTCCGCGGCATAGCGCCGGGTGAGGCGCTGCAGTTCCGGTCGTGAGAGCTGCCTGGGAGTGACGGCCACGCCTCCCTTGGCTCCGCCGTAGGGCAGATCGGCCAAGGCGCATTTCCAGGTCATCCACATCGCGAGGGCCGCGACTTCCCCTAAATTCACGTCCGGGTGGTAGCGGATCCCTCCTTTGGACGGTCCGCGGGAAGAATCATGCTGCACCCGATAGCCGGTAAACACCTCCACCCGACCGTCATCCATGCGGACCGGAATGCTGACGACCAGGGAGCGTTGCGGAAGTTTGAGCCGTTCCCGCAGATTGGGATCGAGATGCATCGCCTCCGCAGCCTGGTCAAACTGCGCGACGGCTAATCGGAAGGTCGGGGTGTCGAGCTCTCGCAGGGATGACATGGTCGGTTACATCTCCTTCATCGCTCAATCATTCGGACGATGCGGACGCGGAACGGGTCCCCCGCTTTCGGCCGAGGGAGAAGCCCACACGATGCCGAACAGGGTTGAAAAACTATCGGCCACGTGCTCGGCGACTTCCCCGATGGGGATGGATGAGCGGCGCAATTCCGCCATGGACGTGACGCGACACCGTTTAAGACCGCAGGGGACGATCAGCGAAAAAGGGCTCAGGTCCAGATCGACATTGAGGGCGAAGCCGTGCAGGGCGACGCCACGATCGATGCGCACCCCAATCGCAGCGATCTTCGCCTCGCCGCGTTCCGATCGCACCCACACGCCGGGAGCGTTGCGCACGCGATGGCCTTCGATTCCCCACCGCGCGAGGGTCCGGAGGAGAACGGCTTCCAGGAGCCCGACGTACTCTTTCGGTCCTGCGGCATACTGCGCCACCCTGACGATGGGATATCCGACCAACTGTCCCGGACCATGATAGGTCACCGATCCGCCCCGGTTGACGCGGTGAACTGCGGCACCGGTCTGCCGCAGGACCGTCTCGTCTCCGCCCAGATGAGCCGGTTCCGTGCGGCGTCCCGCGGTATAGACCGGCGGATGTTCCAGGAGCAACAGGGTGTCCGGTCCGGTGCCCGCGACGCGTGCGGCGTGGAACTGCTGCTGGAGGATCCAGGATTCCTGATAGGGAACGGGACTGTCATAGGTGACGAGCGTGCCGGTCTGCCGATGGCGGAGGTTGAACGGCGCGGCGGCCTCCGTCCGCATCTCCAAGGTTTGTTGAACGTCGCCCTGTGGATTCACTGGGTCGCCCTGATTTGAGCGGGCTTGGGAATCTGCAGCGTCGCCGGGCCGCTCTTTCCATGCAGTGTCAATTGGACGGTCGGCTGGTCTCCGGTCCGAAGCAGCGCGTGCCAGAAATCTCCGACGTTGAAAATTTGATGCTGGTCCACGGCGGTAATGATGTCCCCGTTCTGGAGTCCGCCGGCCGCTCCCGGTTTTGCGGAATCGACCTGCAGGGCCAGCACGCCGCGATCTCCTTCCAGCCCGAAGCTGGCCATGATGCTCGGCGTAATCGTGATCGGCGTAAAGCCGAGGTCCGGCCGATAAATCGATCCGCGGACGATCATCGACTGGATGTGAGGATAGATCGCCTCCATGGAAATGGCGTAGCTGATGGCTTGGGCGGAAGGAGCGATCGCGACATTGATGCCGATGACGCGGCCGGACAGATCGACCAGCGGGCCCCCGCTGTTGCCCGGATTGATCGCCGCATCGGTTTGAATCAGATCGTAGAGTGTTTCACTGTCGGGGGTGAGGACCGACCGATCCAGAGCGCTCACGACTCCGACGGTCACCGTGGAGCCTCCTTTGAGGGCCAGAGGGTTGCCGATGGCGATGACGGTCTCGCCGATTTCCAGCTCCGGTTCCGGGCTGAGCGTGGCGGGGACCAGGTCCACGGCATTGACCTTGACGAGGGCGAGATCGAGGAGAAAGTCACGGGCCACGACACGGCCCGGTGTCAGCCGGCCGGTTGAGAGCCCGACGACCATGCTTTTGACGCCGGTAACCAGATGGTTGTTGGTGAGGATGTATCCGCTCTCGTCGATGATGACGCCCGAGCCTGATCCTGATTGAGGCTGCGAGGGGCTGGCCGGGACTCCGCGCGTGAGGATGGTGACGACGGAGGGGCGGACTTTCTTGACGACCTCCGGCACGGATAATGATTTTGCAGGAAGGGAATCCGTTCCGGTCCCGGCTTCGGCGCGGGGGACGACGGCCAGCCACACGGAGGTAAGGGCGATGAGGAGCGAAATGCCGGTCTGAACTGTTCGCGAGGGTGTCATAGGCCTCATCTTTCGAAGCGGCCTCATTCTCGCATAACTGTGATCGCAGGAAAAGACGGAGAACGGTGGAACGGGGCGGGGACGGCGCCTCGCCCCTTCCAGTCCGTGGTCTTACATCACTGGATGGCGGCGAACATTTCCTTGATCGCCGGTGTTTTCAACTTCTTCAGCGCTTTCGCCTCGATCTGTCTGATCCGCTCTCTGGTTACGGACAAGTTCTGCCCGACCTGCTCGAGCGTGCAGGGTTGATCGTACCCGATTCCAAACCGGAGCCGGATGACGGTTTGTTCGCGCGGGGTCAGGGTTTCCAGAATACGGTCGATCTGGCTGGTCATCTCCGTACGATGGACGTGGGCATCCGGCGATACCGCCTGCAAGTCCGGAAGCAGTTCCCCGAATTCCGTCCCCCCGTCTCCGACCGGATGCTCCAACGCGACCGGTTCCTGAAACGCCTGGACCGTCTCGTGCAGCCGTTCAGGCCTCATGCGCAAGACGCCGGCGATCTCCTCAAGCCGGGCCGGTCTGCCGAGCTGCTGCCCCAACCGTCTCGTCACACGCAGAATGCGATGCGACGCCTCCGTCTGGTGCACCGGAATCCGAATCGTGCGGGACTGATCGGCCAAGGCCCGCGTAATGCCTTGCCGAATCCACCAGGTGGCATAGGTGCTGAACTTGAAGCCCTTGCGGTATTGGTAGCGTTCCGCCGCCTTCATCAGGCCGATGTTGCCTTCCTGCACCAGATCCAAGAGGGTGAGGCCGCGACGCGTATAATGTTTTGCGACGTCGACGACCAGACGAAGGTTGCAGCGAACCAATTCGTCCTTGGCCTGTTCCAGAACGGATCGGGCCTCGCGTACGGTTGCCAGCGCGCTCTTCAATTGCTTTACGACGGTCGCCGGCAGCTTGTGAGACCCGGTTCCGGACTTGATGAGGCCGCCCAAGCATTGCTCCGCCTTGTCCAGCGCCGTGGCCGACAGGCCGCTGAGGCGCCGGACCGTCTGCAATGTATGTTGAGCCTCGATGACCGTGTCGGAGCGCTTCACGCGGGACAACAGCCGATGCGTCTGGCGCAACGTGGTTCGAATAGCGCTCGACCCCTGGTCGATCCGCTTGGCTAACGCAGTCTCTTCCTCTCTTGTCAACAACGCACGTTCGCCGAAGGATTGGAAGTAGAGCGACTCCAGCAAAAAGGGGCCGTCGGCGACGCCGTGACGCTTCGCCGGTTCCGTGGTTTCCTGGGCCGGTTCTTCTCCGCCGGCGTCACGACCGATCATATCCAGCAGATCGCTGTCTTCCGAATGGTCGGTGTCGGCCTCTTTCACCTCCGGCGATTTATTATCCGGTGCATCGGAAGCGAATAAATCGTTTTTCATGTGATCGCTCCTCCTGTGACTACCCTTCATGACCTGGCTGTTCCTTCTCCGTAAGGCCCCTATAGGTAATCCCTCTTTCCTGAGAGACAAGATCCTTCGTAAAGGATTCAACCGTGGTGCCTTGTGCACGCTTCATCCGCACAACTCTCTACGCAGCAAATCCTATGCTGGATGGATCATGAGAGGGGACCGCCGCCATAGCGCTGAAATTACGCAACTATTAAAAGTCGCTAATGAAGAAAGGCGAGGGAGGTTGAGGCAATCGTGCTGCGGATGTGTAGGCTTGGAGATAGAGTCCGGGGCCGATTTGCCACACCGATGGCGCGGCGCGGCTCTGAATTGCCGGTGCCGTATCGAGCCGCCTCAGCCGCTGCACTACCGCGAGAGTCATTCGAGTCACGGCACCCTGCGTTATTGAAAACCGGAAGCCGCGCTTCTAGAATGGGGCCCCTATGTCACAACTCAGAAACGGCGAACGCATTCATTTGGTCGACAAGAAAGGGCGGCAGTACGCCCTGACCCTCAAGGCCGGGGACCAGTACCAGTTGAGCGGCCACAAGATCTCCCACGATGAATTGATCGGCAAACCGGACGGATCGCTGGTCACCCTGTCCGGCGGAAAGACCATGCTCGCTCTCAGACCGACGTTCGGCGAGTACGTGTTGAAGATGCCGAGAGGCGCGCAGGTTCTATATCCCAAAGATCTCGCGCTCATTCCGATGTGGGCCGATGTGTATCCCGGTGCACGGGTGTTCGAAGCAGGGACCGGTTCCGGCGCACTGACCATGGCCCTGCTGCGGGCCGTTGGACCGCGGGGACTTGTGGTGACGTATGAAGCGAGGGAGGACTTTGCGCGGACCGCGATGACGAATATCGAACGGTACATGGGCGCGGCGCCGAATCTCATGTCGTTCCGCAAGAATGCCTACGAGGGAATCGACCTGCTCGACGACGGGGTGCCGTTCGATCGGCTGGTGCTGGATCTTCCCGAACCTTGGCAGGTTGTCCCTCATGCGGCACGCGTTTTACGCTCAGGCGGAGTGTATCTGAGCTTCGTTCCGACCGTTCCCCAGGTGCAACAGACCGTGGAGGCCTTGGAACGCGCGGCGGTCTTTTGCATGGTTGAGACCTTCGAAACATTGTTGCGTACCTGGTCGATCCAGGGGCGCAGCGTACGGCCGGATCATCGCATGGTCGCGCATTCCGGATTTCTGACCGTGGCCAGAAAAGTGGAGGCGGGATTTTGGACGCCGGCCCAACTGAGTCGACCGACGGATGAGGCCGAAGAGATTCAGGAAGCCGGAGAGGATCGCGCGTCATGAATCGGCTGGAAAGCAAGGTGGCAATCATCACCGGAGGCAACGCCGGAATCGGCGAAGCGATCGCGAGGCGTTTTGCCGAGGAAGGCGCATCGGTCGTCGTGACCGGCCGTCGGCGGCAGGAACTGGATCGAGTGGTGACCGTGATCCGTCACCACAAGGGCAAGGCACTTGCGGTCGTGGGCTCGGTGACGGAGGAAGCCCATGCGCAGGAAGTCGTGCGGCAGACGGTCGACAGTTTCGGCCGCATCGATATTCTGGTGAACAATGCGGGGATCGGTGATTTCGGAAAACGGCTCCATGAGACCGACGACGCGACGTGGGCCAACGTCCTGGACGTGAATGTCACCGGCGTCTTTCGCATCACGAGGGCCGTGGTTCCTCAGATGTTGAAGCAGGGACGCGGCGCGATCGTCAACATTTCCTCCATCGCCAGTCTGGTCGGCCTTCCGACTCTGCCGACCTATGCTGCCTCCAAAGGCGCGCTCGATGCGTTGACGCGGGCTCTCGCGATCGATTACGCGAGGGACGGAATCCGATGCAACGTCGTGAATCCCGGCTTGATCAATACCCCGATGGCCGCTCCGTTGGTGGCTGATCCTGAGAGGCTGCAGCCGATTCTGGCGCAGTATGCGATTCGCCGTCCCGGCACGCCGGAAGAAGTTGCGAATTTGGTCCTGTACCTGGCATCCGATGAGGCCGCCTGGGTGACGGGCGCCACGTTCCCGATCGACGGAGGCATGACGGTCTGCAAAGGGTAACCGACGGAGTCCTCACGAGATCCATGGACATCAATGCACAGACCCGGTTTTGTGGCGTCATCGGCAATCCCGTCGAGCATTCCCTCTCGCCCGCCATCCACAATGCCGCGTTTCAGAAGCTGGAACTCAACTTCGTATATCTGGCCTGGCGGGTTGAACATATCGCCGACGCGATCAGGGGGCTCCGCGCCCTGGGAAACTTCCGCGGCGCGAGCGTGACGATTCCTCACAAAGTCGCCGCCGTGCCGTTGCTGGACGAAGTGGAGCCCACGGCCCGTCACATCGGGGCGATCAACACCATCGTCTTCGACGGCGGAAAAATGTCGGGCTATAACACGGATGCGACGGGAGCGTTACGGGCGCTTCGGGAGGGCGGCGCGCGTTTAAGCGGACAGCGGGTGGTGATGCTGGGATCCGGCGGAGCCGCGCGCGCCATTGCCTTCGCGCTCGCGACCGAAGGTGCCGTCGAGCGGCTGGATCTGCTCGGAATCGATGACAATGAGCGGAAAGCCCTGGCCGGCGATCTGGCCTCGAAGACGGCCATGGCCGTGCACGACACGCAGCTGAATGAGGACTCCCTGAAAAAGGTGCTGCCCGAATCCAGCGTCTTGATCCACTGCACGCCGATCGGCATGTCGCCCAAGGTTCAGGATAGCTGCGTGCCGTCGTCGTTGCTTCATCCGGGGCTCACCGTGATGGACATCGTGTACAATCCGCGCGAAACCCGGCTGCTGAAAGAGGCTGCAGCGGCAGGCTGCAGGACGATCCCCGGTTTGGAGATGTTCCTCCATCAAGCCGCCGCGCAATTTGAGCTGTGGACGAACCGGCCCGCTCCGACCGCTGTCATGCGCGCCGTCCTCGAATCGCGTTTCTCATGAACATCGTCCTCATCGGGTATCGCGGAACGGGGAAGAGCACGGTGGGAAAAGTGCTGGCTGCGCGCCTGGGCCGTGCGCTCGTTTCCACCGACCAAGAGATCGTGAAACGGGCGGGACGGTCAATTCCCGAGATCGTGAAGGCGCACGGGTGGGAGCATTTTCGCGATCTGGAGTCGGATGTCTGCCGGGATGTGGCCGGCCGCGACAATCTGGTGATCGATACCGGCGGCGGGGCGATCCTCCGTCAGCAGAACGTCGACGTGCTCAGGCAGAATGGGATGCTGTTCTGGCTCACCGCGTCCGTTGACACCATTTCGAGGCGAATCGGGGGCGATACGCAACGGCCTTCGTTGACGGGGACGAAATCATTCGTGGAAGAAATTCAGGACGTCTTGCGGGAACGCACCCCGAAGTATCAGGCCGCGGCGGACCATATCCTTCCCACCGATGGGCAACCCATCAATCAGTTGGTCGAGCAGATCATCCGTTCGTGTGAACGCGGCGGCAGCCGGTAAGCGATCCCGCCATCGTCCTTGACAAGCTTGCTCGCGAAGTGCTTGAAATGGTTACGTGCGCCCGTAGCTCAGTTGGA
>DIHJ01000022.1:53233-53469 GCA_002420105.1 Nitrospira sp. UBA5699
GCGTTGGACCGTATAGAGATCCACCCCCGCCTGCACCAAGCGGCTCGCGAAGGTATGCCGGAGATCATGGAAGCGAACGCCCTGGATGCCGGCCTTCCGGCGCGCCACATAGAACGCCCGTAAGAGATTCCGCGCATCCCACCGGTGCCCCCTATGGTTGAAAAACACGTGGGCCGTGCGGATCGACCGGACCCGCGCTCGGGCTTGCAGCACCTCGATGGCCGTCGCATTGAGCG
>DIHJ01000112.1:0-533 GCA_002420105.1 Nitrospira sp. UBA5699
AGTCGAACTTGCTGAATTGCGCAGATACAACCAGTATCGATAGTGATTCGGTTACGCTTTGGCAAGTGTCTTGGCAGTCTCACCGGGGATCGATGCCCTGCTGTTTCGTGTGGCCATCAGGGTGCCACTCCCGCGGTTGCTGCCTCCGGTTTTCCCGCTTAACCACTCCTATGGGCCGACCGCTGAGTAAGTCCAGAAGAAACGACGTGGGAACTGTCAGTACAGGTTCTGCTACAGAACTAATGGGTAGCGGCGCTCACAAGCCGCTGTAGTGCTGGAAGCGACGGTGTGGGAATTGATCCCCTTCTGTGCTTCCTTCCCTCTTTACGTTGGAAATGCTTGTGAACCGTCAGCAACATCTTGCTCGCGTTCTGTTCCAAGGCTCTGCGCAGAGGATCAAGGTCCAGTCGCGCATAGATTCTTGTCGTGCTGATGTTGCTGTGGTTGAGGACCGCCCCGATCAGCTGAAGGCTTTCCCCACTGCCAGCCAGCCATGATCCCACGGTGCGCCGGAGATCGTGAAGTCTGACATC
>DIHJ01000112.1:675-40706 GCA_002420105.1 Nitrospira sp. UBA5699
CGCCCGGCGAACACATAGGGATTCCCGTCTTGTCGCGGAAGCTTGCTCAAGACTGCAAGGAGCGGTCCCGCCAGGGGAAGCACATGCGGGCGATCTGCCTTCGTCTGCGGGATACGCCACTCGGCTTGCTCCAAGCTGATGTCCTCCCACCGCATCGTGAGCACCTCTTCGCGGCGAGCCCCAGTGAACAGGTACGTGAAAAAAGCCCCGCGCACACATTCATCAGGTTCTTCGAGGATCGCGGCAAACAGACGAGGAAATTCATCGGGCCGCACGAAACGATCCCGTTCTTTCTCTTTGAAGAAATGAATTCTGGTTGCAGGATTCTCCCCCTGAAACATTCCCCAGTCCTTGGCCAGGTTGAACATCTTTCTGAGCAGGGCCACGGCTCGATTTGCGCGATAAGGCGCCGTTTCCCCGATCTTCGAATGCAGCAGGACAATCTCATTCCGGCTAATGTCGGATAATTTCCGCGTCTTCAAATCCTTGAGATGCATGTCCAACATGCTCCGGTCGTCCCTCGCCGACCTCTTCATGGGGAGATGCCGTTGCTCATACAAGACAGCCAGATCGGCAAAGGTGGGTTCCTTGATCCTGTCCTGGCGTGCTTGCGCCGGATCTTCCCCTTGTGCGATTGCGCCGACATGAGCCTCTGCCAGCTTACGAGCCTGGTCAACCGTGAGAGGACCATGCGGACCGATGGTAATTCGCCTGACCCGCCCTCTGACACGTTTCTCCAGCACGAAGGTCTTCGTTCCCTTCGTCACTCGCAACGCGAAACCGCGAAGCACGCAGTCTCGGAGAAAGACTTGCCCGGAGGATGGGAACGGAGTGTCATCGATGAGGCGTTTCGTGAGTTTTGGCATGGACGCGTCCTCCGTGCGCGTTGACTTCTCACTCACCACGGTCTAATCAGCGGGCCGAAATGTAGACGCTGTGTAGACACGAGAAAGCGAAATGTCGGGGTCTAGACCGTAATCTAGAGGGGGACCGTAATCACAACTCGTTGAAGTGTCAAGAGGTGTGGTAAGGGATAGTACCTGAGAGTAAATGCTGGTGCTGACTCTTAATCAGCGGGCCGTAGGTTCGACCCCTACACGGCCCACCAAACCTCGCTAGCTCGTGCCGCCCGTTCTTTTTCATCTTCTCGTAACAAGCACGGGCGGATAAACCCCTTGGGGCTAATCCTTTCCTCTCCAAATTCACCTTCGTTTGTTCCGGCGGCTATTCGGGCGTAGGCCTCTTCATTGTCGCCGCCGGATAAACCCCTCCATTGCCCCCGTTGCGATCCCAGTCTCAGACGGTTCTTGCAAAAGAAGAATCGGCTTGAACACATGTTCAACGGGGCTTAGGGAATTGCAAGCCGGCTATTCATCCAGGAATTGGTGATCCCTATAGGCAGCCAGGGCGGACGCGAGGCGGGTTTTCAGCTCCAGACGTTTGGGCTTGCCAGTCGAGGTGTAGGGCACCTCCTGACCAAAGAGAATGACCTTGGGGCGTTTGGCGAACGGAAGCAAGCGGCTGCAGTGCTCAAGCAGGACCGATTCCGTGGCTGAAGAGGTCCCATCTCGCGGGACCACATAGGCGGCGATTTCCTCCCCGTAATAGCGGTTCTCGAAAGGCACAGCCATGGCGAACCGGACAAGCGGATGACTCTTCAATGCATCGTCGATCTCCAACGGCGAAATATTCACGCCGCCTCGAATGATCAATTCCTTGAGTCGGCCTGAAATGAAGAAAAACGGTCTCCCCGTCTTGTCTCGCATGTAAAACCCTTCGTCGCCGGAACGGAACCAGCCCCATTTAAAGGCCTCATCATTGGCGTCGTCCCGCTTGAAGTATCCGGCGCAGACGGTCCCGCCGCGGATGCAAATCTCTCCCCGCGCCATTTCCGGCAACGGCTGGCCGTTGTCGTCGAGGACAATCATCGTGTTATGCCGCAGCGGCACTCCGATGGAGGGGAACTCATAGTCTCTGAGCCAATGACGATGCTCATCGAACGACAGATCGTTCGGCAGGAAGCACGAATAACAGGTCGTTTCCGACAAACCGTACCCATGGCGGATGGGAAAGCCAAACCGGTCTTCAAACCGGACGGCCGTTTCTTTGAGGAGAGGGCCTGCCCCGCAGATGAATCCGCCGAAGCGGCTCAGCTGGTATCCGGTCAGGTCTTCATTTGCGTCGAGGAGAAATTCCAGCAAGGTGGGAACCACGCTCACGCAGGTGACCTGCTCCTCGCGCAGTCTCCGCCAGAACGTGCCGCTCTTGAATTTTCGATTCAGCACGACGCTGCCCTTGCAGTAGAAGGGAGTCATGAGCGTGACCACGGTCCCGTTGACATGGTGGATCGGAAGGACGCACATCAAGCGATCGTTCACGCCAAAGTGGTGCCAGTCTGCGATCGCATCGGCGTCAATCAACAGATTCTCCGCCGTCAGAACGACTCCTTTTGGCGGGCCCGTGGTCCCGGACGTATAGACGATCAGGGCTTCGTCCTCCAGTGAACCGGCATGAGGCGAGTGGGTGCGGAGGAGCGGGCCCCGCCTTTTGCCGCTTCTCGCTTTGTGACTCTTGTTCTCCATGAAGCCTTCATTGTTCAGCACAATCACATGCCGCAACGCAGGCAGATCTCGCTGCAAACTGCTCACCTCCTCCACATCGCTGTGCCAGCAGCAGACTGCCGAAACATCCGAGTGCTCCAGAATAAAGCGCTTCTTGTGCGGGGGTTCTTCAACGTTGATCGGCACGACCGTGATTCCCGATATCCATGCGGCAAAATACAGCACCACGGTGACGTCATGGTTGAACAGAATCGTCGCGAGACGGTCCCCGCGTCGGAGTCCGATCTGCTCATGGAAAAAGGCGGCCGCCCGTTGGACCACCGTGCCGAACTCCGCGTAGCTGTATGTGCAGCGGAGCCGTCGGTCATCGTCGCAGTAGATCAGAAACGGCTGATTGACCAAAGTCCGATCGTAGATGCGGGACTTGAAGAAGTCGGTGAACGACCTCCAGGGCAGCGCGGGGGAGACACCATCCACCTGTCGCGCTTGCGCGATATGCTCAGCGACGGCGATCAAGGGGGACATACTCACTCGTCATCGGCCCGGTGTACAGCGCGCGGGGCCTGATCAGCCGGTTGTGATCCTGCTGTTCGATCACGTGCGCGCACCAACCGGTGATGCGCGAGCAGACAAACACCGGCGTGTAGAGTTGTTGCGGAATGCCCATCAGAAGATAAGCCACGGCCGTATAGAAATCGAGATTCGGATAGAGGCCCTTTTCCTGCTGCATGATGCGATCGATGATGGTCGCGATTTCATACCAACGGCGGTCGCCGCAGGTCCGGCTCAACGATTCCGCCTGCCGTTGAATGATGAGCGAGCGAGAATCCCCATTTTTCAACACCCGATGGCCGAAACCCATGATGCGGCGTTTGTGGGCCAAGGCGTCCCGCACCCACTGTTCCGCCCTGTCGCGGCTCCCGATTTCGAGAAACATCTCTGCGACGGCTTCGTTGGCTCCCCCGTGGAGCGGCCCTTTGAGCGTACCGATGGCTGAGGTGACGGCTGAATGCAAGTCCGTCATCGTCGAGGCGGTCACGCGGGCCGAGAAGGTGGAGGCGTTGAATTCGTGCTCGGCATAGAGCGTGAGCGACACGTCGAGCACACGGGCCATCACTCTGGCCGTCTCGTCACCTCGCCGGTCGGTGAGGAGGCACAAGAGATTTTCGGCGAAACCGAGGTCTGGTTGCGGTTCCACGCGGGGTTTCCCGTTCGCGAGTCTGTGGGCAACGGCGATAATGAGCGGAATGTGCGCCAGCAGCCGCACCGATTTGCGGACGTTCGCATCATGGGAATTGTCGGAAGCGTCCGGATCTGTCATGCCCAACAGGGAGACGCTGGTTCTGAGAATGTCCATAGGGTGAGCGGCGGGAGGAACCACGCCAAGGAACGCGGCGACAGGACCGGGCAGGACGGACTGTCCGGCGAGTTGCGCCGAAAAGTCCTTCAGCTCTTTCCCGGTCGGCAGCTTGCCGAAGAGCAGCAGATAGGCCACCTCCTCGAAGGTCGCCTGCTCCGCCAAATCGCTGACCGCGTATCCGCGGTATCGAAGCCCCCCTTCGCCTTCGTCCACATGACAGAGGGCCGTCTCTCCGGCCAGGACTCCTTCGAGCCCGGGGCTGTACGCCGGATGCTTCGTGGTATCAATCGTGGGCATGGCCGTCATCCGTTGAGTGAAACTGCCGGTTCCGTTGCTCGTACTCCGTATACCTCAGCAGGTCGTAGAGTTGTTGTCGCGTGTGCATCCGGCCCAACAACTCTTGCTGCGAACCGCGACTTTTTATTTCGGCCAGCATGTGCTCGATCGCCTTCGTCGCCATCCGGAGAGCCGTGACGGGGAACAGGACCAGACGATAGCCGAGATCCTCAAATTCGCTGACGCTCAGGTAGGGAGTTTTCCCGAACTCGGTCATGTTGGCGACCAGCGGCGCCTTGCCTCCTTCCCTGGCGAGTTGACGGGCAAACGCGCGGAATTCGTCAGGGGACTCCAGGGCCTCCGGGAAAATCGCGTCGGCGCCGGCATCGATGTAGGCCCGTGCCCGCCGTACTGCCGCGTCTAATCCCTCGACGGCGCGCGCGTCGGTTCGGGCGATGATGAAGAACTCCGGATCCTGTCTCGCGTCGCTTGCCGCACAGATCTTGTTCACCATCTCACTCGCAGCAACCAGCCGCTTTCCCGGCAGATGCCCGCACTTCTTGGGCAGCTCTTGATCCTCGATCTGCATTCCTGCCAGACCGGCCTGTTCGAATTCCTTCACGGCCCGCATCGCGACGAGCGGAGGACCGAAACCCGTGTCCGCATCCACAATCGCCGGGATCGTGACGGCCTTGGCGATCGTGGCTGCGTCAGCCACCACCTCTGTCAGGGACAGCAAGCCGATATCCGGCAATCCTCGCGCAGCCGACAAACCGGCGCCCGAGACATACAGCGCATGGAACCCGGCGCGCTCGATCTGCATGGCCGTCAAGGCGTTGAATGCTCCCGGCAACACGAGGGTCTGTTTATCGAGCAGTTCGCGGAAACGTCGCGCTTGGGGAGCGGGAGAAGCGTACATGCTAATTCCTTCGCTTTATCTTCAATACCGGCATCAACGCGCTGATGTCTTTGAGCTGATCGAGTTTCCAGACCAGGTCGATTACCTCGTTCATGCGCGCCCGATCTAATTTTCCTGTCGCCAGCAGGCGGAACTTCTCTTCGATCTGACGGTCGGACATCCGGTTTTGGGGATGGCCGAGGGGGAAGTCCGCCTGGTGGACATAGGCGTTCCCCGCTTTCGTCCTGACGGTGATGCGCGTCGGCATTGCCGCCGGATAGCGATCGACGAACTCAGGTTGGGAAACGACGCGCACTTTCCGGATCAGCTCACGCAGAACAGGATCCGCGAGGTGTGCGGCTTCGAACGAGCGAATCGTGACCTTGCCGTCCAGCAAGGCCACGGCCACGCAGTAGGGAAAGCTGTGATCGGCGGTTTCTCTTGTGCGAGGGTGCCACTTTTCAGAATCGCGCCCGATGATTTCGATCGCGACAGCATAGCTGCCGACTTCGATATCTGTGACGCCCGCCAGGGCATCGACTCCTTCCGTTTTCAGCAGGTCCTCTCTGATCGCCAGAGCGGCTTCCACTGCCGTCTGCGCATGATACTCCACGGGGTACCGTTTGATATAGGTGTCCAGGATTTTGAACGCGACCGGCTCGGAAGATCCGCTCTCGCCGCCAAAGAACGGCAGCTCAAGCGGCCCTGAGACCAGGTTCATGAAGCCCTTCTCCCCTTCAAAAATCGGGGAAGGGCCCGTCATCCCCCGTTGCGCCAACATGACGGCAAACACTCCGTTCCGGGCGGCGTTCGAGAAGGCGCAGGCCTTCCACATGGACAGATCTCCCACCCGTGTCTGCCGCAACGCGATATTTGCGACGCCGGCCAGGTTGATGGCCTGCAACGTCTGCGCCTCCGAGAGTTTCATCACTTTGGCGGCACCGAGTGCGGAGGAAAAGGGGCCGTAGGTCACATGGTCCCAGCCGCGCGGTCGCAAGGCCGCTGCGTCGCACAGGCGACACTGGACGTCATAGGCAAGCGCGACGGCCTGAATGACGCGCTTGCCGGAAGCACGAGCAGCTTCTCCCGCCGCAAGGACGGCGGCAATGTTGTCTGAAGGATGCGCCGGTTCCTTGGCAAGGTAGGTATCGTTGAAATCGAGATAGCGGACGAGCGCCCCGTTGGCGAACGCGGCGAGGTCCGGAAGGGTCCTGTGGCCGGTTCCCCACAAGGTCGCGCCATGTGACACCTTGACGGCTTTGGCGACCTGACCGGCGATACGGCAGGGCCGGGCATTCCAGGCGCCGAGGGCACAGCCAAGGCTGTCGAGCACTCGCCGTTTGACTTCATGCACCACGCCGCTGGGCAGGTCGTCGTAACAGAGAGTCTGGCAATAGCGAGCGAGGCGATCTGCGAGCATCCTCTGCCTCACTGAGAAGACGTCAACCGTCATTCGTCAATCTTGGGAACAACAGGGAAACATTTTGCCATGTCGGTTATCTCCTTTCGATGGACGCTTGACGATTGGCCATTGACGGATCCGGCGCTTAACGGTTGACGAATCACGTTCTTCATACATCGGCGAACTTCAGTTTCCGCTTCTCAAGAAACGCTCGAACGGCTTCCTGCTTCTCAGAGGTGACACACAACCGGCCGAACAGTTCCGCTTCCCGATCCAGCCCTTCTGCCAGAGGAATGTCGAAGCCGCCCCTGATCGCATGCAGCGCCGTCTCGACCGCCGACTGTCCTCGCGCCGTGATCAGTGACGCGATGACCTCGGTCTCCGCTATCAACTCATGCGGCGGCACGACCCGGCTGACCAGACCGATTCGAAGCGCCTCCTCCGCAGGCAGGCTCTCACCGGTCAGAATCAGCTCCGCCGCTTTGGATGCCCCGACGACTCGAGGCAGCCGTTGAGTTCCGCCGAAGCCGGGGATGAGGCCGAGTTTGATTTCCGGCAACCCCATCATGGCTCCGGCTGCCGCAATCCGAATATGGCAGGCCAGGGCCAGTTCGAGCCCGCCGCCGACGCAGGTCCCGTTAATGGCGACAAGGATCGGTTTCTTGGACCGTTCGATACGGTTGAACAACTGTTGTCCCCGGCCGGCAAACTCCGATCCTGCATGTTGGTTGTTGAGACGGGCCAGTTCATTGATGTCTGCTCCTGCGCAGAAAAACCGTCCGGTCCCGGTCACGATCACCACGCGGACGTACTCGTCTTCCTCCACCTCGTTCAGGACCAAGTCGAGTTCCTTGATCACGGAAAGGTTGAGGACATTGGCCGGCGGATGATGCAACGTGATCCGCGCGACGTGGTGCGAGATGGTCAACAATTGGCGAGGCATGGCATCCTCCCGCTCTTCAGAAGCCGATTCCTTTGCCTGTCGGACAAGCGGACGAACCTCGCAGATCGCGCAGCCGTTGGTGTTCGGCGATCGCAGCGACGAACTCCGGAATACCTTCGCCCGTTGCAGCGGTAATCCGGAGCACGGTCGGGCACCAGTCCCGCAAGTCGCGCAACGTGGTGTCCGCGCCCGCCAGATCTCCTTTGTTGACGACGATAATGTGCGCCACTTCCAAGAGGCCGGCTTTCATCGCCTGAACTTCATCCCCCAGACCCGGCGCCACGACTGCCGCGACGGTGTGAGCCACATTCACCACATCCACTTCATTCTGACCGGTTCCGATCGTCTCGATCAGAATGACCTCATATCCCCCCGCTTCCAGCACCGACACGGCATCGCGCGTCGCTTGGGCCAACCCTCCATGGTGTCCTCGAGTGGCCATGCTCCGGATATACACATCATGATCGAGCGTATGGTCCTGCATTCTGACACGGTCGCCGAGCAGGGCGCCGCCCGTCACAGGGCTGCTGATATCGACAGCCAGAACCCCCACCTTCTTGCCCAGGCGCCGATAGGCGGTCACGAGCCGGTCGATGAGGGTGCTTTTCCCCGTCCCGGGATACCCGGTGATCCCGATCACCATCGCATCACGCTTGGCCGAGACAAGCCGGGAAACGATCGCGATGCCGTCCGCTTCGCGGTTCTCCAATAACGTGATCACACGAGAGATCGCACGGACGTTTCCGGCTTTGACCCGTTCGACCAACTTCAGCGTGTCTCCCGGCTTATTCCTCGTCTGCAGGCTCGATACGGTCATGGCACGGTCTCATACGTGGTTCGTTCGATCGGTATGCGTGACAGTCGGGAGGAGAGGGGATGGCTCAGTCCCCTTCCGATCCGTCGAACTGCCGCGATGACCTTCTGCTCATCGACCAAAACGGTTGCTCCGGACGCCTTCAGGGCATAGACCGCGTCTTCCGTCGCCACATTGCCCGCTGCCCCCGGCGCGTAGGGGCAGCCTCCAAGACCTCCGGCGGACGTGTCGAACGCCTCGATCCCATATTCCTTCCAAGCCGCCAGCACATTGGCCACAGCCATGCCGTAGGTGTCGTGAAAGTGAAGCGAGAGGCGGCGGCGCTCAATGTGGGGCGCCACTTCGTCCAACAGCCTTCGCACATCGTCGGGAGCAGCCCTTCCGATCGTGTCTCCCAACGAGATTTCGTCGACTCCAAGATGGAGAAGCCGGCGCATGACCTCCACGACGCGGGATGGCTCGATGGAACCTTCGAAGGGACAGTGGGTCGCGGTGGAAATGTACCCTCGCACGCCCATCCCCTCCCGTTTCGCTCCAGCCATCACCGGTTTGAACCGCTCGATCGACTCGCGAATCGTGCTCTTGACGTTCCGCCGGTTGAAGGTGTCCGAGGCCGCGGTGAAGACCGCAATTTTTTGCACCGCCGCGGCCCTGGCCCGTTCGAATCCCTGTTCGTTGGGCACCAGGGCAGAATAGGTGACGCCGGCTCGGCGCTCGATCTTTTGAAATACCTCATCCGAGTCGGCCAACTGAGGAACAGCTTTGGACGAGACGAATGAACCGACCTCGATCTCCGTGAGACCGGTCCCCGACAAGGCATTGATAAATGCGACCTTGTCTTCGATCGGGATGATATCCGGCTCGTTCTGCAGCCCGTCCCTTGGACTGACTTCGACGATCCGAACCGGAAACGGATTCTTCTTATGCTCGTGTCCTGTCGGCATCGTGTGATTTCCGTCCGTCTCGTTTCTGTCCATGGTCAACCCCGCCGGCCGTCCAGGCGGGGGGACGTTTCTCCAGAAATGCGAGGAGCCCTTCCTGAGCCTCCGCCGAGAGGCGGGCCTGAGCGTTCGCCTCGACACACTCGCTCCACGGTTCGGCATCGAATCGCGAGGACAGGCGGCGGAGCAGAGCTTTCGTGCGCCTTGCTGCCAGGGGAGCGAGACTCGTCACTGCATCGGCCAATTCAGCCACCCGGCTGTCCAGCCGGTCGCGCGGAACGAGGTCATGCACGAGGTTATGGTGTCGAGCAACCGGCGCGGAGAACGGCTCACCGGTCAGGGTGAATCTGCGGACGAATGATTCACCGGTTTTCCGAAGTAGGAAGGGGGCAATGACCGCGGGAACCAGTCCAAGTCTGGCTTCGCTGAGGGCAAACGTCGCAGCCTCATTCGCGACGGCGACGTCGCAGGCGGCGACAAGGCCGACTCCCCCGCCGAATGCCGGGCCATGGACTCGCGCGACCACCGGACAGGGGCATTCATCGATGGCGCGGTACATCTTGATGAGTTGGTCCGCATCCGTCCGCGCCTGCTGTGCCGACAGTTCTCGGTCCGGCTTCATCCAACCGATGTCCGCTCCGGCACAGAAGGCGGAACCGGCGCCGGTCAACAGGATGCAGCGCACGGAGTGATCGAGCCCCAATGTCTCGAAGGCCTCGCACAGTTCCCTCGCCATCCCGGCATCGAACGCGTTGCGCCGTTCCGGCCGGTTCAACGTGACGCGGGCAACGCCGTGTCGTGACTCGACAAGGATGGAGGAAAACGGTTTCATCCCGGTCCCTCACATGCGAAAGACGGGCGGATGAGAGCCGCGAATCGGCGCGGTCATCGCGAGATCGAGGCACAGGCCGAGCACGCGGCGCGTATCCACCGGATCGATGACCCCGTCATCCCACAAGCGCCCCGTGCTGAAATACGGACTGCCCTCATGGTCGTACTGCTTGAGCGTCGATTCCGTGATCCGGTGCTGTTCTTCTGGTGTGAAGGGCTCTTGTGCCCGCTCCCGCTGTTGCTGTTTCACCGTGGTCAACACCTGAGCCGCTTGCTGGGGACCCATCACGGAAACCCTGGCGCTCGGCCACAGAAACAGAAAGCGCGGATTGTACCCTCGGCCGCACATGGCATAATTGCCGGCGCCGTGCGAGGCGCCGATCACGACCGTCAACTTCGGCACGTCGGCGGTCGCCACCGCCTGTACCATCTTGGCGCCGTCCTTGATGATCCCGCGTGCTTCATATTCCCGGCCGACCATGAAACCCGTGATGTTTTGCAGAAAGATAATCGGCACGCGTCGCTGGGCGCAGAGCTGCACGAAGTGCGCGCCTTTCAGGGCGGATTCCGGCAAGAGCACGCCGTTATTGGCGATGATGCCGACCTGATGCCCCATCCAGCGGGCGTACCCGCACGTCAGTGTCTGGCCGTACCGTGCCTTGAACTCGTGAAATCGGCTGCCATCCACCAGGCGGGCGATGACTTCCCGGACTTCGAAGCTCTGCCGCGGATTGCTTGGGATGAGCCCGTACAGATCGCCGGCCGGATAGAGCGGCTCCTCAATCTCGCCTGGTCGGCGTGTGACCGGTCGTCGCGGCAGCGTGGCGATAATCGACCGGCAGATGTCCAACGCATCCAGGTCGTCGGCGGCGAGATGGTCGCTGACACCGGACAGCCGCGTGTGCAGATCGGCGCCGCCGAGTTCTTCGGCTGAGACCTCCTCACCGGTCGCGGCTTTCACCAGCGGCGGTCCGCCCAAGTAGATCGTGCCGGTTCCTCTCACGATCACATTCTCATCGCACATCGCCGGCACATAGGCGCCGCCCGCGGTGCACATCCCCATCACCGCGGCAATCTGCGGAATGCCCAGAGCCGACATCCTCGCCTGGTTGTAGAAGATACGGCCGAAGTGGTCCCGATCGGCGAAGGCCTCCGCCTGCAAGGGCAGAAAAATCCCGCCGGAGTCCACGAGGTAGATCGCAGGCAACCGATTCTCCAACGCGATGTCCTGCGCCCGCAGGTGTTTCTTGATCGTCATCGGAAAATAGGTGCCGCCTTTGACCGTGGCATCGTTCCCTGCGATGAGACAGGGACGTCCCGACACGAAGCCGATGCCGGTAACCAGACCGGCGGCCGGAACCTGGTCGTCGTACAGCCCGAAGGCGGCGAGGGGACTGAGTTCCAACCACGGAGAATCCGGATCGATCAACGCGGTGATGCGCTCACGGACCGTCAGCTTGCCCCGTTGTTTGTGCAACGCGACCGCATCGGCCGGACCACCGCTCTGGACCTGTGCCAGGTGCTTCTTCAGGTCGGCGATGAGACCTTCGTAATGGGCAAGATTGCGTTGAAATTCGTTCGAGCTGGTAACCACCGCTGTTGGAAGCACGCGCATGGGGACCGGTCCTTTCGGACTACGACCGCAGCCCTTTCACGAAATCCACGATCTCGTTCATGGGAGCCCCCGGCCCGAACAGGGCCCGCACACCGGCCGCTTTGAGCGCGGCAAGATCGTCGTCGGGGATGATTCCCCCGCCGAACAGGACGATGTCTTCGCCCCCCTGCTCTTTGAGCAGCTCCAGCACGCGCCGGAAGAGCGTATTGTGCGCGCCGGAGAGGATGCTCAACCCGATCGCATCCACATCTTCTTGGATAGCGGTGTTCACCACCTGCTCCGGCGTTTGATGGAGACCGGTGTAGATCACCTCTGTTCCGGCGTCACGCAACGCGCGCGCGATCAATTTCACTCCCCGGTCATGGCCGTCGAGCCCGACTTTCCCGATCAAGACGCGGATCGGTGTTGCTGCTACTGCCATGGGTTCACCTCGCGGAGGAAATATTTCCCTTCCTCATCCCGATAGACATGCCCCGCCTGAATCAGCGGGTCGTGTTCGAACAACAACAGCCAGTTTTCTTCGAAGGCCCGATCCAAGACCCACCGTTTCGTCTCAAGGGTCTGAATGGGAAACAGGTCGTAGCCCATAATATAGGGGAGAGGCAGGTGCGACACCGTCGGGATCAGATCGCCCAGGAAAAAAGCCACCTGCCCTTCCGATTCAATCCTGACGCCTTGATGGCAGCGCGTGTGCCCGGCGGTCACGATGGCGGTAATCCCTGGCAGCAACTCCGTATCGCCATGCAGAAATTCCCACTGATTGACATGGGCGATCGGCGTAAAGTTGTCCCGCCTGTAACTGGCTTTGGTCCGCTCATTGGCGCGGGCGGCATCTTCAAACTCACCCTGCTGGATGACATACCGGGCTTTGGGAAAGGAGGGCACAACGGTCCCGCCCTCTTCTTCCATCGTGTTCCCGCCCGCATGGTCGAAATGCAGATGCGTGTTGATCACCATGTGAATATCGTCTCGACCGAGACCCAGACGTTTCAACGACTCCGGTAACGTCGGCGTCCGCTCGACGGCAAACATGCGGTGAAACTTGTCGTTTTCTTTGGAACCCAACCCCGTATCCACCAGGATGTTTTTCCCCTTCGCACGAATCAGCAGGCAGGTGAGGCTCAGCGGGATACGATTGAGGTCGTCGGCCGCACAACATTTCTCCCACAGGACTTTCGGCACGACCCCGAACATGGCCCCGCCGTCCAGCCGGAATCGGCCGTCGGAGACGGGGTAGATGTCAAACGCTCCGAGCTTCATGGCTTCCGACCTCTAACCCCTCGCCCTTTGCCTCTAGCCTGCTGCGCGCCGTGCGCGCGCTATAACACCACCGACTCCCTGTACGTTCCGAACACTTCTTTCAACGCCGCGCAAATCTCGCCCAGCGTCGCCTTCGCCTTCACCGCCTCAATCAAAGAGGGCATGACGTTCTCGCCGCAGGAGGCCGCTTCCTGCAATTCCTCGATGGCGCCGGCCATCCTGAACGAATCGCGAGATTTGCGCAGATCAGAGAGGCGCGTCACCTGCTCGCGCTCCACCTCAGGCCCGATCTTGAGAATAGGGATCGAGCGCGATTCCTGCTCCAGGTAGTCGCTGACACCGACAACGATCCGTTCCTTCCGCTCCACTTCGCGCTGATAGCGCTGCGACGCATCGAGGATCTCCCGTTGCGGGAAGCCTCGTTCGATCGCCTTCACCATGCCGCCCAGGTCATCCAACTTGCGGAAGTAGTCGAGCACCGCTTCTTCCAGTCGATTCGTCAGGGTTTCGAGATAGTACGATCCGCCGAGTGGGTCCACGGTGTTGGTCACTTCACTCTCCTGAGCGATGAGTTGCTGGGTGCGCAACGCGAGCTTCACCGCTTCTTCGGAGGGTAAGGCCAGCGTTTCGTCCATGGAATTGGTGTGGAGGGATTGCGTCCCGCCCAGCACTGCCGCCAAAGCCTGCAACGTGGTACGGACCACGTTGTTCATGGGCTGCTGGGCAGTCAGCGAACAGCCGGCCGTTTGCGCGTGACAGCGGAGCTGCAAGGATCGCGGATCTTTCGGCTGATAGCGCCGCGCCATCTCGCGTGCCCAGAGCCTGCGGGCAGCCCGGAACTTGGCGATTTCTTCAAAGAAGTCGTTATGCACGTTGAAAAAGAACGAGAGCCGGGGCGCGAAGCTGTCCACGGTCAACCCGGCTTTCACCGCTGCCTCGACATAGGTCAACCCGTCGTACAGCGTGAAGGCCAATTCCTGTACCGCGGTCGACCCCGCCTCGCGAATATGATAGCCGCTGATGCTGACCGGGTGCCATTTCGGAACCCGCTTGGCGCAATAGGCGATGGTGTCGGTAATGAGCCGCAGTGAAGGCTCCGGCGGAAACAGCCATTCTTTCTGCGCGATGTATTCCTTGAGAATGTCGTTCTGCACGGTGCCGCCTAAGCTCGCGAAGGAAATGCCGCGTTTCTCTGCGGCAGCGAGGTACATGGCAAAGATCACGGCGGCCGGTCCATTGATGGTCATCGACGTGGTGATCTGATCGAGCGGAATATCCTCAAAGAGCCGTTCCATATCCGCAAGCGAGGAGATCGCGACGCCGCAGTGACCGACCTCCCCATGGGCGAGTGGATCATCCGCGTCGATCCCCATCAGGGTCGGCATATCGAAGGCGATGCTCAGTCCGTTCTGTCCACGCTCGAGGAGATATTTCAAGCGGCGATTCGTATCGTCGGCGGAGCCGAAACCGGCGAACTGCCTCATCGTCCAGAAGCGCCCCCGGTACATGGTGGGATACACGCCGCGCGTATAGGGAAATTCCCCCGGCGCGCCGAGATCATGCTCGGGCGACCAATCTTTCAGATCGTCGCGCGAGTAGACACCATTGATGTCGAGTCCTGAGAGAGAGGTAGACCGAGGATCGCGTTCTTGCATCACAACGCTCCTTAGGCCAGAGGCGAGGGGCGAGAGGCTAGCGGCCGAATCTCATCGCCCATTGCCTCTCGCCCCGTGCCTCTGACCTCCTCGTACACATAGAACCCATGACCGGTTTTGCGTCCCAGCCACCCCGCTTCGGCATAGCGACGGAGCAATGGGCAGGGGCGAAACTTCGGATCGCCCAAGTCCTGGTACAGGACCTCGCAGATGGCAAGGACGGTATCCAGCCCGATCCGGTCGGCGAGGGCCAGCGGTCCCACCGGATGATTCGCCCCCGTCGTCATCGCCAGGTCAATGTCTTCGGCTGACGCAACCCCTTCTTCCAACGCAAACACGGCTTCATTGATCAGGGGAATCAGAATGCGGTTCACGATGAACCCCGGCACGTCCTTGGCCACCACAGGGATCTTCCCCATCCGTTTCGCCAGATCCATTGCCAGAGTCATCGTTCGCTCGGATGTTTCGAGACCGCGGACCACTTCCACGAGTCGCATCACGGGGGCCGGATTCATGAAGTGCAGGCCGACCACTCGATCTGGCCGACCGGAGGCTGCGCCCAGTTTCGTGATCGAAATCGAGGAGGTATTGCTGGCGAGGACCGTAGGCGTCCGGCAGATCCGGTTCAATTCGGCGAAGAGTTCCTGTTTCAGCGCGAGATCTTCCGGAATCGCTTCGATGACCAGATCCGCTTCTTGCAACCGGTCGAGCTGGACGATCGGATGGATGAGCGCCAGCACCTCCCCCGCCTGGTGACCGGTGAGACTGCCCCGTTCCACGGCTCGCTCCAAGCCCGTACGGATCTTGGCAAGCGCCTCCGTTAACGACGGCTCCGCGACATCGACGAGCTGGACATGATAGCCCGTCGTCGCACAAACCTGGGCGATCCCGCGGCCCATTTGGCCGGCGCCGACGATGCCGATCGCCTTGATGTCGTCGAGTCTCATATCCATCTTGCTTGGGCCAGAGGTACGAGGCGAGGGGCGAGAGGCATGTAAAATCTCGCCCATTGCCTCTAGCCTCTTACCCCTTGCCTTTCCACGATGATTGCCAACGCTTCTCCTCCTCCGATACAGAGACCGGCCAGCCCTCTCCGTACGCCGCGGGATTCCATGGCATAGAGCAGGGTCGTAAGAATGCGCGCGCCGGTGGCGCCGATCGGATGGCCGAGCGCGACTGCTCCGCCATTGACGTTCACTTTCTTGTGATCGAGCCCCAATTCCCGGTTGATTGCGAGGGAAACGGCGGAGAACGCTTCATTGATCTCGAACAGGTCGATGTCGCCGATCGAAAGACCGGTTTTCTTGAGTACCAGCTTGATCGCCTCGATCGGCGCAATCGTAAACCACTCCGGCGCGAGCGCGGCCCCCGCATAGCCGACGATGCGCGCCATCGGTGCAAGCCCGAGCTGCACGGCTTGTTCTTCGGCCATGACGACCAACGCTGCCGCGCCGTCGTTACAGGAAGGAGAATTGCCCACGGTCAGAACCCCGTCTTCCTGGAACACCGGCTTGAGTTCGCGCAGTTTGCTCAGATCGACCCGGTGCGGCTCCTCATCCTCCGTGACGGTCAGCGGCGCGCCCTTCCGTTGCGGCACGTCGACGGGTACGATTTCCCGCTTGAAGGTCCCGGTTGCAATGGCTTCCTGGGCACGGCGGTAACTCTCCAAAGCAAAATCGTCGAGTTCCGTTCGTGTGAGCCGATACTTGGCCGCACAGAGTTCCCCCCCGTGCCCCATGTGGAAATTGTTATAGACGTCCCATAGGCCGTCTTTGACCACACTGTCCACCAGCTCCGCGTGCCCCAGTCGATACCCCTGCCGCGCTTTCTCCAAGAGGTACGGCGCACGGGTCATGTTCTCCATACCGCCCGCCACCACAATCCTCGCTTCTCCGAGAGTAATGGCTTGAGAGGCCATGATCACGGTCTTGAGGCTCGATCCACAGACCTTGTTCACCGTCGTGGCCCCGACCGAGTGCGGGATTCCGGCTCCGATCGACGCTTGTCTGGCCGGCGCCTGCCCGAGCCCGGCACTCAGGACGCAGCCCATATACACATCATCCACGCGCTCGGCCGGAAGGTGAATCCGCTTCAACGCTGCGGCAATGGCGATACTGCCCAGCCTGGTCGCAGGCACGGGGCTGAACAGCCCGTTGAAACTTCCCATCGGCGTCCGCACGGCGCTGACAATGACGGCCCGCTGTTTCCTGTTCACAGAATGTGCTCCCAGTGACTCTGTTCGAGATAGCCCTTCACCTTCGCCATGAACTGATCCGCCGTCGCCCCATCGATGACTCGATGGTCAAACGACAGGCTGAGATAGCCCATCGAGCGGATCGCAATAGCTTCATCGACGACCACGGTCCGTTTCTGGATGGCGCCGATGCCCAGTATCGCAATCTGCGGTTGGTGGATGATCGGCGTGCTGAACAGACTGCCGAACCCGCCGTGGTTCGTGATCGTGAAGGTCCCTCCTTGGACTTCCTCAGGGCTCAATTTTTTGGACCTGGCCCGCTCGGCCAGGTCCGCCACTTCTTTGGCTAATTGCGTCAACCCTTTTCGATCCGCATGCCGGACGACCGGCACCAGGAGTCCCTCCTCCAAGGCTGTGGCGATACCGATGTGAATATCCTTCTTGATGACGATGCCTTGTTCACCCCAGGACGAGTTCACCACCGGCACCTCTCGAATGGCGCGGGTTACCGCGCGGATCACAAAGGGCAGATAGGTCAGGCTTCGGCCTTCCCGGAACTTGGCGATGTCCGAGAAATCCGCTTCAAAGAAGGTTGTGACATGGGCGGCCGTTTGCCTGCTCTTGACCATCCGCTCGGCGATGGTTCGCCGCATCTGCGTGAAGGGTAGAAGTTCTTCACCCATCGATTGCTCGCCGCCGGAGACGGTCACTTTAATCGAACCTCGGCCCTGCGCAATGAAGTCCTGCACATCTTTCTTGGTCACCCGTCCGCCCGCTCCGCTCCCCTTCACTTGGGAAAGATCGATCCCATATTCCCTTGCGAGTTGCCGGACGACAGGAGAGTGACGGTCTTCGCCTTCGGGAGTCGGTTCCATGGGACGGACGACCACTCCGCCGACACGGTTGATGACTTCGGAGGGCGGAGTACTTTCGATCCGTGCCAGCAACGTTCCCACAGGCACCGTCTCGCCTTCCTGGACGACGATTTCGCTCAGCACGCCTGTTGCCGGTGAAGGAATTTCCAACGCCACCTTTTCCGTCTCCACTTCCAAGAGAGATTGGTCTTTTTCGATCGGCCCGCCCACAGGGACGAGCCATTTCACGACGGTTCCTTCCGCGATGCTTTCTCCGAGCTGGGGCATGATGATGTCAACCATGAAACCTCCGGTTTCATGTAGGCACGAGGTTCAAGGCACTGGGTGAAGAAGGTTCCTGCCTATTGCCTCGTGCCCCGTGCCTGCGCGAATCCGCGCACGCGGACTCGCGTCAATACGCCGCCAACTTCCGCGCTGCCGAAATAATGTCACTCGCCTTCGGAAGAAAGAACTCTTCCAGGGGCGTGCTGAACGGCACGGGCGTGTCCGGCGGGGCGATACGAAGAATCGGCCCGTCCAAGCAATCAAAACATTCCTCCGCCAGCTGCGCGGCGATCTCGGCACCGATCCCGCCGGTTTTGTTATCCTCATGCAGCATGATGGCTTTGCTGGTTTTACACACCGATCCATAAATGGTTTCTTTGTCGAGCGGAACCAACGTGCGCAGATCGACCACTTCCACATCGATGCCTTCTTTCGCCAGCAGCTGAGCTGCCTCCAACGCCAGGTGAACCATCGCGCCGTAGGTGATGAGCGAGATGTCGTTGCCGGCGCGTTTGATGTCGGCTTTCCCGATCGGAACGACGTACTCTTCCTGCGGCAACGTCGCTTTAATCCGCCGGTAGAGGAATTTGTGTTCGAAGTAGATGACCGGGTTGGGATCGCGAATGGCCGCTTTCAAAAGTCCTTTCGCATCGTACGGGGTCGAGGGCGCGACCAGCTTGAGGCCCGGCGAGTGAAAGAACCAGCCTTCCGGACATTCCGAATGAAAGGGGCCGCCGTGCACACCCCCGCCGAAGGGAGCCCGAATGACCATCGGAACCGCGGCTCCCCAGCGGTAATGATTCTTGGCCGCGACTTCGGTGATCTGGTCGAATGCACAAGAAATGAAGTCGGCGAACTGCATTTCGACGACCGGGCGCAAACCCATCATGGCCGCTCCGATGGCGGCCCCCACGAATCCGGACTCGGCCAGGGGTGTATCAAGGACACGCCACTCGCCGTATTTCTGAAGAAAACCTTCGGTGATCTTGAAGGCCCCGCCATAGGCGCCGATGTCTTCGCCCATCAGAAACACCCGCTCGTCGCGGGTCATTTCCTCATCCAAGGCCTGCGAGATTGCCTCAAGATAGGTGACTTCGGATTGGGTTGTGGCGGTGGTCATGATTCCACCTCATCCTCGGTGGCGAAGACTCCCTCCAGCGCTTCTTGGCCTTCCGGCAACGGACTCTGCTCCGCAAACTCCAGGCCGGCCTCGACTTCTTTCTTCGCCCGCTCGCCGATCTCATGAAAAGACGCCTCATCGCCATAGCCAAGCTGGGTAAGCAGTTGTTCGGCTTTGAGGATCGGATCTTTCTTCTTCCATTCTTCCAGCAGCTCACGCGGCACATATTTGGCTGGGTCATGCTCGGAATGGCCGTGCATCCGCATGGTTTTGAACTCGAGGAATGCCGGCCCTTTGCCTGCGCGGGCCTGTGCGATGGCGCGTTTCGAGGCCAGATAGACCGCAGCGACGTCGTTCCCGTCCACGATCTCGCCCGGCATGTCGTAGGCTTTGGCCCGCTCGACCACGTCAGAGACCGCCATCTGCAGTCGTTGCGGCGTCGAATAGGCATATTGGTTGTTGTTGCAGAAAAACACGACGGGGAGTTTGCGTACTGCCGCAAAGTTCATCGCCTCGTGGAAGTCGCCGCGGCTGGTCCCGCCGTCGCCGGTCCCTGCGAACGCGACACGAGATTCGCCTCGGATCTTGAACGCCAGAGCCGCGCCGGTCGCAACCGGCAGATTGTCGGCTAAATGGCTGACGAAGCCGAGGACACCGCGTTTGAGATCTCCCATGTGCACATTGCCGTCCTTCCCTTTGGTGGGCCCCGTTCGTTTGCCGAGGTATTGCGCAAGAACTTCTCCCGGCGTGAACCCGCGAATGAGAAAGGCGCCCATGTCGCGATGAAAGGGGGCAATGACATCATCGCGCTCAAGGGCGGAAGCGTACCCGACGGCAATCGCTTCCATTCCGTGGCTGGTGTAGCACCCGCCGACGATGCGTCCCTGCCGGTAAAGCGCCGTGACTCGATCTTCCAGGGCTCTGGTGAGCCGGAGGTAGTAGTACATCTGGAGCAGGTCGGCTCGCTTGATTTCCTTTGTCGCGTCTGCCAGGGCCATGTATCCCTCCTCGCAGAATGTGGAGGATGCGTCAGAGTTCCGGCATGTCTTTCCAGGACAGCAAGGGCTTATGCATCCGGCACAAAGGGCACTGCGCCGGCTCCCACTGCGGCATGTCGAGATCCGTTGTGTAATAAAAGGGGTGTTGTGTGATCAATTCATCCAGCAGCGGGAACTGGCCGCTGTCGCGGCGCGCGAAGACCATCATCCCGGCCAGCAGCCCCCCGTGGTCGGTAATCACTTTTCCGAGCTTGCTCACGCAATTGCCACGCGTGGTGACATCATTGAGCGCCAAGAACCGTTCGCCCGGCTTGATCGCCCCGGTCTTGATGTCCGTCCCGATCCGTCCCGTCTCGCAGCTATACGGCGTCAACGTGACGCGCAACCGCATCGTGTCGTGAAGCCGATCTGCAATCCCCTCTGCGAGCAGTACCGCCGCCGACGTGGTCGCCACGATCCCGGTCAGGGGACCGTGGTGAAATGTCCGTCTGATCCACTCGGCCATATCCTGCGCCAACAGCCTGATCAACTCCGGGAACCGAGCGATGGACTCGAACCGCAGATAGGTCGCCGTGTGGTGGCCTGACACCACTTCCACATGGGTGTCGAAGAAGACCGCCCGTGACGTCCGCAGTATCCGCAGGACATCCCGGCCGGTGAGTCCGCTGTGCGAGCCGTCGCGGATGATCGTTTCCAGCCTGGCATCAATCGTCAATCCGTCGTAGAGCTCGCGATGACGTTGGGATAATTCGACGAGGGCCTGCTCAGCCGTGATCACGCTCATGGTCGGCTCCTTTCTTCACGCCGCGGCCACCACATGCGTTCTCAGGACTCCGATGGGCTGAATGTCGAGTTCCACTATGTCGCCCGGCTTTAAGTAGCGATCCATTTCGAGGCCGCATCCTCCCCCCACGGTCCCTGAGCCGAACACGTCGCCCGGGTAGATCGTTTCGCCGCGGGAGACGTGCGCGATCATTTGCGGAAACGACCAGTGGATCGTCCCGAACCGCCCCCGCGACCATTCTTCTCCGTTCACCCTGGCGATCATCGTCAATGCGCCGAGATCCGCGATCTCATCGGGAGTCACCAGGCAAGGGCCTAAAGCCGTGGCAAAATCCTTGCCCTTCGCGGGCCCGAGCCGGCAGGCCATTTCCTGAAACTGGATGTCGCGCGCGCTGAAGTCGTTCATGATCGTATAGCCGGCAATGTAGTCCTGCGCCTCCCGCTCGGGGATGTCTTTGCCGGGACGGCCGATGACACAGGCGAGCTCCAGCTCATAGTCCAACTTCGTCGTCTCCAAGGGCCAGAGCAGGTCTTCGTCCGGCCCGATAATCGTACGGTGATTGCCCTTATAGTAGACGGGGGCTTTGTACCATTCCGGCGGAATCGGCTGTCCCCGCTTCTTCGACGTAGCGGCAATGTGTTCTTCAAACGCGATGAAGTCGCGCAGCGAAGAAGGATGGGGAAGCGGCGCGATGATCCGAACCTCGCCGGGCCTGTAATAGATGGTCTCGCCGGACGGGCCTTGACTCGAAGGACCGAGGGCGACGATATAGTCGAAGGCCCGCCGCGCGACTGCCATTGACGAAGAACCTCCTTCGAGAAACTCCAACATGGTCGCCGGCACTTGAGCGCCGGCCAATCGATACGGCTGCGCCTCACGTTGGTCGTACAACCACCTGGTATAGGCCATGTTCAGATCCACAAGAGCCCGGTCGTGAATCGCGCCTATTCTTGTGAATGTGCCGATGGGCGTCGGCACTAGAAAACTGACGAGTTTCATCATCGACTCCAGCTCAGAGCATACTCCTTCATCTCGACCGCCTCCATGTCCGGCACTACAGTGAAGGGGGTCTTTGATTCGATCATCACCGCCACTTCGTTCGTCTGCGCCTTCCCCTTGCTGGCTTGCACCGCCTGCGGCTGCGGCCCGTGGTGAATCCCCTGCGGGTGCAACGTCAGCATCCCCGGCTGAATCCCCGCGCGGCTGAAGAATTCCCCCTGATGATAGAAGAGCACTTCATCATAGTCCGTATTGCGATGGTAGAAGGGAACGCGCAACGCCTGGGGGTCGCTTTCCAACGGCCTCGGCGCAAAGGTGGAAATGAGGCACCCGCCGGCCCGGAACGTTATATGGACGCTCGGCGGCAAATGGTAGCGGGGACTGGTGACCGGACGGAAATCACGCACGTTCAGCTTCGCCACCCACAGATCTCCCTTCCATCCGACCACGTCCATCGGATAGAAGGGGTAGACCACCCGCGTGGATTCTCCTTGCCGTTTGATATGGACCTCCCACTCCCGGCTTTTGGCCTCTGCCGATTCCACCGTGCCGAGTTCGGGTGCCACAAGCACACCCTTGTCGAACAACGCATGCTGGCCGAGCGGGCCACGATCCGGCACCGCGATTGGTTCCGGAGTTTCGACGATAAAGAACAGGGACGGCCCCGCATCGACATGAGTGCGATACGTCGTCCCCTTGGGAACGACGACATAATCGCCCGGTTCGTAGGACAGTGTGCCATAGTCCGTCTCAAATCTCCCCGAGCCCTGATGCACAAAATAGACTTCGTCTCCGTCCGCGTTGCGTACGAAGTGAGTCATCGTCTCGGTACGGGTCGAGAGGTAGAGGCTCGCATCCCGGCTCTGCATCATGAGAGCCGGTCGTGCGGCAACGGGGGAAGTCATCGCCACGGGAATCTGGGCACAGGCAAAGGCCCGCGGCTTCAGCGGTCCTTCGATCTTCACCCAACCGGTCGGAGGGTGTGCCCGGTACAAGTGTGACACCGGACCGGCAAACCCTTCTCGCCCATGCTCCTCCTCGCATAGCCCCTCGGGAATGCCGACGTGGGCTTGAGCAGGTACCTTTCCTTTCTTGTTGAGATACATGGCCGACCTTTCTAGAACCCCACCATGCTCCTCACGACGCCCGCTTCAACGGCTTTGGTTCCGCGGGATTTGGGCATGAGTCGTACTCGATGATCGTCCGTCCGGTCCCGGAGGCCTGATCCCGTTCGATGTCCTTGTACAGCGATTCCACCGTACTCCGGACGAACGTCTTGGCCTGCTCATCCCCGTGCCGCCGTTGGGTCAATTCAATGAACAACCCGCACCCCGGGAAGAGCGGATAGGTGAACCGCTGCTTGAGCGGTCCGAATCCGTCCCGTCCTTCTTTCAGGGATCCGCTGAATTTTACACCGTGCGCTTCCCACTCACGGCATACCGCCTCGATGTCATCAACCTCCAGGGCAACGTGCTGCACGCCCTGCCCGTACTTCTCAATGAAGTCGGTGATCTGAGACTTCATCACTTTATCTCGGCCTTGCATGAGTGCGATCTTTGCGTTCCCCCGTTGCACCACGACCGTGTCCATCGACGACTTGTCGCTGCCGACATCCCGGGCCGACCAGATCACTTCGAAACCGAGGATTTTGGTGAAGAGAAATTCCGCCGCTGCGAGGTTCTCCACGCAGAGGGTGATGTGATCAATCCCTGTTGCTTGGTTCATGTGGCGCCTCCTCTCTGCGGAGCGGCTTTGACCCGAGCGTCATCGATCCTCCCCATACGGCCACGAACGCTCTGATACGCAGAACATAACATACATCTCTTATCGCGTAATAGCAAATGTATATTAAACTAAGAACGTTCCAATTTGACGCAAATACCGTGCGTATTCGATGTGGAGTCAGAGCACGATACCAACAAGAACAATCTAATTCCAGCAATAGTTGATAAAATGATATAAAAAGTATATCATTTGAGCCATTGGAAGGTGTCGCGCGATTCTCGGCGATCCATCCACCTGTCCCCCGGAGGTCACCGATGACGTTCTACGAGGAAATGAGGACGGTCGTGCTCGGACACGGGGCCATCAACAATTCATACCTCGCTCGTTTCCAATGTGGAGATCTCACCGATGTCGAGGTGAAAGAATTCGCGATCGAGTTCTACAACTTCGCTCGTTTCTTTCCCCGCATCCTGGTATCCCAGCTGGTGAACACCGAGGACGAGCAGGTGGCCGATGAACTGACCAAGGTCCTCTACTCCGAGTTGGGCGACGGGCAGACCAGACATCGCCACGAGCTCCTCTATCGAGACTTTCTGCGATCCCTAGGCATCGACGTGCACGAAGCTATGTCCAGCCCCATGCTCCCCTCGACCCGCGCGTATATCGCGGGGATGGAACACCTGTACAGCGACGGCAATCACGCCAAAGCTCTGGGCGCATCCTTTGGCCTGGAGAACATGGCCATCACGATGTGGGATCACCTGATCCCGGGACTCACACACCTCAAGACCACCCGCTATCCCCGGATGGACATCACCTACTTCACATTTCACCGGCAGCTCGAATCCACCCATGAGGAAGCGATGGAGCATGCGGTGGCAGCCGTGCAGGGCGCCACCAATGCCGGCATGTCCGATCAGGAAAAGAACGACTTTCGATCCGGGGTCAATGCCGTACTCGGCTATCTTGAAGGGTTCTGGCTCGGCTTGGAGCAGCGAAGGGCTCCCGACCGGAAGACCCGCGACATCCACCACCAGGTGGCATGAGGTCATTCCTCTGAACGAGAAACTCCGGCCATCTTGGTGAAGGAGCGCTGCATGTCAGAAATCTCTAAGTATCTCGAGGCCATCAAGGACCGTTACGAGCTCGGCAGCGATTACGCGCTGGCCGGAAAACTCGGCATCGCCCAACCGGACGCCAATCTGATGCGTCGGGGGCTCAAAATTCCGAAACCGGAACTCTGCATCAAGATGGCAAAGCTCCTCAACAAAAACCCCGTGGAACTCCTGCTGATCGCGCAAAAAGACAAGGCCCCCTCCTCTGCCAAAGAATACTGGACCCTCGCACTGACGGCCGTCGACGTCATGCTCCACGTTCCGAAGCATCCCAAGTACATTCCGCGCAAGGTCGAGGCAATCGGGCGCGAACTTCGCCAGCTTGAAACGCAGACCCTGACGTATGAAGGCGCGGAGGCGAACGCCGAGGCGGTCCGGCTGGTTCAAACGGCCGAACACTCGATCGATGCGCTGATGGAGCGATGGAACATCTGGAAGAAAGGCGAGGCCCTGTATCCGAACTACCTCCTGGCCAACCAGGCCGCGGCCAAACGGGGTGTGATCATTCGTCGTCTGTTGGTCCTGACCCGCGAGCAAATGCAACAGGATGCGGTCGTGGCGGATGCCATCCAGGTCATGGACGACCAGCACAGGGCGGGAATCAAGATTTTCTATGCGTTCCGTGAGGAATTGGAACGGGCTCCCGCGTTCCAGCGCTTTGAGGAGGATTACAACCGCCAGGGCGCGGCGAGAGACCTCAATGCAGCCATATTTGATCGAGAAATTCTCATTTTCTCGCAATTATACGGTCAAGTGGAGCTCGGCGTCGTGGGCAAGCCGACGCCCATCACCATGATCAATCAATTGGAGATCACGTGGAAGCCGGATCTGCTCCGCGATCTCGATCCCGCTCCGCTGTTCGACATGACCCGCTATGTGTTTGAGTACGAAGGCCCGCAGGCCTTCAAGCTGGAATTAGCTCGATTCAAAAGGTCTGTCCGATGAAATTCCCCTCCGAGCCGTTCAAAATCAAAGTGGTGGAGCCCATCCGTCGCACGACGCGCGAGGAGCGCGACCGGCTCCTGCGCGAGGCCGGCTACAACCTGTTCCAGGTGCCGGCCGAGAGCGTGTACATGGACCTCTTGACCGACAGCGGCACCTCGGCCATGAGCGATCATCAGTGGGCGGGCTTGATGCTTGGAGACGAGTCCTATGCCGGCAGCAGGAACTACTACCATTTCGAAGAAACCGTGCGGTCCATCTTCGGCTACCGGCATGTGATCCCCACGCATCAGGGCCGCATGGCGGAGAATCTCCTCTTCTCCACGGTGGTGAAGTCCGGCATGTGCGTTCCCAACAATATTCATTTCGACACCACGCGGGCGAACATTGAGCATCAGGGAGCCCAGGCGCTGGATGTGGTGGTCAAAGAGGCCTATGACCCGCACTGCGTGTTGCCGTTCAAGGGAAACATGGATCTGGGCCGGTTGGAGGACACGATCACTCGTGTCGGGCGGGACCGCATTCCGCTGGTCATGTTGACGATCACCAACAACAGCGGCGGCGGGCAACCGGTGTCGCTGGAGAACATCCGGCAGACCCGTGCGCTGCTGAACCGTTACCGCATTCCTCTCTTCTTCGATGCCTGTCGTTTCGCCGAGAACTGTTTCTTCATCAAGGAGCGCGAGCCCGGGTACGCGGGCAAGTCGGTTCACGACATCGCGCGGGAGCTGTTCAGCTACGGGGACGGGTGCACCATGTCGGCCAAAAAGGACGGCCTGGCGAACATCGGGGGATTTCTCAGCCTGAACGATGATCGATGGGCGCAAGACATCACCAACATGCTCATCCTGGTCGAAGGTTTTCCGACCTACGGCGGATTGGCCGGCCGGGATCTGGAAGCGATGGCCAGAGGGCTTCGCGAAGTGCTGGACGAGGACTATCTCAGCTTCCGGGTCGGGCAAGTCCGCTATCTGGGAGAGTTGCTGAACCAGGCAGGAGTGCCCATTCTCGAACCCGTCGGAGGGCACGCCGTCTATCTCAACGCGAAGGAATTTCTGCCACACCTTCCGCAAGAAGAATTTCCCGCCCAATCGTTGGCCGTCGCTCTCTATCGGGACTACGGAATCCGGGGAGTCGAAATCGGCACGGTGATGTTCGGCAAGAAAGATGCGGCAACCGGTCGAACGATCCATCCGGCACTCGAGATGGTGCGGCTGGCCATTCCGCGCCGGGTCTATACGAACATGCAGATCACCTATGTCGCAGAATCGATCATCGAGCTGTACCGCCGGCGCGAGGGAATTCAAGGTCTCACCTTGACCTATGAGGCGCCGATGCTGCGCCACTTCACGGCGCGATTTGAGGAGATTCAACAGCAGCCTCTCCTGCAGCACACGGCGTCGTAACGGAGCACCTATGGCGTCCCTATTCAAAGGCCTCGAACACATCGAAGAAGCCCGGGAGCAGTTGACCGGCCACGGTTTCATGGCAGGCCTCTACGTGGGAAGGCCTGACTTTTCCCTGCTGCTCCCGCCGGAAGAATCAACGGAACAGAAAGCGGCGTGGGAGCGGTATCAGCCCCGGTTGGAAACCTTCCTCAGAACGCACGTCGATCCGGATGAAATCGAACGGACGGCGAAGATTCCCGATTCCGTACTGAAGGGGTTGTTCGCACTCGGCGCGTTCGGCATGAAAATCCCCACCGAGTACGGGGGACTGGGCTTCTCCTATACGAACTACGGGCGGGCGCTGATGCTCATGGCAAGTTGGAGCAATATCCTGGCCCTGACCGTCGCCGTGCCGCAGTCCATCGGCATCGCCATGCCGATACTTCTGTTCGGCAGCGAAGAGCAGAAGCACAAGTATTTGCCGATCGTCGCTCGCGAATCCATCTCGGCCTTCGCGCTTACCGAGTCGAATACCGGGTCGGACGCCGCCAATATCCGGACGGAGGCGGTGTTGGATTCCAGCGGCACGGCCTTTGTGGTGAACGGCGAAAAGCTCTGGTGCACGAACGGTTCCATCGCCCGCTATGTCACATTGATCGCACGGGTCCCGGCAAAACGGCTCACACATAACGGGCAACCTGTCTGGATCCCGGTCCCGGAAGGCAAGGGTGCGGATGAGCAGGTCCACACCGCCTTCATCCTCGACATGGAGACGCCGGGCGTCCGGGTGCGACAGCGATGCCAGTTCGAAGGCTGCAGGGGCATTGAGAACGCCCACATGACGTTCTCCGGCGCCCGCATCCCGGCCACAAACGTGATCGGTGAGGTCGGGCGAGGACTCAAGTATGCCCTGACGATTCTCAATGTCGGTCGGGCGATCAGCATCCCGGCCATCTGCCTCGGTATGGCCAAACAGGCCTGGCAGCCGACGCTCGATCGGGCCAACCAGCGACTGACCTTCCAGAAGCCACTCAGCGAGCGACAGACGCAGCGTATGAGAGTGGGGCGCATGGCTGCGGGTCTCTTCGCCATGGAAGCCCTCGCTTCGACCGTGTGGCGCATGGCCGACCAGCACACCTACGATGTCCGCATCGAAGCAGCCATCGCCAAGATTTTGTGTTCGGAGAGAGCGATCCGGTTCCTGAAAGATGCCCAGATTATTTTCGGCGGCATGGGGTACGAAACGGCGGAGTCCAAGCGGTTTCGCGGAGAACCGGCGTTCGGCATCGAGCAACTGGTCCGGGATGCCGAGATGTATCGGATCGGCGAAGGGGCCACGGACGTCATGCGACCGTTTGTCGCACGGGAAGGGCTCAACACGCATCTTGAGCTCGCTCGAAACTACGTCGATGAGCGGGTGACCGGTCTTCGCCGGCTCACAGAGTTGCGCCATCTCCTGAGATTCTATATCCCCTGGTACGGGAGGCAATGGACGCGCAGGCGGATACCGGGCCGGCCTGAGTTCCAACACCTCCGGGTCCGGTCCAAACTGGCTTTCGTCGAACGAGCGAGTCGTCGGCTTGCGCGGGCGATTTTCTATGCCATGCTGTTTCATCGGCAAGCATTGCAGGATGACCAAGGCCGCCAAAACCGGATCGAGATCGTCGGCGAAGACCTTCTTGTGATTGCGGCGACAGCCCTCTATGCCGAACGGCAAGAACAGACCGCCGGGCGTCCGGAGGTTTGGGATCTTGCAGAGGAAGTCTTCCGCGAAGGCAAGCAGCACATCGAACAACACATTCGGGAACTCATTCGCAACCGTGATGAACTGGTGACCGCCGTCGGGAGAAAGGCGCTCAGCGGCACGTACCCTTCGCTCTCGGACGGAATCATCCGGCGCGGCCTTCACGATTACCTGTTCAGACGGGAGAGTGAGCGAAAAGCAATCTGATCCCGCACTCCGCCATCTGTGGTAATACCCCGTCGGATCCCACCTTCATCCGGCTTGAGGAGGACACTGCCGGTGCCCTCCCGACACCGTCCGTGAGCAGTTACCTTTTTCCGAGACGCCCCTGAGGACAACGTCACGCATGTCACGAGCAGTTGTACTATCATACAGGCACTTGCACTCTTCATTGTGGCCGCCACGGAGCCGTGCCAAGTTGAGATGAGCATATGCGCGCATGGTTGCTAGACTCTGATGGCGTCGAAAGGCTGCGGCTGGGTGAGATGCCGGATCCTCAGCCGGGCCCGGCCCAGGTGCTGCTGAACATGAGGGTTGCGGCGCTGAACCCCGCGGATGCGTTTCTGGCGAGGAGAATGTACCCGGCCAAGCCGCCGCTGCAGCGCATTCGCGGGCGTGACGGCGTGGGCGACGTGCTGGCGGTCGGGCCCGGCGTGGACCATGTCCATGTGGGCGAGACTCTGGGCATCCTCCGTGGCGATGCGGGGGTGAACGCGTGGGGGACTCTGGCCGAGCAAGTCGTGGTCCCCGCGGAAAGTGTGATACGCATTCCCCCGGGGCTGGTCCCTCGAAGAGACGGCTGGCGCCCCGTTGGTTTTTTTGACCGCGTGGCAGGCCTTGACGCAGTGGAACGAGCCTCCGGCGCCTCCTGATGCCGGATCTGTCCTCCTCGGGACCGGCGCGTCAGGCGGCATTGCGTCAGTGCTGCTTGGGAAATCGATGCAGCTCATCGTGGTGGCCTTGTCACGCAGTGCGGAGAAGGGCGTCAGGTTGAAGACACTCGGAGCTGATTTCGTGTTTGATCCGGCGGACAGAAACCTCGTCAAGGCCGTAGCAGCGGCGATCAGTCCAAAGAGAGTCGACCTGGCGGTCGACAGCGCGGGAGGCGCGCTGTTGCCTCAGGTGGTCGCACTGCTTGGCCATGGAGGCCGGATCAGCGTGGTCGGCAGGAGCGGGGGGATCGTGCGGGACTTCAACACGGCGACCCTGTTGTTTCGCCGCATCCGGATGGGCGGAGCCTCGGTCGGGGACTATACGGTCCAAGCCGGGCACGCGGCGTGGAAGGAGATTGTCGACCGACTGAATGTTATAGGACAGCGGCCGGAGGTGGACGCGGTTTTCCCGTTCGAGAACGTGAAGACGGGATTCGTGCGATTGGCACAAGGGCCCATGGGAAAGATGCTGGTGCAGGTGGCCGACTAAGATCGGCCTCTTGCTCGGCTGATGCGATCAGCGATAGTGACTCATTTGTCGAGCAGCGGCACGATCCCCTCTTCAAGCCACGTATATTCCCCTTGCATGATTTGTCGCGCCAGATTGAACACGCTTCTGTCTTTCTTGTGCCCCCGGACCCTCGTCAGCAGGGATGGGACTGGATCGAGCCTCTCCGCCAGGTCCCGGCAGAAAAAGTCGGTCAACTCGCTGATGCCCGGTTTCAGCCGCATCTCCGGTTGCGAGGCATACCAGAGCGTCGCGGCCATGGGAAAGAGCAGGAGGCTGTCGTTCACCAGATGCTCGAGCAGCAGTTGTTTGTGATGCAGGCTCTGGCGGTGGCGGACCGTGGCGGCGAGCGTCTCGCGCGTCAGCCTGCGCGAGCGCGACTCGATGAAGCGAACCCACGGGGCGTAATCCTTTCCGAACATTGCGGAAGCATCCCCCGCTTGCAGGGGCGGGTGACAGGACCGGAGCGCCATGCGCGCATAGTAGAGAGCCGCATCCGTCTTTTGTGACGCCGATCCCTGGAGCAACGCGAGGCCTTTGTCGATGTAGGGCGACAGGGCCTCCCGCGCCATCCAGATACGCAGGATCTCGCTCGTCCCCTCCCACACCAGATTGATGCGCGCATCGCGCAGCATGCGCATGACCGGGATCGGCACCTCCCCGCACCGGCGCTGCGACTCGACGGTCATGAAACCCCGGCCTCCGCGGACCTGGAACAGGTCGTTGACCACATCCCAGTACCACTCGCTTCCGATGATTTTTGCGGCCGCCGACTCCAGCCGGAGATCCCCCTTCTTGCCGGCCCAGGCTCCGCAGAAGGCCATCACGGCTTCGAGCGCCAGGGCATAGGCCGCGGCGCGGCAGAGTTTCTCTCCGATCAAACTGTGTTCTCCGATCGGTTTGTTCCACTGGATGCGGGTGCGCCCCCACCAGCGCATCACGGACAGACATTGCTTGATGCCTCCCAGACAGGCGGCCGGAAGCGTCAGGCGGCCGACCGTGAGGGTGGCGAGCGCGATCCGCAAACCGTCCTCTTCGCTCCCGAGACGATTGTCGGCCGGAACATAAACGTTGGTGAAGGTCGGTGCGCCGTTGTAAATCCCCCTCACACCATCGAAACGCAGGCGGGTGACGGAGCATCCAGGCCATTGGGTTTCGACGATGAAGGCCCCGTACCGCTTCTGTGCCCGGGGGTCCTGAAGCTCCTCCGGCCGGTCGACGATGCGTGCGATGACGACGAGCATGGAAGACAGGAACAGGCCGTCCTGCTTGGCGGAATTCGTGATGAAGAACTTCTCTCCCGAAAGGCGGTACCCAACGGTCCGCCCGTCCTCCCTGACGCGGACGGCGTACGTTTCCACCTTGGAGATATCGCAGCCCACGTGACGTTCCGTAAGGGCAAACCCCGAGATTTCTCCCCTCGCGAGCCTGGGAAGATACTTGGCCTTTTGCGCTTCCGTTCCGAACAGACGCAGCGGCTCGGGAACGCCGATCGATTGGGCCGCCGACAGAAAGACGGTAAGCGAGGCGTCGAGACTGCCGCACAGGGTGGCGACCTTCTGATACTCGTATTGAGTGAATTCCTGTCCACCGAAGCGTTTGGGAATCTTGATGCCCAGGGCTCCGAGGTCGGCAAGCACCTTCAATAGCGGCTCGGGGAGCTCCCCCTCGCGATCAACCAGATCGGGATCCAGGGGAACGAGAGCGGATTTGAATTGGTCCAGGAATCTCAGGGCGGAGGCACGCGTCTCGGGGATGCCGATGGAGCTGAAGAGCTCCCATCGAACGTCGCTTTCGAACAGGCCTGCAAGGAACCCGGAATAGGCAGCCTTGTCGCGGGCGGTCTCTGCCACCGCCACAGACCCTTGAAACAGCTCCCGGTCGGCCATCGGCGCCACCTACCATTCCGTGCCAAGCCTGGTTACCGTGCTAGTACTCTACCACCGCAGTCATCGTTTGTGCGCCAAGATTCGCACGTCCCCCTCGTTTAGGGAAGTTACTGATACTTCAGAGAGCGGATGAGGAGTCCGCATCGTGGTAACATATATAAAAGTCCGGCGTCTGGCCCGCCGCCAGTACGCGCTTACACACCCTTCCGAATGCCGTAACGGACAGCGGTATGCGCAAGGTCGTCCTCGTTGACGGATTCCGCACTCCCCTCTGCAAGGAGGGAACGGACTTTCGTGAGACGGACGCGGAAGTTCTGGGTGCCTGGGTCGTTCGCGAAATGATCCAGCGATGTCATCGCTGGAATCTCCCCCTTGAGACAATCGATTGTGTGTTGGGCAGCAACGTGGCGACGCCCATGCATGCGGTGAACCCGACGCGGGTGGCCGCGGTTACCGGCGGGCTCCCCGCGACGATCCCTGCCGATACGGTGGCCGGCAAGAACTGCGGATCCGGGGTCACGGCACTCTACTACGGAGGCTTGCGCATCAGAAGCGGCGATGCCGACACGGTGCTCGTCCTCGGCATGGAGGCAATGAGCCGGATCCCGGTCGTGTATGACCGTACGGTGGCCGACCTCCTCCTGCAGTACGGGAAAGCGAGGGGCCTCGGGGATCGAGTCGCGGGGGCTCTCACCCTGCTCCCGAAGCTTCTGAGCCTCAAGAGATTTCCGCCTCGCGTCGGTCTGATGATGGGGCTCACGGATCCGATGTGCGATCTCCTCATGGGGCAGACGGCGGAGAATATCGCGAAAGATCCCGCCCTCGGCATCACCCGTCAGGACCAGGACGCATTTTCCGTCCGCTCGCACAGGAACGCGGCATCGGCGTGGAAGAACGGACATTTCGCGGACGAGGTCGTGCCCATGTACGTTCCCGAGCGAATCGGTTACGTCGAGCGGGACAACGGATTCCGCGAGGATGCCAGCCAGGAGACCTTTCGTGAGGTGAAGCCCGTGTTCGACCGGCACCACGGCTCGGTGACGCCGGCGAACGCCTCTCAGATCACGGATGCGGCCGCCGCCGTGCTCCTCATGGAGGAGAGCAAGGCCAAGTCTCTCGGCCTGCCGATCCTCGGATATATGAAGGAATACGCCGATTTCGGGTATGAACCTGCCTGCATGGGCCTCGCCCCTGTCGGGGCCATCGCCAAAGTGCTGGCCCTGGCCCGCCTGACGCTCAAGAACTTCGGTGTCTTCGAGATCAACGAAGCCTTTGCTTCCGTCGTGCTGGGAATCACCCGCATTCTTGACTCGTCTTCCCTGATGGAACGCAAATTCGGCCGTTACGGTTTGGCCGGGCGTCTCGGCGAAATTCCCCCCGGCGATCTCAACCCGCACGGCGGCGCCATCGCGCTCGGCCATCCGGTCGGTGTCTCGGGTCTGCGGTTGGCCATGACCTCGCTGTTCGAACTCAGGCGGCGGGATGCCGAACGGGCGCTGATCAGCGCCTGCGTGGGCGGCGGGCAGGGGGTGGCGATGATCTTGGAGAGGAAATAGGCATGTTCACACACTTCAAGACCGCGCTTCTTGAAGACGGAATCCTGCTGGCGGGCTTCGATTACTCCGGCAAGTCGGTCAATGTGCTCAATGGGGAGAGTCTGACGGAATGGCAGGGCCTCGTGGGCCATTGCGAGCGAGACACCGGCATCACAGGTGTGGTGTTGATGAGCCTGAAAGACGGGAACTTCTGCGCGGGAGCGGATCTGACTCAGATGCACGATGCGCAACAGCGGGGCTCCTTCCAGGACATCGAGCAGCTCGTGATCACCGCCCACGATGTCTTTGACGCCATGGGACGGTCCGTGAAACCCTATGTCGCGGCCGTGGAAGGCGCCTGCCTGGGCGGCGGGCTCGAACTCGCGCTGGCCTGCCACGCACGCGTTGCCAGCACCCACCCGAAGACCTGTTTTGCTCTCCCCGAAGTGAAACTGGGCATTCTGCCCGGGTTCGGCGGCACCCAGCGGCTTCCGAGGCTGATCGGTCTCCCTGCGGCGTTGGAAGTGGTCACGACGGGGAAGACGATCTTCCCCCGACAGGCGCTGCGGATGGGTCTGATCGACGGGATGGTGGCCTCCATCCCTTCCAGCGTCAGATCTCCGGAGTCGATGCGGAACGAGACGCTCGTTCAAGCCGCGATCGCGCAGGTCCGCGTGCGCCGGTCCGCTCCGCTCCGCCGACGACCGCTCCGGGCGAGTCAGAGATTCTTCAGCGCTCCTCTGATCCGATCCCTCGTATGTCGCTATGCTCGAGGACAGGTCGTCAAGCGCGTCCGCCGGTTCTATCCCGCCCCGCTCCGGGCCATCGACGCCATGCAGAAGGGGATGGGGCTGGGCATCCGGGAGGCCTCGCTGCACATTGAGAAGCCCCTCTTGATGGACCTCATGGCCGGCAGGATCTCCGCGCATCTCGTCGGCCTGTTCCTGGCCGGTGAAGAGGTCAAGCGGAATGCGGCCGCTGTTCCGGCGTCAGCCACATCGGTGGCCGTGCTGGGCGCAGGACTGATGGGTTCCCAGATCGCCGGGCAGCTCGCAGAGAAGGGCTATCCGGTGGTGATGCGGGACGTCTCTCCGGACATTCTCGCGAAAGCGATCGGCCGCATCCATCACTCTCAAGCGGCCCAGGTGCGCAAGCGGATCATCCTTCCGTCCGACCTGCGCTATCGCATGATGCGGATCGCTCCGACCACCCGCATTGGGGATGTGGCCGGCGCGCCGCTCGTCATCGAGGCCGTATCGGAGAGACTCGACGTAAAACGGGCCGTGCTCGCGGAGTTTGAGTCGAGAGCCGGTGCCGAGGCGATTTTCGCCACGAATACGTCGTCCTATACCCTGACCGACATTGCCGCGCAGGCCGTCCATAAGGAACGCTGCGTGGGACTCCACTTCTTCAACCCCGTGGCCAAGATGCCGCTGGTCGAGATCGTGCGCGCGCCGTTCACGTCCGACCGGGCCCTCGCACAGGCCTGCGGTGTGGCGAAGCGGCTGGGGAAGTTTCCCCTCGTGGTCAACGACGGACCGGGATTCCTCGTCAATAGGATCCTGTCGCGCTATCTGGCGGAGGCCGTCATCATGGTGGGCGAGGGCGTCGCCATTCGGCGCATCGATGCCGCCGCGAAGGACTTCGGGATGGCGGTGGACAGCGGAAGGCCGATGGGTCCGTTGGAACTTCTCGATCTGATCGGGCTTCGGACCGCCTTGCACGTCCTGACATCGCTCACCGTGCTGGGATCCCGCATCGAGTCTCGCAATGCTCTGCTCCACAGCCTGCTGCCGGACGGGAAAGCGCCGGTATCATTTTGGGAGTCCGGAAAGGTGAATCCACGCGCGGTCGAAACCATTGCGGCCTACCGCCGCGCCTGCCCCTCCGAAGCCGACCCTCCCTCCGAGGAGATCATCCGGAAGCGACTGTTTCTTCCGATGGTCGACGAAGCCGTGCGCTGCCTTCATGACCGCATCGTGGAGCAGCCGTGGCAGGTGGATTTCGCGTTGGTCTACGGGATCGGGTTTCCCGCATTCCGCGGCGGCCTTCTCACCTGGGCGCGCGAGACCACGTTGCCCGGACAGATCGCCCGGGATCTGGAGTCGCTGGCCGCGACGTACGGCAAACGGTTCGAACCCTGCTCCGGACTCTCGAACGGAGGGTGGTAGTGCCGGTTATTGCTTGAACCGACGTGCATCACACGGGAGGCACCATGTCCGAACAACCGCCGTTCCGCTATTATCCCGAGGGAGTCCCCCGCGAGCTTTCTCTCCCTCCCGAAACGCTGCTGGACATGTTCTCCAGGAGCGCGCAACGGTTTTCCCGCCGGCCGGCGATGTATTTTTTCGGCAAGACCCTCTCGTATCACGACAGCCACGCCCTCATCGAGCGGTTCGCATGCGCCCTTGCGGCTTTGGGCATTCGCAAAGGGGATCGCGTGGCGCTCTGCCTCCCAAACTGCCCGCAGGCGGTCATCGCCTACTTCGGCATTTTGCGGGCCGGAGGGATCGTCGTCGCCTGCAACCCCACCTATACGGAGCATGAGCTGTCCCATCAGCTTCGGGACGCGGGGGCGCGGGCGATCGTGGTGCTCGATCTGATGTACCAGAAAATCCAGGGGCTCGATCTGGATCTGATCATCGTGACCCGGATCACCGATTACATGACGACGATCGCGCGGTATCTGTATCAACACCGCAACGGCCGGCCGCCGGTCGCGATTCCGCCCAGCGACAGGACCTTGTTCTTCCACGAGCTGTTGGACCGCATTCCCCCCCTGGCCCCGGAGGAGCTACCCGTCGTCACGCCGGACGATCTCGCGCTCCTGCAATACACCGGCGGAACTACCGGCGTGTCGAAAGGCGCGGAGCTGCGTCACCGCAATCTGACCGCCAACATCCGGCAACTCGTCAGCTGGTTTTCTCCCGCCGAGCGCGTGGAGAGCTTTCTCGCGGCGCTCCCGCTGTTTCACGTCTTCGGCATGACGGTCACGCAAAACATCTGTCTGGCCGTGGGGGGGTGCATGGTGCTGGTTCCCGACCCGCGCAACATGCCCGTGCTGCTGACCCTGCTCCGCAAGAAGCAACCCACCGTGGTCACGCTGGTCCCCGCTCTCGTGCGGAAACTGCTCGACCACTGCGAGGCGAAGGATTTCGCGGCGGCACGGTTCGTGATTTGCGGCGGGGCGGCCCTTCCCTATGAGCTCCTCAAGAAATTCAAAGAGCGGACCGGCCATCTGATTGTGGAGGGATACGGGCTCTCCGAAGCCTCTCCCGTCACGCACTGCAACATCCCCCGCGGCCTCTCGGTCAAACGCTCTATCGGCCTGCCCATCGCGAACACCGAGGCGAAAATCGTCGATGAGACGGGCCAGGAAGTCCCCGCGGGAGAGGTCGGCGAGCTCTGGGTTCGGGGTCCGCAAGTGATGCGGGGCTACTGGAACAACCCCGAGGAAACGGCGAACGTGATGAAGCCCGGAGGGTGGCTTGCCACCGGCGATCTCGCGCGCATCGATCAGGACGGATTCTTTTACATCGTGGATCGGAAGAAAGACATGATCCTGTCCACGTCCGGGTTCAACGTGTACCCGGCGGAGATCGAGCAGGTGCTCTTTCTCCATCCGCATGTGTGCGAGGCAGCCGTCATCGGCGTGCAGCTCGGAGACGGCTGCGAATCGATCAAGGCGTTCGTCGTGGTCACGGTGGATTCCGTGTCCGCAGACGACCTGCTCGCACACTGCCGACGCTACCTGGCGGCGTACAAAGTGCCCAAGAGGATCGAGTTCCGCAACGAGTTGCCCAAGACCATTCTGGGGAAGACGCTGCACCGGATCTTACGCGTCGAGGAAAGCAGGCAACTCCGCCTTCAGCGCTCGTAGCGGCCGGGCGACAGAGGGCGCCAGCCCGTCCGGCGAAAACGTCGTCGGATGCAAGGGAGGTCTCCCACATGCCGGGCAAGAGCCAGCGCAGCGGAGAGTCCCGGCGATTCAATGCCTACCAGGTTGATGAGCGGTGGATCTTCCCGTTCGACCGAGACGATGAAATCGCTTTTGCATCCGTCCCCGGTCATGACCCGGGGGCGGATCCCGGAGTACGCCCAGCGAAGATCCCGTTCTTCCAATTCCGGCACGAATTTCCGCAAGGCCTCGACGAACACGCCCGGAGGGGTCTTGCGCGACGTGTAGTCGGTCTTGTCCTCAACCGCCACCTCGTTCGGCCCCACGAACAGCTGGCCGTTCGGACGGGGACTGAAATGGATCCCCTTGCCGGTCGCGTGAGGAGGCAACGCCGGATACACCAGGCGTTCGACGAGGCGTTTTTTGTCCGGAGTGGCCAATTCGTAATACTCACCCCGCAGCGGACGAATAGTATACTTTCTATGGGGAGGGGCGAGAGCGGCAACCTCGTCGGCATGGAGACCGGCGGCATTGATCAGGCAGGCGGCCCTGAACTTCTGCCGGTCGGTGGTGACAAGGTAGGCAGCATCGTCTTCCGTTATGCCGATCACCCGATTGTTGAACGCAAAGTCGGCACCGGATGATTCCGAGTCGGCCTTCAGCGATTGCACGAAGGCCCGTGGATCTATGACCGAAACGCTCGGAATGACGAGACCGCAGCAGGCCTGCAGCCGCGGTTCCAAGGCGCGCAACCCCGAGGGTGTCATGAACTTCACCCGGGTTTTTGTCCTCCAGGCGTTAAACCACAGGCGCTGCAGCGTCGAGGCTTCGCGCCACAGGCCCCGGCGAATGTCCTCCCATGCGATGGCGATGACCATGCCGGTTCTGAGCAGCGGGATGCCCTTCTCGATCGCGTACGAGACCGCCAGCGCGCTCCCTTCCCTGGCAAGCCGCTCCTTCAGTGAGAACGGTCGTTCGTGGACGCCGCTGTGGAGTACGCCGCTGTTACGCCGGCTGGTGACCTCCCCTGCCCCCTCCTGCTGTTCCACGACGACGATGCGCAGCGGGTCCTCCGGGCTCCGCCCCGCCATCTCCCTGGCAATGGCGCAGCCGACAACTCCTGCCCCGACGATGCAGACGTCATATGTGTTCATCCGGCCCGGTCCTTCGGAGAGAGGGAGTGATCAGACAAGCCTCACGAGAACTGTTATAACGTGTCCGGCGCCGCGGGGGCACGGTAAAGCTCGTCGTGAACGCGACAGGAGTTCGTGCAAGATCAAGGCGGAGAATCGGCATGTCCGACCATCTTTCGAATAAGTACGGCAACTGCCTGTTCGTATTTTGCGGAGGCGGCTGTAAGGCCATCATCCAAGCCGTCGTGGCCGCGGAACTGGTACAGGCCGGTTTCCGCCCGACCCACATCGTGAGCTCCTCCGCCGGATCCTGTAACGCCCTCGGGTTCGTCGAGAATCCCGGAGCGACCGGAGCCGAGAAGACTCTCCGCATCTGGGAAGAATATATCACCTCTCCGGACGCGATCTATGAAGTCCACCCGTTCGTGAGGGAAAAACTGGCCCGCCTGCTCGGGGTCGTTCCGCAGGCGACCCAAGGCTGGGGACCGACCGGATCGGTGTTATACGACGTCAGGAGAGCGATCAAATTCGTTCCCCTGGTCCTCTCCCTCTGCGTGCGGATGCCGCTTCGTATGGCGGGCCGGGCGGTGAGCTTCCTGTTTCGTCTCATGGACGTCTTTACCTCCCCGCACAAATCCTTTCGAAGGCTTGTGCAGGCCCCGGAAATCCAGGAAACGCTCGACGAGGTGGATCGGTATTTTGAATTCAAGAAGATGAAGGCATTCCTCGATCCCTTCCCGCTCTTGAGCAGGCTGGCGGAACAGATTGATCTGCAGAAGGTGCTCGCAAGTCCCATCGTCTGGAAGATCATCGCCGAGCGGTACGAAGACGGCGCCACGACGGTCTTCTCCAACAAGGATCCGGATCTTGTCGTGGATGCAGGCGACGATGCACGAAGCCAACGGGCCAAACAGGAGCTCTTCGTGAAGCGCATTCGCGCATCCATGGCCCTGTACCCCCTGTTCGAGTTGGTCGAGTTGGACGGCTACCGCTACCTCGATGCCGACATGGCCAATCCGCTCCCGGTGGAGGAGGCCTTCGGCTGCGGATGCGATACGGTGTTCGTGCTCCTCAACGTGCCGAGGCAGAGCGTGCGGGTCGAGCCGTATCCGTTGCGGGACCTGCTGGAGTTGAACGCGTTCCTGCGTCTGAATGAGCGGTATATCCATCACCGCCTGAAGGACGCGCAGATGAAAGCCAAGGAACTGGGCGTCAACCTGTTCGTCATCAGTCCCGAAGACATCCCGTCGGGACTCGGGCTGCTGGAGATCGACCGGAAGGTCATCGAGCAGGTGAAAAGACGCGAGCGGAAACGTATGAAGGAATTCCTCGCGAACCTGGACGCCCACAATCTGCGATACGCACCCCTGATCCACTGACCTCTACGGCGGTTGACGCTTCGATGGCGAGCCGGGAACACACACCCCAGACG
>DIHJ01000112.1:40777-41141 GCA_002420105.1 Nitrospira sp. UBA5699
GCCGGGAACACACACCCCAGACGGTATTGAGGATCGGACACCGGGGAGCGGCAGGCCATGCCCCGGAAAACACCCTGGCCGCGATTCGGAAAGGCATCGCCCTGAACGTCGATTTCGTGGAGATCGACCTGCGTTGCACGGCGGACAACGTGCTCATCCTGCTTCACGACGAGACGGTGGATCGGACGACTGATGGACAGGGGCGGGTCGATCGCCTGACCCTTCGAGACCTTCGGAAGGTCAAGGCCGCAAACGGCGAACAGATCCCGACGCTTGAGGAAGCGCTCCATACGATCGCAGGGCAGACAGGACTGATGTTGGAGTTGAAAGTCGGCGGGGTGGCTCAGCAGGCGGTGGAAACGGT
>DIHJ01000112.1:41241-41939 GCA_002420105.1 Nitrospira sp. UBA5699
CGTCGAGCGGGATTCAAGGCCCCGCTCATCTACGCGTCATTCCTGCACGACGAACTGACACAGGTACGGGAGGTCGAACCGGATGCGTCTCTCATGGCGCTCTTCGGCAGGCTGCCCCGGACTCCCGTCGCCCATGCCATGAAATATCGTCTGTCTCATGTCGGGCTCCGTCACGACAGGGCCGACCGCAGCCTCGTCGGAGCCTTTCACCGGGCCGGTCTGCTCGTGTTTGTCTATACGGCAGACAGCCCCCGCGACATCCGACAGGCGCTCGCCATCGACATCGACGGCGTGATATCGAACTACCCGGATCGCATCCCGAATTCGACGGGAAGCTAGCGACCCCCAGGAGCCGGCCTTCCTTTTACCCGGCCACGCGGACCAGCACCTTTCCCATGGGGCCTTGAGCCAATCGTGCGAATCCCGTCTTCACGGCTTCGAACGGGACAATGCTGTCCACCAGCGGCCGTCGCCCCAGTGCATCCAGACGATCCACGATTTCCTTCCAGGCCTTCTGCGCGTAGGTCGTCGAATAGTCCCCCACCGACACTCCGCCGATCCGGTTGCGGCGGAACAACAGGCTGGCCGTATTGAACTCCGGCACGGCCCCCCCGCTCCGGCCGACCACGCTGATCCGACCGCCATGGCCAAGCAGCGCGATCAGGCAGGGAAACAGCCCGCCGCCCACGCTGTCGATC
>DIHJ01000112.1:42027-42366 GCA_002420105.1 Nitrospira sp. UBA5699
AAGTCCACCCGCTTGGGACCGACCGCCGTCTTTACGGCCGTGAGCAGATTGATATCCGCCGGGTCGAACACGAAATCGGCCCCGAGGGTCTTCAGCCTGGCTCGCTTCTCCTCACTGCGCGAGAGCGCGACCACGGTGAGCGCCATCGATTTCCCGAGCAGGACGGAGGCCACGCCGACGCCGCCCGATGCTCCGGTCACCAGGAGGACCGACCCCTCCGGCGGAGGCGCCGGGGGCTCGCTCCACTGCGTCAGCGCCTGCCAGGCGGTCAGAAAGACCAAGGGGGCACCAGCCGTCTCTTCGACGGACCAGCCCCGGGGAATGCGTATCACACTTTCC
>DIHJ01000104.1:0-11694 GCA_002420105.1 Nitrospira sp. UBA5699
CGAGGCCTATACGAATTTCGTCAACCGCTGTCTCCAGGAAAAGGGCTACGAGGTGACCGGTTGGCAGTAAGAACGACATGGCGAGACGCGATCCTGTGCGGGCTGACCGTCGCGATGGTCGCTTGTGCGGGGCCGGAGCCGATGTTGCGGTCGAATGCGAAGCTGCAACTTCAGGGGCGGGAGGCGTCCAAGCTGGAAGTGGCCGCCTGCCAGCACAAGGCCGAGACGGCGGGGTTGAAGCCGGGAACCGGGAATCGCAGCGGCAACATGGCATCCGGCGCCGTGATCGGTCTGGTCGGGGGAGCGGCAGTCGGCGCGTCGGCCGGAATTATCGGCGGCGCCGGCGGCGTGGCGATCGGGGCGGCGGCGGGAGGAGGGCTCGGCCTCCTCATCGGGCTGGCCGGAGGGGCCTACAAACCGCTTGAGCCGGATCCGCCTTACGCCGATGCGGTGGTGCGCTGCCTGATCGAAAAAGGCTACGAAGTGACCGGGTGGCAGTAGACGCCATCGGATTGCGGAGCACCTGTCGGAGACCGGAGCGAACCGGACCCGTTCATTTCTCCGGCGCGTCGGATGGCACGGCAGCGGCCGGGGCGGCTTTATGGCGCAGGGCCCGGCCCTTGTCCGGTGTCGGATCGGTGACGAGACCGTAGACCTCCCGTCCCTCGTGGCCTTCCGGCAAGTATTCGGTGATCGGCATACCGTCCTCCCGCACGAACAAGAGGCAGTGGCAGTACTTGTAGATCTGCATCTCGTCGCAGGCGCAGATCCAACGGCGCAGTTTGGCCTCGGCTTCCTTGTCCTTGTAGAAGTTGCAGGGGCAAAGCGGTTTGCCGAGTTCGTCGACGTGCATGGCCAGGCCCTTGACGACGGCCTCGGTGACGGCGGGGTTGGGATGCATGGTCGTGCCGCTCTTCTCGGCGAATCCCTTCACGTACTTCCACATCTTGTCGAGGCTCTCTTGTTTCGGCTCGGCCATCGCAGCTCCTTTGGCAAGAGGCGACGGACAAAGGGCTGGAGGGGGTTTTCTTGTTCGGTCCCGTGCCTCCGACCTCTCGCCCGCGCCGCAGGCGCGTAGTTTACAAGCGCCAGGGCGTCCTTTACAATCCACCACTTCATGCAATTTTCGGCACGGGAGCCATGGCGGATTCACCGGTACAAGAGCAGTTGATGCGCCGGCTGGCCGGCGAGCTGGGAGAGGCGACGGCCCTGCAGCTTGCGGCACGGCTTGCTCAGGGGAGCGGCCGGCCGGCGGCCCTCCTGACGCTGTTGGACGAGCTGGAAGATCTGTCGGCGAAGGCGGCCGGCGCGGCGCTGGCGGCACTGCCCGAGCTGGACCGGCGCGCGGGCCTGACCCACCTTCTCGCCTGGCTCGATCTGGGGGTGGCCCTGGCCGGGTCGTCCGGCGCGACCGCGCTCAGGTATTTCAAGGACAGTCCGCTCATTCTCGGCGTGATCGGGCGGCCCGATGCGCAAGCGACGGTACTGGCCATGGGGCTGGAGATGGCCGAGCAGGATGCCAACGTCGCGCTGGAGTACCTGAAAGCGGCTCCGCACATCCTCACGGTCGTGCCGCCCGACCAATTGAAGCCCTGGCTCGAGATCGGCGCGGAGCTGACGCAGATCGACGTGGTCGTGGGCCTCGAGTACATCCGCCAAATCCCGGCGTTGGCGCCGGTGCTCCCGCTCGACGAGGTGCGAAGCTGGCTGGCGTTCGGCATGAAATTGATCGCCCCCAACCAGTTGGGGAAACCGGACTATCTCGCCACGATGGAATTTCTCAGAACCAGCCCCGCCATCCTGGGCGATATCGAACACCGGCCCGTGCGCGCGAAAGTCGTCGCGCTGGGCGGGTTGCTCGCCGAACGGTCGCCGGAGTCCGGTATCGCCGCGCTGGCGGAATCTCCCCGCCTGCTCCGGGCCCTGCCGTCGATGCCGTGGCAGGTGAAGGTATTGCAGTACGGTTCGTTGCTGGCCGAAAAAGATGCGGAGGCCGCGCTGTCCTATCTGCGGCGCGCCCCGGAAATCGTCGGTCTGATCGGGGACGTGCCGGAGGCGCAATCGCGGTTTGAGACCTGGTTCAAGGCCGGGATGGAAGTGCTGGCCTACAGTCCGGAAGGCGCCAGGGCCTATTTCGCCGTGGAGTCCCGGCAGGCGCTCTCCTCGGTCGAACAGGCGCTGAGCGGCGTTCCGCTGCGGCAGGTCGCCCGCCGGATAAAATTATTCGTGCAGGGCCTGTGCGGCGAGGATGTGGCGATCGCCGCGGTTCCCGATTCGACCGCCGCCCCGGCGGCGCGCGCCGCGGTCAGCGCCGACGGGCGCACGATCTCACTGCCGGCGCTCCTTCGTCGTTATCCCACCGCGGAACAGAATGAGCGGTTGTATCTGGTGATGGCCGCCCACGAGGCGGGGCATGTGGAGTTCGGCACCTACCGGCTGACGCTGGAGCCGTTGGCCGACCTGGTCGAAGCCCTGTCCCGTCGGTACGGGCGGCGGCAACCGGCGGCGCCGGAGTCCCTGGCCGCGCTCTTCCGCCTCTATCCCCATCCGAGGCTGATGCAGGATCTCTGGACGGTGCTGGAGGACGCGCGCGTGGAGTTTCTGTTGCAGGCCGAATACCCCGGCCTCCGGCGCGATCTCGCGCAATTGGCCGGCGAGGCGGTCACCCCGCGCGATCCGGCGCACGGGTTGACGGTCAAGGAATTGATCGTCGATTGTCTCCTGCGGCTTTCGACGGGAGAGTCGGACAAGACGGCGGTCCCCGGCGCGGTCAAGGACGAAGTCGCGCTCCTCTGGGCGCTGTGCCGCCCGCTGTTCACGACTGCCGCGACGGCGGAACAGACGATCCGTCTCGCGCATGCCGTCTACGTGCGCATGGAGGAACTCCTCGCCCCGCGGGCGGACATGATCACGGCGGATCGGGCCAAGGACGCGTCGGAGGATTTGGGCGTGGGACCGACCGCCTCCGAGGAGACGACCGACCAGTATCGCCCCGTCACCAATTGGGTCTATCGGGGCGAGATGAATCCGGAATTCATCAGGCGGGATCACGAACGCGCGGACGGGCCGCAGCCCGAGCCGGAGCGGATGGCCAGCCAGGGCGGCGGATCGAAGGAACGGTCCGATGGGGGGCCAGGGGGCCGTCGCGGGGAGCGGGAATCCGCGTCCGGGGACGTGCTCGGCGGAGGCCGATCGCTGCCGCCGGTCGTCGAGGAACTGCTCGCGCTCGAAGTGGACCAGCAGCCTGCTCCGGAGTCCGCCGGCGAGGGAAGGCGCGCCGTCCGGTATCCCGAATGGGACCATACGATTCAGGACTACCGCATGAATTGGTGCCGTGTCGTCGAGCGCGCGGCCGAGGCCGGATCGGATGAGTCCGTGACGGCGACGCTGACCGCGCATCGGAGCGCCATCCGGTCGCTGCGCCGGTTCTTCGAAGGTCTGCGTCCACCGGCGTTCCGTCGCGTGGCGGGTCAGGCCGACGGGGAGGATCTGGACATCGATGCGGTCGTGCGGCGGGCCGCGGAGCAGCGGGCCGGGTGCGAAGGCGGCGATCGCATCTACGTGAGACGCGAGAAGAAGGAACGCGACGTGGCCGTGGCGTTCCTGGTCGATGTGAGCGGCTCGACGAGCCGGCGGCTCGAGAGCGGACGCCGGGTCCTCGACATCGAAAAGGAAAGCCTGGTCCTGCTCTGCGAGGCGCTGGAGGCGGTCGGCGATCAGTACGCCCTCTACGGCTACTCGGGCCAGGGGCGGGGCGCGGTGGACTTTCTGACGATCAAGGAGTTCGACGAGCGGCTGGGCAGCATGACCGCCCGGCGACTGGGCGGGCTCGCCCCGCGCCAGCAGAATCGCGACGGCGCGGCGATCCGCCATGCCGCGGCCAAGCTCATGCGGCGCGAGGTCAAGACCCGCATCCTCATGCTCTTGAGCGACGGGCGGCCGCTGGACGGCGAATACAAAGACGACTATTCGCTCGAAGACACCAAGGCGGCTTTGGGGGAAGCCAGGCGGCGGGGAATCGAGCCGTTCTGCGTGACGATCGATCGGGAGGCGGACCGGTACCTGCGCCGGATGTACGGCGACGTACGGTATGCCGTCATCGACCGGATCGAGGCGCTTCCGGCCAGACTTCCGCGGATCTACCGGCAGGTCGCGACCTGAACGGGGCGGCGGCCGGCCACGAACAAGGGGTGACAGCTGACAACATGACCGACGCGTCCGAGCGCAAGACCGTGCCTCCGTGGCTCTATAAGTTGTTCACCGGCCATCAGTATCCCTATGTCCGCCGGCTGGCCAAGTTTGCCCAGGCGGTGAAACCGGGGGAGGACCGGCCCGAGCCGACGAAGGACATGATCGAGGCCAAGTTCTGGGAGGTCTATCCCCGCTGTTCGGCCAAGGTCCTGCAGGAGGTGAAATCGGGAATGATCGTGGTGTTTCACGATCTCGGCGAATATCCCCCCGGCGGGTATCAGGAACTCGTAGACAATCCGGAAGCGTTTCTGGCAAAAACGTACGGGAAGAAGAAAATCAAGGTCAACTTCTACGACGGAGAGAATTTCGTCTGTACGATCAATTTCAAGGTGGCGGGCTGGACGGAACACGAACACTAGAAACAGTTGTGAGGTCTGAATTCTGAGTTCTGAGTTGTCAGCCGGGCAGAATAGGCTTCACGAGAGCGGGGCAAAACTCAGAACCCAGAACTCATTACTCAGAACCAAGCACTGACCGGAGGACGTATGGGGCGACCGAAGATCACGGTGGTAGGGGCGGGGAACGTCGGCGGGACCACGGCGCAACGCCTGGCGGAGAAGGACGTCTACGACGTCGTTCTGGTTGATATCGTCGAGGGCGTGCCGCAGGGCAAAGCGCTCGACATCTCGCAGGCCGGTCCCGTGTGCGGGTACAGCACCAGGGTCGTCGGGAGCAACGGGTACGCGGAAACGGCAGGCTCGTCGATCGCCGTCATCACCTCCGGCATGCCCAGAAAGCCGGGCATGAGCCGCGATGAGCTGCTCGCGACGAACGCCAAGATCGTGAAATCGGTCGTGACGGAACTCGTGTCCCGATCTCCGGAGATCATCCTGATTCTCGTGACCAATCCGCTGGATGCGATGGTGCATGTCGCCAGAAAAGTCAGCGGGCTGCCGAAGTCGCGGATCATCGGCATGGCGGGCGTGCTGGACTCCGCGCGGATGCGCACCTTCATCGCGTCGGAGTTGAACGTGCCCGGCCCGGAGGTGCAGGCCATGGTGCTGGGGGGGCACGGCGATACGATGGTGCCGCTGCCGCGTTACACCACGGTGAACGGAAAGCCGGTCTCGGACCTGATGTCGAAGGAGAAGCTGGATGCGATCGTGAAACGGACGCGCGACGGCGGCGCCGAAATCGTCGGCCTCCTGAAAACCGGCAGCGCCTTCTACGCGCCGTCGGCCTCGGCGGTGGATATGGTCGAGGCCATCCAGAAGGATCAGAAGCGCGTGCTGCCCTGTGCGGTCCTCTGCGAAGGCGAATATGGATTGCAGAACGTCGTGGTCGGCGTGCCGGTCAGGCTCGGCCGCGGCGGCGCGGAAGAGGTGCTGATCTATGATCTGACGCCGGAGGAGCGGAAGGCTCTGGAGACCTCCGCGAGCGCGGTGCGGGAACTCTGCGCGACGGTGGATCGGCTCATGGCGTAATGCAAGGTAAGTGGTGCGGGGTCCGGCCTCTCGCCCCGTGCCCCGCATACGCGTCGCTTGACAAGAGAAGAGAAGCTACAGTACACAGAGCGGCTTAGCAGTGCACTGAACGAGGAGACACTATGAAATTTCTTGAAGATCCGATGCAGACGATGGGCGCCGGTTTCGCGCTTGCCGTGGTGTTGATTGCGGTGTATCTCGGGTTGTCCGGCGTAGGGGCCGGCGAGGCCGATTGGGTCGGGATGCTGTTCCGGTGGATTCACTTCCTCGCCGGCATTACCTGGATCGGGTTGCTCTATTTCTTCAACCTGATCAATGCGGCCTTCCTGAAGAGTCTGGACGGTCCGACGAAGAACATCGTCATCCCCAAATTGATGCCCTCGGCGCTCAACTGGTTCCGTCACGGCGCCACCGTGACGGTGCTGGCCGGGATCGCCCTGTATTTCTACATGTATTCCAAGGGCGGAACCGGCGCGATCGCGCTGGGCATCGGCGGGTTGTTGGGAATCATCATGATGGCCAACGTGCACGCGATCATCTGGCCGAATCAGAAGAAGATCATCGCCGCGGTTTCCGCCGCGGCTCAGGGGACCCCGGCGCCGGCGGAAATGGCCCAATGGGGCCGGACGGCGCTGCTGGCCTCCCGCGTCAACTTCCTGCTGTCGATCCCCATGCTGTTCTTCATGGGAGCCGGCAGCCATTTCAAATAGACCTGTTGAAAACGGCCGGCGGACTCCGTTCCGCCGGCCGTTTTGAACCTCCCCTGTTTCCGCCAGGTTGCCGATCCGGCCAAAATGCCCAGTCCCGAATAGGGCTGTGGTCCTAACCCGTTGAGATTCAGGCCTATTCTCCCTCGGTTGCCTTGACGCAGGGGCCGCGCGACCCGTATAGTAGCCACTCACCTTTTCTACCGATGTGGAGTGGAAGATCCGTATGACGACGTCGGCCGAACCGCGCCTCGTTCCGAAGCTCGAAGGGGCTCCCTGGGATATTGATGCCTACATCAAGGTCGGGGGCTATGAAGCCTGGAAAAAGTGCCTGAAGGACCTCTCTCCGGAGCAGGTGATCCAGGAACTCAAGACCTCCGGTCTTCGCGGCCGCGGCGGGGCGGGATTTCCGACCGGCGTGAAGTGGGACAAGGTGCTGCATCACCGCGTCAAAGAGCGGTATTTCGTCTGTAATGCCGGCGAGCACGAGCCGGGAACGTTCAAGGATCGCCACCTCCTCAAGACGATTCCCCATCAGCTGATCGAGGGCTGCCTGATCGCGTCACGGACGGCCCAGGCGAAAGCCTCCTTCATTTACGTCAATCACGAATACCATGAAGAACGGGAGAATCTGAAGAAAGCCCTGGCCCAGGCGAAGGAGCGGGGATTCCTCGGAAAGAATATTCTCGGCAGCGGGATCGACATCGATCTGCAGGTGTTCGAGGGGCACGGCAGCTACGTGGCCGGAGAAGAGACGGCCATGCTGGAGTCGATGCAGGGCCGTCCCGCCATGCCGCGGCAGAAGCCGCCGTTCTACCCCACGGATTACGGGCTCTACGGCAAGCCGACCCTGGTGAACAACGTGGAGACCCTGTGCAACATCCCGCGCATTCTCTACAAAGGCGCGGCCTGGTTCACGCAGGTCGGCACGGAGAAATGTCCGGGGACCATGATGTTCTCCCTGAGCGGCGCGGTGAATCGACCGGGGGTCTACGAGATGCCGATGGGCGTGACGATCCGCGAGTTGATCGACACGTGCGGCGGCGGCGTTCCCGGCGGGCGCAAGATCAAGGCCGTCTTTCCCGGCGGACCGGCGTTTTCCATGGTGACCGCCGATCAGCTCGATCTGCCGATGGATTTCGACTCGTTGAAGAAAGCGGGCACCGGCCTGGGGTCGGCCGGGGTCATCGTCGTCGACGATGCGACCTGCATGGTGCGTCAGACGTTGAAGTTTTCCAATTTCTTCAAAGGCGAGAGTTGCGGCCAGTGCCCTCCCTGCCGGATGGGCACGCTCAACCTGGCCACGCTCATGGCCAAGATCGAGGCGGGGGAAGGCACGCAGAAGGATCTCGACAGCCTGTTGCAGCTGTGCGGCTTCGTGAAAGGGACCGGCTACTGTACGCTGGTGACCGGCGCCGCCGTCTTGGTGCAGAGCAGCGTGAAGCTGTTCCGTCACGAGTTCGAAGAGCATATCCGGTTGCAGCGGTGCCCCCTTCCGGCCGCCCCGGTCGAGGCCGCCGCCGTCGCGCATTAAAGAGGGGCTGGCGATGCCGCGCGTGACATTCCTCCATTCGGAGGGGAAGAGCGGAGAGGTGGACCCGGATACCACTCTGCTTGACGCCGCGAAGCAGCTGGGGTTCCGTCTCAATCACGATTGCGGCGGCAATGCCTCCTGCACCACCTGCCGGGTTGAAGTGCAGAGCGGGGGCGAGCATTTGTCCGAGATCGATTTTGAGGAACAGGATCTGCTGGACCGCGAATCGCTCAGCGAGCCCTGGCACAGGCTCGGCTGTCAGGCCAGGGTGCAGGGCGACGTCGTCGTCAGGGTTCCGGAAACGAAGTGGGCGGCGCCGACCCAGGAAAAATCAGAGGCGCAGAGTGTTGATATTCGGTAAAGAGGTGTTACACTAAGCCAATCCAGACGGGTCCGGAAGGCCGGTCTGATGACAAGGAGGACCACGATGGTTACCATTACGCCGGTTGCGGAACAGAAGATCCAGGAGTTGATGAAGGAAGAGAAAGACGTCGTCGGATTGCGGATTTACGTCCGCGGCGGCGGATGCCATGGTTACCAGTACGGAATGGCCTTCGAGTCCAAAATGGCCGAGGACGACACCGTGATCGAAAAGGGCGACGTAAAGGTCATCATGGATTCCCAGAGCGCCCCGCTGCTTCAGGGCGCCGAAGTCGATTATGTGGACAGCGTACAGGGTTCCGGGTTCTCCATCAAGAATCCCCAAGCCAAGACCACCTGCGGTTGCGGCAGCTCATTCAGCGCATAAGCGGCGTTACGGGATTGCCGTACGAGCGTCGACGATAGGGGTTGAACCACGAGGCCAGGGTTGCTCGAACCACGAGTAATCCTGGCTTCTCCTTTTTTACCGAGGTTGCGGACGACGATGTCACACGTGAGCGTGACCAGACGCTACCGGTTCTGCGCCGCCCATCGGCTGCATACCGATCACCTCACGGCGGAGGAGAACTGGGCCGCGTTCGGGAAATGCAACAACCCGAACGGTCACGGGCACAACTACGTCGTGCTCGTGACGGTGGCGGGCGACGCAGGCCGGGAGGCGCGGCAACTTGAGGAACTCGATCGGGTGGCGGAGGACACCATCGTCAGGCGGTTCGATCATCACGATATGAATCTGGATCCCGCCTTCGCCGACATGACGACGACCGGGGAGAATCTGGTGAAACTGATCTGGGACTTGCTCGTCGTGCGGCTGCCGGCGGGCCGGCTCCTCAAGGTCGGCGTGATTGAAACGAGGGACAATTATTTCGAATTCGCGGGAGCAGGGCAGCTCATAGGGGGATCGCATGGCTAAGCGGGGAAGGACGCAGGGAAGGCGGCGGCCGGTGGAGGACGTGAGCGGAAGCGGGCAGCCGGTGAATCTCGAAGCGCTGCAATCGTTGGTCTCCCAGATGCTGGTGGTTCTCGGCGAGAAGCCGAGCCGCAACGGCCTGCTCAAAACGCCCGAACGGGTGGCGAAGGCCATGGCCTTCATGACCCAGGGCTATCAGCGCAATATCGACCATCTGCTGAACGGCGCGCTCTTTCCGATCGAATACGACGAGATGGTCATCGTCAAGGACATCGATTTCTTTAGCATGTGCGAACACCACCTGCTGCCGTTCTTCGGCAAAGTCCATGTGGGCTACCTGCCCAATAAGAAAGTGGTGGGCCTGAGCAAGATCCCGCGCATCGTGGACACCTTCGCCAGACGGCTGCAAGTGCAGGAGCGGTTGACGGTGCAGATCGCCGAAACGCTCGAGTCGAAGCTCAACGCGAACGGAGTCGGAGTCGTCGTGGAAGCGCGCCATCTCTGCATGATGATGCGCGGGGTCGAGAAGCAGAACACCGTGGCGGTCAGCAGCTCGATGCTCGGCGCCTTCCGGACCCAGCAACAGACCCGCCTGGAATTCCTCAAGTTGATCCGACGGGGCAGCGTCGGCGACACCGACTAGCCGCGCCGTTGGCGCGATCCGCCTAAATTGCCGCCAGGCCCGACGCAAAGGCCGCGACGGTTTGAGTGAAGGCCTCCGGCTGTTCCAGGTTGGCCAGGTGGGCGGCCTGAGGGATGACGGCCAGGCGGGAGCCTGGAATCCGCTCCGCCATCAGCCCGGCATCGGCGGGCGGCGTGGCCTGGTCCAGTTCGCCGACGATGATCTGGGTCGGGCAGGCGATCCGGTTCAAGAGCGGAACCGAATCGGGCCGTTCGGCCATCGCCATTAAATCTCCGACGATGCCGCTCATCTGGTTGCCCTCGATCATCGCCCGGACGTGCCGAACGAGTTCCGGTCTGGTCCGGATCGTGGCGGGGCTCAGCAGTTTCGGGATCATGATGTCGGCGATGGCTGACGGCCCTTTCTTGTAGGCGGTCTGCGCCATCTGGAACCGCCCCTCCTTCCCCTCCGGCGTGTCCGCCTGCGCTTTCGTGTCGGCCAGGACCAGTCCCTTCACCCGCTCGGCATGTTTCCGGTAAAAGGCGAACAGGATATAGCCGCCCATCGAGAGGCCGACGAACAGCGCCTGCCGGATCGACAGGTGGTCCAACAGGGCCCGGACGTCGTCGGCCGCCTGGTCGAGGCTGTAGTGCCAGAGCGGCGCATCGGACTCGCCGTGTCCGCGCAGATCGACGGTAATGACGCGGAACCGCGGCGAAAGCGCCGCCTCCTGCGCCGCCCACATGGTGCGGTTCAGCGGGAAGGCATGGAGGAAGACCAGGGGCAGGCCCGTTCCCTTGTCGCTATAGCCCAGCGTGATGCCGTTGGTCGCGGTCTGCACCGTCTCCTCTCCTCCATGGGGCGCCGAGTACGTAGCACCGGCGTCCTTGGCGGTCAAGAGCCCGTTTGCGATCGGGGGAATCGGCGTATACAATCGCCGCATTCAAGGGACCTGTGATGCCGACTCCTCGCGACCCGAGCCCCGATCTCTTCACCGTGCCCGCGAGCGGCGGAACGCCGGAGGTGCCGCTGGCGGAACGGATGCGCCCGCGCGAATTCGCCGATTTTGTCGGGCAGGACGAGATCGCCGCGCCGGACCGCCCGTTGCGGAAGGCCATCGAGTCGGATCGTCTCTCCTCCGTGATTTTTTGGGGGCCGCCGGGGTCGGGCAAGACGACGCTGGCGCATCTCATCGCCCGGCACACGAAGGCCCATTTCGTGGCGTTTTCGGCGGTGACGGGGGGCATTCCCGAGTTGCGGGAGATCATCAAGGCCGCGGAGCACCGGCTGGCGCTCCAGCGCCAGAAGACGGTGCTCTTCGTCGACGAGATCCATCGCTTCAACAAGGCTCAGCAGGATGCGTTTCTTCCGCACGTCGAGCGGGGCACGGTCATCCTGGTCGGCGCGACGACCGAGAATCCCTCGTTCGAAGTGATCAGCCCGCTTCTGTCCCGCTCGATCCTCGTGCTGCTGAAGCCTCTGTCCGACGACGCGCTCGGACGGATCCTGGACCGGGCCCTTTCGGACCGGGCCGTCGGATTGGGAACGTGGAAACCCCGGTTGTCGCCGGAGGCCCGGGAGCGCCTGATCGCCTTCGGGAACGGGGACGCCAGAGCGTTGCTCACCGCGCTGGAATTCGTCGTCACGCAGACGCCGCCCGGATCGGACGGCGTACGGACGGTCGACGGCGCGGCGGTCGATGCGGCGCTGGCGAAGAAAGCCCTCCGCTACGACAAGGCCGGCGAAGAGCATTACAACGTCATCTCCGCCTATATCAAGAGCCTCCGGGATTCGGATCCGGACGGCGCGCTCTATTGGCTCGCCCGGATGCTGGAGGCCGGAGAAGATCCGAAATTCATCGCCCG
>DIHJ01000104.1:11751-12159 GCA_002420105.1 Nitrospira sp. UBA5699
AGGACGTCGGCAACGCCGACCCGATGGGGATCGTGGTCGCCGTGGCGGTGGCCCAGGCCGTCCAGTTTGTAGGACTCCCGGAAGCCCAGATCAACCTGGCCCAGGGGACGACCTTCCTGGCCACCAGAGCGAAAGACAATGCCGCCTACACCGGCCTGCTCGAGGCCCGTCTTGATGCGCAAACGTTTGGAAATCTTGGCGTTCCCCTTCATCTGCGCAATGCGGTGACCTCGGTGATGCGCGACCTGGGCTATGGCAAGGGCTATCGCTACGTGCACGACGATCCGCAGGCGAAGGGGGGCCAGGAACACCTTCCCGACGCGCTCAAGGGCAGGAAATACTACCGGCCGAAGACGTAACCCGCGCATTTCTACCGGTGGACAAAGATTTCTAATCGGTTATACTTAG
>DIHJ01000043.1 GCA_002420105.1 Nitrospira sp. UBA5699
AGCGCCCGTCCTTCGGGACGGGCAGTATGGTGAGGCGGCCTGCGATTTGCGATGGGTCGCATGGCTGTCGGTGCGTGCGACTTCGGCGCCGGCGAAGCTTGTATGAAGCTCCGTTCCGACAGAGTCGTGGACGGAGCAAGTTGCTGAGCCAGGCACCGACAGACCGTGCGGCTTTCCCCATCGCCGGAGCAGGCGACTCGCCATACGGCCCGCTACTCCTCCCTCAGCCCCTCCACCACCGGCTGTCTCGCCGCCCAGCGGGCGGGGAAGTAGCCGGCGATCCAGGCCGCGGCAATCGCAAGCGTCACCGCCTGGAAGAGCACTCCCGGAGGAACCGTCATGCGGATCGTCCAGCCGAACGATTGCTTGTTGATCACTGCGATCAGCACCCAGGCGAGCGCGAGGCCCCCGATCACCCCCAGGATGGCCCCGATCATTCCCAGATAGACGGCTTCCCACAGCACCAGCCGTTCCACCTGCTTCGGGCCGGCGCCGATCGCCTGCAGCGTCGCCAATTCGCGCCGCCGCTCGAGCACGGCGGTCACGAGCGTATTCACGATGCCGAGCACCGCCACCAGAACGGCGATCGCTTCCAGGACATAGGTCAGCACGAAGGTCCGGTCGAAGATGTCGAGGATTTCCTGCCGGAGTTCCTTGTTTCGGATGATCGAAGGCGGCGTCGCCCGTTCCTCTCCGGCCGTCAGCGCTCCGATCACCGCCTGCCGGACCCGTTCGCTGTCCGCACCGGGCGCGAGGTACAACGCGAACACCGTGACGCGCTCATCGTCCCAGTACCGACGGTAGGCAGTCCGGTCCATCACCATTTTCCCGCCGTCGGTCGCGTAATCGTAGAAGATCCCTTCGACGGGAACCGGCTGCGGTCCTCTCGGCGTCGTGATCGTGACCGATTCGCCGGCACGGAGCCCCAACCGGTTGGCCAGCACTTCCGACAGCAACACCCCGCCGCTCTCGGCCGCGCGCAGGAGCACGGCCGTCCAGTCTCCTTCCACCATGAGGTACCGCCCCTTTTCGGCGTGGAGTCTGAGATCCCTGGAGACCAATGCGACCGGCTGGCCCTGCGCCTCCGCCTCCACGTCCCGGTAGGTATCGACCGCCGCAACCCCCTCGATCGCCTGCAACGCCGGCAGCCACGCCCCGGGCAACGCGCGCGAGGCCTGGCCGATCTGCTTGCCGTGCAACCAGGCCGGCGGCGCCACGATGAGATCCGCCATGACCGTTTCGTTGACCCACAGCTCCACCGTCTCGCGAAAACTGCGAACCATCACGACCACGCCGATCATGATGGACAATCCGACCATCAGGGCGGAGACGGTCACGGCGTTGCGTCCAGGATGGCGCGCCGCATGGTCGGCCGCCATGCGCCTGAGATTTCCGGAGAGGGCCGGTCCGGCCTCCTTCCGTTGAGTCGCTGTTTGCAGGGCCAGGATACAGACCGGGGCGAGCAACGAGAGCGCGCCCAACAGGCACAGCGTGGCGAGATAGCCGAAGACCGGCAACCCCGCCACCGGGCGAGCCTGCGTACAGAGGCTGCCGAGGACCACCAGGGCGAGACTGCCCCACAGGTAGCGCCGTCTCCGCAACGATTGCGACGTTTCGTAGTCGCCGGGAGCGAGCGCCTTGGTCGTCACCGTGCGGCCGGCGTCGACGGCGGGGCCGAGCGCCCCCGCCATCGACACGACGACCCCGACGACGAGACCCTGGAGAAGCGACGCGAGGCTCTGCGCATCGACCGTCGCAAAGGTTCCGTTCGACGCCAGCGGCACGTAGAGGTCGCTGATCGTACGGCTGACGAGTACGACCAAACTTCGGGCCAGCCAGAGGCCTGCGATGCCGCCCAGCAGCCCGCCGAGGCAGCCGAACAATCCGGCTTCGAGGAGAAACAGCCCGGCCACCCGCCGTTCCGTCATGCCGAGCGCGCGGTAGATGCCGATCTCCCGGCGCCGTTGCGCCACGGAGAAACTCATCGTGTTGTACACCAGGAACATCCCGACGAGGAGACCGACCCAACTCAGGACCGTCAGGTTGAGTTGAAAGGCGCCGACCATCTTTTCGACTTGTGCGCTGCGCTGGGCGGGACGCTGGACGATCAGGTGCGGCGGCAGCAGGGCTCGGACTGCCGCCGCGACCTCTTCGGGGGATCGATCGGCCGCCGTGACCAGCTCGATGCGGGCCAGCCGCCCGACCGAGTCGAAGAGCACCTGCGCCGCGGCCAGATCCATGATGGCGACGCGATTCCACAGCGAGGCGCGGGCCTCCTCGCCATGGAGCAGCCCCGCGACGCGAAGCCGTACGGTTCTGTGACCGGCCGTGACGTCGAGTTCGCCGCCCCGCGCGAGATGCCAGTCCCTGCCCAGTTGCCGGCCGAGATACAGGCTGTGCGGCGCGAGGAGATCGTTCAGCGCGTCCTCGGCCGAACCGCGTTCCATGCGAAATCCGCGCTCACCGGCTTCCTCGAGCAGATCCAGTCCGAAGACCTGAAGGCTCTCGCCCCGGTGAGGGCCTTCCGCCACAACGACCGCTTCTTCGATGACCGGCGCGGCCCGGACGACACCGGGCACGGTCCGGACGGCGGTGATGACGGTTTCGTCGAGGCCCAGATCGTGGCCGACGATTTCCAGCGTGGCGGGACCGGCCACCGTCAGAACGGCCCGTTCGAACGCGCGGAGCACCTCCACATTCGCCGCGGTGATGGCCACCGACGCCAACACGCCGAGCGCCACTCCGACGACGGTCAGGAGGCTCCGGAAGGGTTGCTGGAAGGCATGCGCCCGGATCAACGTGGCGAGGAGGGTCGGGAACGCGGTCATCGAAACTCCGCCTCCGGGCCGGACGGCCTAGCCGTGTGTTGACAAACCCTGCGCCGCCCCCCAAAAGGATCTGCGCGCGAAGTGGCTGACGGGATCTGGATGCCCCGCAGGCTGTTCAGAAAGGCTGTCCAGCAAGGCCGCAGCGAGCGAAGAGGCGACGCGTACTCTGTCCCGTACGTTGAGCCTCTGAGCGACGCGAGAACGCCGCTGGCGGCCTTGCTCAACAGCCTGCCAGCAGTTTCACCTACGTATGGCTGATTTTCACCAATATCCATGCGGCCGGGCTAAACCCTGCACAAATCGGACGTTTCGTTTACAGAGTTCCGCACCTTTGTTAGACTCGGTTCAGTTATTGCTGGCCAATGAGGGTGGGTGAAATGAAAAGCGCGCTACGCCGAAAAGCCGAACCGGTCATTGAAGAACCCGTCGATCTCGAACTGCTGACACCGCGCCAACGAGACATTCTTCGCCTGGTGTCGGTCGGGCATACGAACCGGGAAATCGCCAACATGCTGCAGATCAGCGTACGGACGGTGGAAGTACACCGTTTCAACCTGATGCGCCGATTGAACGTGCGAAACGTCGCGCAACTGCTCAGGCGGGCCCTGCAGTTGGGACTGCTTTCCAAATCCTTCGGCAAGTAGCTGCTGCCTGCTACAATTCTCTGAGCTTTCCCCGGCACTCCGACACCGACCGATAGCCCCGCTTTTCGAGGCAGGCGGCCAGTTCCTGCTCCAGCCGATCGAATACTCCGACCCCTTCTTCGACCAGCGCCGTCCCGATCTGCACGGCGGAGGCGCCGCAGAGAAGATGTTCGAAGGCGTCGACGCCGTTCATGACGCCGCCGGTCCCGATGATCGGCATCCGGCCTTCGAAGTGCTTCCAAAAGGCCCGCACGTTGGCCAGCGCGACGGGCTTGATGATCGTCCCGCCGAGCCCTCCGAACCCGCCTTTCGGTTTGATCACGACCGTTTCGGTCTCAGGGTCCACGACAAGCCCGTTGCCCACGGAGTTGATGAGGTTCAGGAAATCCACCCCGCACCGCCCGATCACGTCGCCCATCAGCTTGTGGTGCGCGGGGTCGAAATACGGAGGCAGCTTGACCCCCATCGGCACCGTGATCACCTTGCGCACGCGCTTCATCAGGCGCTCGGAGGCTTCCGCGTCGTACCCGATCTGCGGTTTTCCGGGAATGTTGGGGCAGGAGAGATTCACTTCGATCAGGTCGGGCTGCGCCTCGTTGATCGCCTGCGCGATCACGGGGAAGTCGTCCTCGCAGAGACCCGCCACGCTGGCGATGACCGGTTTACCCAGTCGTTTCAATTCGGGAATGAGCTCGGCGTAGGCCTTATAGCCGAGATTCGGCAGCCCCATCGAATTGATGGACCCGCCGGGAAACCCGTAATAGCGGGGCGCAGGATTGCCCTGGCGCGCCTCGACCGTCATCGACTTGGTGACGATCGCGCCGGCGCGGGAACGCCCCAGCGCGATCAGTTCCTCTTTCGTCACGCAGAGCGCGCCGGACGCATTCATGAAGCAACTGGGAAACCTGATGCCCGCGATCGTCGTCGAAAGATCCATCATACTCCTATCGAAACGGGCTCATGCACCGTTCTGGCGACCAGCCGTCCGTCCTTCATCGTCCAGGTGTAATCGGCCGCTTCCGCCGCGGCGGCGCTGTGGGTCACCAGCAGCACCGTCTGGCGGAACTCCCGCACGAGCCGGCGCAGCAGCGCGATGATTTCCGCTCCGTGCTGCGAATCCAGATTGCCGGTCGGCTCGTCGGCCAGGATGATCTTCGGGTGATGCACGATCGCCCGCGCAATCGCCGCGCGCTGCTGTTCGCCGCCCGACAGCTCGCCCGGGCGATGCCGCGCCCGATGGGCCATGCCGACGAGCGCCAGCATCTCCGCCACCCGGCCGCGCACGGCCCGGCCCTCCTCGCCTCGTAACAACAGCGGGAACGCCACGTTTTCCTCCACCGTCAGGCCGGGAATCAGATGAAAGGCTTGAAACACGATCCCGATCGTTTCCCGCCTCGCTCTCGTCCAGTCGTCGGCGGCAAACCCGGCGGTCGACCGTCCGTCCAGCACAATCTCGCCCGAGGTGGGACGGTCGAGGCCGGCGATCAGATTGAGGAGGGTGCTCTTGCCGCAGCCGCTCGGACCGACGAACGCGCAGAACGCGCCGGCCTCCACGTCGAGAGTCACGCGGTCCAGGCCGGGAATGCGATCGCCTCCCCGCTCGTAGACCTTTGAGACTTCGCTGAGTGTGACCATGCCGAGAGCAGGACTCCTTCCGTGGGCGGGGTCTCTTCGTATATCACAACCATTTACGGAGCGACAACCTTGACAGATCGTGTGAAGCAGGCTACAGACAGCGCTGCACCAGCGAGGCCCTGTCGATGCCGCACACGGAACACAGCGACCGGCTTCTCGGATGGTATCGTCAGGCCGTCCGGTTCATCATCCCGGCCGACTGCATCGGTTGCGGCCTCCCGTTGCGCGACGACCCGATCCCGTTTTTCTGCCGCCGGTGCTGGAACCGGATCGTCCCGACAACGGGGCCGGCCTGCTCGCGCTGCGACCTGCCGTTCGCCTCGCCGGCCGCCACGTCCCGCACGCCCGACCACCAATGCCAAACCTGCCTTGAACGGCCGCCGGCATACGAGCGGGCCTGGACGCTCTATCCCTATCTGCCCCCGTTGCAGGACGCCATTTGCTCCTTCAAGTACCGCGGGAAGGTCGCCCTCGCGAAGCCTCTGGCCGCACTCATGGCCGGCGCGCTGCCTGCGGGGCTGGATGCCGATCTGATCGTCCCGGTACCCCTGCATCCCGCGCGGCTCAGGGCCCGCGAGTTCAACCAATCGTTGCTGCTCGCGGATCACCTCGGGCGCCTGCTCTCACGGCCGGTGTCCGCGACCCATCTCATCCGCATCCTGGCGACCGATCCGCAAACGACGCTCACGAGGCCTGAACGGCTGCGCAATCTCAGACAGGCCTTCGGGGTCAGACAGCCGGAAGCGCTCGCCGGACGGCGGATACTCCTGGTCGACGACGTCTTCACGACCGGCGCGACGCTCAATGAATGCGCCAAAACCTTGCTAAAAAGCGGCGCCGCTTCGGTGTGCGCGCTGACGCTGGCCCGCACGATGGGAACGCACCTGGTGCCGGATCGCCTCTTTGCCGGGCAGGCAGCGGGGTCCCGGCCGGTCCCGGAGGTGTGAGCGATGCCGCTCTACGAATACCGCTGCCTGGACTGCCGGAAGCGCAGCACCATCCTCGTGCTGAGCCTCTCCAATCCGAAGCCGGTCTTCTGCACCCATTGCCGGAGCCCCAGGTTGGAACGCCTGCTGTCTCGATTCGCGTCGCCGAAGTCCGAAGAAGCCAGACTCGCCTCCCTCGCGGACCCGAATACCCTTTCGGGGCTCGACGAGAACGACCCGGACAGCATGGCGCGCTTCATGAAACGACTCGGGGACGAAACGGGCGAGGACCTCGGCGAAGGCCTGGACGACGACGCAGAGTCCCCGGAGGCCGGCTCCCAGGACCTGGACTGATCTGACGCTCTCTGGCATCCATTGTCATATATTTTCACTTGACAGATCCGGTTGATTTTCTTACCCTGAGGCCAGTTCCGGAGCCCCAGAGGCACATGGATACCTACCGACGACGGTTTCCCCATGACCAAGGAGCCCAAGAGCGAGCTGATGACAGCGGAGGAAACCTGCCGCTATCTCAAGATCACCCAGCGGACGCTCTATCGATATCTGCAGAACCACCGGATTCCCGCCTTCAAGCTTGGGAAAGAATGGCGGTTCGTACGTTCGGATCTCGAGCAGTGGATCCGCGACCGGACCAGGGGCCCGCTCGCGTCGTGAAGGAGACCCTCCACTGATGATGTTTGCCGGCGAATACCTCTGCAAAGTGGACGAGAAGGGGCGGTTTATCGTCCCCTCCCCCATCCGCGAGCAGGTCGAATCCGAAGGACAGGCCGTCGTCTTCCTCAAGGGCCCGGAAGAATCCATCCTCATCTACTCCGCCAAGGAATGGGAGAAGGTACTCGAACGGACGAAAACGACGCTGGACGAAGAGCAGAGCCGGCTGTTCATGCACTTCGTGGTGTCCGAAGCCGGCACCTCGGAGATCGACAAGGCGGGACGGATTCTGATCCCCGGCAAGCTGCGGAAACTCGTACCGCTCGACGACGACCAGGAGATCATCCTGGTCGGCCTCTACCATCGGATGGAAATCTGGAACCCCAGCGAATGGCGCCGCTATATCGCTCGCTCCGAAGAGCGGTATGAGCAGAACATGGCGAAAATTCTCAATCTGCTATAGTTAGGCGTTGAAAATCCCCCCGCGGCTTCGTTCCCGCATCGCCGAACGGCTTTTTGAACGCCTCCTGACCGAGCCTGGCAGTGTGTTGACAAACCCTGCGCCGACCCCCAAAAGGATCTGCGCGCGAAGTGGCTGACGGGATCTGGATGCCCGCAGGCTGTTGAGAAAGGCTGTCCAGCAAGGCCGCAGCGAACGAAGAGGCGACGCGTACTCTGTCCCGTACGTTGAGCCTCTGAGCGACGCGAGAACGCCGCTGGCGGCCTTGCTCAACAGCCTGCGGAAATTGTTTTCTGGTGATTGACTGAACGAGCTCGCATGCCCACGTATCGGCGCCCGATCCGGATCCCCGCTTCCAAGCTTCCGGTCCGCCTGACTCCGCCTCGCCGAGCCGGAACCACCCGCGCGGTCGGCCGCCCGTCGACACCCGTTTCCGCCGCCCCCCGGAGGCCGTCCGTTCCGGCGGGACCGACCGGGATCGCCCCCGCCGGCGACTCGGTCTCTCTGACGCTGCCCGTGCCTCCCAGCATCAATCATCAATATGCCACGGTGAACGGACGCCGCCTGCTCTCTTCCGCGGGCCGCGCCTACAAGGCGCAGGTCGGACAGCTCGTCTGGCTGACCCTGGCGAAATCGCCCCGCCGGTCCGAGCTGCTGTCCCGGCTCCACTCCGCGCCGTTGGCCCTGTCGATCCGGTTTTATTTTACGTCCGCTCTGCGGCGGGACGTCGACGGCGGCCTCAAGATCGCCCAGGATGCGCTCTGCGAAGGGCTGGGCCTCAACGACAACCGCATCGTCGAAACCCACCTCTACAAGCACGTCGACAAGACCAACCCCCGCATCGAAGTCAGCCTCGCCGCGACGGCGTCGTCGTAGGTCCGTCGCCCATCCGCGCGCGATGGCGCCGGCACCTATTCGTAGCGGAGCGCCTCGATCGGATTGAGCCGTGCGGCTTTGTTGGCGGGATACAGCCCGAAGAACAGACCGACCACGAGCGAGAAGAAAAAAGCGATCACGATCACGTCGCTGGAAATGATCGTCGGCCAGCCGGCAACCACCGTCGTCAGTTTGGCGCCGACGACCCCGAGCACGATCCCGAGGGCGCCTCCCAGCAGGCTCAGGGTCATGGCCTCGATGAGGAACTGCCCGACGATATGGCGGCGCTTGGCCCCGACCGCCATCCGCACGCCGATTTCCCTGGTCCGCTCGGTCACGGAGACCAGGAGGATGTTCATGATCCCGATGCCGCCGACGAGCAGCGACACCGACGCGATGGAAAACAACATCATCGTGAGGGTCTGACTGGTGCCCTCCTGCACCCTTCCGATATCGACCTGCGTCCTGATCGTGAAATCGTCGTTCTGGTCGCCCTGCAGCCGATGCCGGGCGCGCAACACCTCCCGAATCCGCTCGACCGCCTCGGGCAGATCCTCGACCTGATCGGTCGATCCGAATATCGTCCCGACCGACCCGATAAACGAGGTCCCGAACACTTTCCGCTCCGCGGTGCTGAACGGAATGAAGATGACGTCGTCCTGATCCGACCCCTGCGCGGACTGGCCCTTCGGCGCCAGCACGCCGATGACGCGGAACGGCACGTTCTTGATGCGGATTGTCGCGCCCACCGGCTCCTCGCCCGGGTCGAACAGATTCTCGACGATGGTCTGACCGATGAGGGCGACGCGGGCGGCGCTGTCCAGGTCCGCCTGCGTGAACGGCCCTCCGCTGGTGAAGGACCAGTCGCGGATGGTCAGGTAGCTGGGGGAGATCCCGTTGATCGGACCGTTCCAGTTCCGGTTCCCGTTGACGATCTGCATCACGTCGCGCCGCGCCCAGCCCGTGTCCACCAGCAACGGCACCCGCTTTTTCAGATCCAACGCGTCGGACACGGTGAGCGTCACGGCCGTTCCCTGACTGCCCCGCACGCCGCTCGCGGAGGTCACCCCCGGGAAGATGATGATGACGTTCGTTCCCATCGTGGCGATCTGCGCCTGCACCGCCCGCTTGGCGCCCTCCCCGATGCTGACCATGGCGATGACCGCGGCCACGCCGATGACGATGCCCAGCATGGTGAGCCCCGCGCGCAGGCGATTGCGCCCCAGGATGCGCAACGCGGTCATGACCGTGAGCCAGATGAACGCCGGCATCTACACCCCGACCGTCTGCGATCGCCCTTTGGTGGCCCGATCGCTCAGCACTTGTCCGTCCTTGATGACGATTTCACGATGCGCATACGCCGCCACGTCGATTTCATGCGTCACCAGGATCACCGTGATCCCTTCGCGGTTGAGCCCTTCCAGAATGCTCATGATCTCCTGGCTGGATTGCGTGTCGAGGTTGCCGGTCGGTTCGTCCGCCAGGAGCAGGGACGGGGCCGTCACCAGCGCCCGGGCGATCGCGACGCGCTGCTGCTGTCCTCCGGACAATTGAGTCGGGAAATGATGCTCTCTGCCGCCGAGCCCGACCCGCTGAAGCGCCGCGGCGGCCATGGCCCGCTGCTCCTTGAGGGACAACCCCCGGTAGAAGAGAGGCAACTGCGCATTCTCGAGCGCGCTCGTGCGGGGAATCAGATTGAAGCTCTGGAAGACGAACCCGATCTGCCGGTTGCGGATGTCGGCCAACTGATCGGGACGCAGGTGTCCGACCTCGACCCCGTTCAACCGATAGCGCCCCCTCGTCGGCTGATCGAGGCACCCCAGGATGTTCATCAGGGTGGACTTGCCCGATCCGGACGATCCCATGATGGCCACGAACTCGCCCTGTTCGATCGTCAGGCTGAGCCCGCGCAGCGCCTGCACTTCCACGTCGCCCACCCGATAAATCTTCCAGAGGTCGTCACATTGGATCAATGGGGCCATGGGCGGAGAGGTTGAGGTTAAGGCTCAGGTTGAGTCAGAGGGTTCAATCCAGCCGACAGCAAGGAATCGCGTTCTTTCTCGACCTTAGCCTGAACCTTGATCTGTTTTACATCCCGCGATCGCGCGACCGCCGCTGGCCGCCTGTCCCGAATCCGGGAGGAAGATCGCCGCCCTTCCTCGCGTCACGAGGCTGTTCGAGACCGACGACCACCCTGTCGCCTTCGCCAACGGCATCGGAGATCACTTCCGTCGCCAACCCGTCGGAAATGCCCGTTTGGACCGTCACGGGAATCAGTTCTCCGTTGTCCGTCTGCTTCCAGATGGTCCGCGCCGCCGCCGGCCCGCCGGCCGGAACGGCCCGGCCGCCGCCTTCGCCCCCGGCCGGCTTCCCGTCCGAATGGCGGGCCACCGCCTGCTCCGCCCTGGGAGGAACGAACCGGAGAGCCGCATTGGGCACCTTGAGAACCTGATCCTTCTGCGCGACGACGATGGACACATTGGCCGTCATGCCGGGCTTCAGGCGCAGGTCTTTGTTGTCCACGCCGACGACCACGTTGTAGGTCACCACGTTCTGCACGTTGATCGGAGCCAGCCGCACCTGCCTGATCGTGCCGGCAAACGGAACTCCGGGATAGGCGTCGACGGTGAACGTCGCTTCCTTCCCCTCGGTAATCCCCCCGATATCCGACTCGCTGACGTTGGTGTCGACCTGCATTTTGGTGAGATCCAGGGCGATCAGAAAGAGATTCGGCGTCGCGAAGCTCGCCGCCACCGTCTGCCCGACTTCGATATTTCTGGCCACGACGATGCCGTTCACCGGGGAACGAATCGTCGTGTACTTGAGGTCCAGTTCCGCCGCGTTCAACGCCGCTTCGGCCTGTTTTACCTGCGCCATCGCCACGTTGACCTGGGCGTCCGCCCCCTGCGCATTGGTGATCGCCACATCGACGTCGTTCTGCGAGACGAACTGTTGCGCGACCAGCGATTTGGCGCGCTCCAACTCGCGGCGGCGCTGCGCCTGCTCGGTTCTGGCCCTTGCCACGTTGGCCCTCGCCATCTCCAGATTGCTGGCGGCCTGGTCCCGGCGGGCCTTGAACGGCTCGGGATCGATCGTGGCCACGATGTCGCCGGCTTTGACGACCGAATTGAAATCGGCGTGCAGGCTCTTGATCATGCCCGATACTTGCGTCCCCACCTGGACGGATACCACGGGATTGATCGTCCCGGTCGCACTGACGACTGAAATTACCTGCCCGCGCTCAACCGGCGCCGTTCGGTATCGAACAGGGGGCTTCCGCTCCCCGTTGAAAAACAC
>DIHJ01000040.1:0-11545 GCA_002420105.1 Nitrospira sp. UBA5699
GGGGGCGCGGTCGTCTGCCGGACTCCGGCAGGCTGATTGCCAAGATGCGGTGGAGTGGTCGGTGTCGTGTGCGAGATTTCGTTCAGGGTCAGGGGAGCTGGTCTGGATGTCGCTTGCTGCGGCGGCGCTGGCGGTTGGGAAGAGGGAGGGGGGTGCCCGGTCATGATGACTTGCTGGGCCGCCTGCACGTAGGGGCTCGCGGGATAGAGCCCCCGCGCGACGTTCAGGAGGGCGTGGGTTTGCGCGCCGCCGACCCAGGGAGAGGAATACAGGCCCGGTGATACGATGACCCAGTCCGTCCAGGCCTGCGATACCATGGCGTTCGATTGGACCCGGTTCAAAATCTCTTGCCGCTGCCGGCCGGCCTGCTCGACCTGATCGGCCGTGGCGGCCAGCGCCAGCGCCTGATTGGCCGACTCCAGGTCCTGCTGCAGGCTGTCGATCTCTTCCCTGAGCGCTGCGAGTTGATGCCGGGCCTCCTCGTTCTCCCTCAGGGCGACGATGGCCTGGGCGACGTGATCCGTATCAACCTGGGCGGTCAGATCGACCGTCACGACGACGGTGTCGGCGTCGTGCGCCAGATTGGTCTGCTGCTCCAGCACGAGGACCAGGCCGGCCGTGTAGGTCCGGATCTCGTCTTTCGTGACGTCGACGCCCTCGACGATCGTGATGCTCTCAAGGTAGGTCGCGACCTGTTCCAATGCGTGGCGCTTCGCCGCTTCGGTGGCAAGACGCACGGCGTCCTCTTTGGTGTCGCGGTCGCCCATCCGATATTCGCCCCGGGAGGTCACGACGCGCACCTCCGCGGAGGCCGAAGTGAATGCGCAGACGATCGCGATGGTCTGGAAGAAGATGAGGGCGAAGCAGAGGACGGCGGAAGAGAGGAATCTCGAACCCGACGGAATCCCGGAGAACCGATCGGGCATCGCCTTCACCCCTTCCATGAGGATTGACGCATCGGCCACCCGTGGGTTGACAGCTGCCCAAGCGATTTGTTGCTTTTAGCATAACATCCATAAATCCTGTGCGCCAGCCGCTTTCCGGGGCCCGGGTGCGGCTTGCCTTCCAGAAAATTCGCGTGCTAAGGTACGTTTCCCCTGTGCAGTCGGATGTTGGCGCTAATGAGAGGATTGTCTATGGCAGGCGGATTCCGGGGTCTTCTTCCGATCGTGTTCGGCGCGTGTTGTGTCCTGTCAGGAGCGTCGGCAGGGTCTGCGACTCAGGTTCCCGCGACCGGCGGCCCGGCTCCTTCTTCTCCCCCGACCGAACATGTCATTCTGTTCGTGCTGGAGGGATTCGGCCAGGATTCACTGAAGGGCGGCACGATGCCGACCCTGAGCAAGCTCGTGAAGGACGGATCGGTCACCTGGTCGGCGACGGGGGTCAAGCCGGCGCTGCGATTGCCGACGATGGCGTCGATCATCACCGGGGTGCCGGTGGAGAAGCACGGCATCACCTGGAACACATTCGAATTCAGCCGGGGGTACCCCCGGGCTCCCAGCGTGTTCGACTATCTTGACTTGAGCGGCGGGCGCGACAGCGCGATCTTCTTCATGGATGAATCGCTCTATCAGCTGGCGAGGCCGGAGCCCTATACGGATTATCAAATGTGCGGGCCGCTGAAGCCCGAATGCAATCCGGACCGGATCGTGTCCTATATTCAGCAGTACTTCAAGAAAGCCACCAGCGGACACGGGTACGGGCACGCGATTCTCGCCCTGCCGCATTTTCTCGTGGTCCATCTTCCGGAAGCCGGGCGGGTCGGGGCGTCGCGCGGTTGGAACTCGAAGGAGTATCGGGAGGCGTTGCGGACCGTCGACAAGGCCATCAATTCGGTGCTGGACATCTATAAGGCGCAGGGGTTGACGAAGCGGACCACCGTGTTCGTGACCTCGCTCAGCGCCGAAGGGAAAGACGCCGGGCAGGAGCAGCCGGACGGCGCCGCGCCGGTGGTGCCCTGGATCGCATCCGGCGTCGGCATCAAGCACGGCCACACGATTCATCAACCGGTTTCCATTCTCGACACGGGCGCGACGGTGATGCGGACGTTGGGATTGCAGACCCATACCGAATGGGAGAGCCGCCCAGTGGAAGAGATTTTCCAGTTCGCGTTCGTGGCGGCCGCGCCGAATTCGAGCCTGCCTCAGTAGTCCTATGAACATCATGAACAGCCATACACGAACCGGATGGATTCGCCGCTCGCTCCTCAGCCTGGCCGCGGGCGCGCTGCTCGCGTCCGTCGCGCAAGCCGGCCCTCCGGCCGCCTATACGACCGAGCACCCGATCACGATCGATTCGACCGTGATCGAACCCCCGTCATGGTGGTATGTGCCGGGCATCACGCCCTCGATCTACAATTCCGATCCGGAGTCCATGGACGCGTTCAAGACCACCGATAAACGGACCCTGCCGTTGAAGCCGGGGAAGTATAAGTTCGTGAGTTTCACCTTCGACTTTCCGTTCTCGGTGAATCTCGAGGGCAAGATCGACTTCTCCCCGTCGCTCGACCAGTGTGTGGAAGGGCGGGGGACGCAGACCCTGATCGTCCGCTGTAAACGGACCTATCCCTACGGCGGTCAGCCGGATTACACGTACTAATCGCGAGGCACCCGAGATGGCGCAGGCATTGGACGATCTGTTGGAAGCACTCGAAGACGTCGACGATGCGACCCGCGAGGAGGCGGCGAAGGCCCTCGCCGACATCGGCGATCCCAAGACCCTCGATGCGTTGATCGGCGCCTGCGGAGACGAGTTTTGGTCCGTGCGGGCCTATGCCGGCTGTGCGGTCGCGAAAATCGGCGGTGAGAAGGCGGTCGAAGCCCTGGTCGGGCTCTTCAACGACCCGATCATGGAAGTGCGCAACCAGGCAGTCGAGGCGGCGGCCAGGATGGGGGCGGGCGTGCTCGACCGGATGATTGCGGCGTTGAAGGACGAGCGTTGGCGCGTCCGGGAGCATGCGGCCAAGACCTGCGGCGAACTCCGCGACAAGCGGGCGGTCGAAGCCCTGATCGTCGCCTGCCGGGATCGCGACGGAGCGGTGAAGAGCGCGGCGGCCGAAGCCCTGGGCAAGATCGGCGACCCGAAGGCCGTGCCGGCCCTGATCAAATTGTTCCGCGACACCTCCAAGATCGTCCGCGAGACCGCCGGCACCGCGCTGGTCTATATCGGGCAGCCCTCGGTCGATCCGTTGATCGAGTGCTTCAAGGACAAGGATTTCGTCGTCCGCTGTCACGCGGCGCGGGCGCTCGGCGGCATGACCACCGACTATCAGATCGGCCGGACCTGGGTGCGGGACTCCAAAGTCGTCGATGCCCTGATCGCCGCATTGAAGGACCCGGACCGCGCCGTCCGCGAGGACGCGACGATCGCGCTCGGCATGATCGGCGATCCTCGGGCGATCGACGCGTTGATCGAGGCGATGAAGGACGGAGCGGTGAAGCGGCATGCGATCGCGTCGCTCGGCATGATCGGCGATCCGCGGGCGTTACCGCCCGTGCTCGATGCGTTGAAGGGAAAGGGGATCCGTCAGGACGGCACTCCGACGCCCGGTTGCATCGTCAGCGAGGACGCATTCATCAAGGAAGCCGCGGCCACGGCGCTGGGGCAATTCCGCGATCCGCGCGTCATTCCCGATCTGATCATGCTGTTGAAGGACGGCGTGCTGCGAGAAAAAGCCAGCGCGGCGCTGACGACCATCGGCGATACGGCCATCGAGCCGTTGATCGCCTTTTTGTACGATCCCAAAGCCTCCGAGGTCGCGTCGGAGGGCGAGCGGGTCCTCTCCTATGCCTCCGTCCGTCTCAGCGCCAAGGACGCCCTGAGGCAGTTGGTGATGGAAACGCTGGAGAAGCTGGGGTGGAGTCTGCCGTCGGAGGATCTGGAGGTGGATTCCAGCTCTGCGGATAACGCCAGGGTCGATCGGCCGCTGGGAGAGACCGGACGGTTCGGACCATCCGGCGACGTGGCCAAATCCAGTTAGCAGGCTGCTGACACAGGCCGTTCTCGCCTCGCTCGGTCCCTCACCGTACAAGACCCCGAACGCCTCGGACCCTCGCACACCGCGGCCTCGCTGAACGTCCCGATTGAACAGCTTGCCGTCGCTCTCGCCGCCTGTCTCCCCGGCGACAGACGACAGGCCCCGGCTGTGAGCCTTCCCGCGGGATTGCCGGCCGCCGAGTGCGACGACCTCCTACTTCCTCACCGCGATGCCGTGCGTATCGGCCGTTTCCTTCCCGTCCTTCATGTTGGTGATGGCCGCCTGCCCCTTGTAGTGGCCGACCCTGCCTCCCGCATCGACGTGGATCACGCCGACCCCGGGGATCGTTCCCTTGGCGTTGTTCACGGTCTTATCGTTGCCGGTCAACGGAGCGGGACCCCGCAGTCCGACGAAGACGTACTGTCCGTCCGGCGCCGTGTCCATCAGATCCGGCGCGGGATCGCCGTTCGCGTCCGTCACGAGATTGACCGATCCGACGCTGAGGTTGCTCAAGGTATCGATGATCTCCATGTTGTTGCCGGCCCGATCCGCGCTCCAGATATAGCGGCCGACCGCGGCCATCCCGTGGGAGTCGGCGAACCGCTCGTCCCGCTGCGAAATCAGCCTGGCCGAGACGGATTTCGGCAGGTTGGTCATGTCCAGCGCGTAGACGTCGTAGGAGAGAGGCGCGACCGGCCATCCGCCGCCGGAATTGATATACATGGTGCCGCCGACTTCGATCCCGCCGCAGCCCGCCGGATGCACTTGATTACTGTCCAGCGTCGCCACGACCTTCATGGGGGTGACGGTGACGTCCACCACGAGCAGTCCTCCGCCCCGGAGCGTCACAAAGGCGTACCGGCTGGAGGACTCGGTGATCGGACAGATCGGTGAAGTGTCCGGTCGCTCCCCTCCCTCCCATGCCGTCAGGTTGAGGACATCCTGCTCGGGATCGAATCCAAACTTGTGACCGGCGTAATCCGTCCGGATGCGGATGAATTTCTTCTCGGCGATGTTCGCGGCGATCGCCATCTTCTGATCCGGCGTCGGCCAGGCCGCGTGCACGTTCTTGCCCATCGACAGGCAGGCATCCGCTTTCTTCGTCGCCGCGTCCATGAACAGGACGTGACCGCTCAGGAAGGAGATGATCGCGTGGTCCTGCTTGGCATTGAAGAAGAGCATGTGGGGGCGCCGGACCGGCTTCTTCGTCGCGTCTTCGCAGAACTTGCCGAGCTCGCCGGAAAAATCGATCGTCTGGGTCGGCTTCGCCGCAGAAGGGTTCGCCGCCAGTTGGGCGCCGTCATAGATGTGCAAGAACCCGCCGCTGTCTTTCGCGGTATCCGATTGATCGGTCAGCCAGACTTCATAGGGCCAGGCCGGTCCCGCGCCGGCCAAGAGGAGCGAGCCGACAAGCGCGAGGCGTCCGGTCAAGGGAGATTTCATGCTGTTGGGGTGCCGGTTCATGTGGCCTCCTCAGGTCCAGGGTGAGGGATTGATGTGGGAAATGAGAAGTCGATGGTACGGCGGGGCTGCGGCGGAGTCAATCAGGCCGGGTCGGCCCTCGCGGGTGTGTGCTGTTTCGGCTGGTTCGTGCCGGAACGGCGGTCCCGCTCGCGTTGACCCTGTGAAAATGGCTGTGTTAGGCTTGTCAGTTCTGAAGAGGAGCAGGCATGGCCGATACCGTAGCCGAGCAAATTGCCGCGCTCAAGGACGAGGATTGGGCCATTCGTGAAGAAGCCGCGACCGCTCTCGGGACTCTGAAAGACCCCCGGGCCGTCGTGCCGCTGGTCTCGGTCCTCAGGGATGCCGATCGGGCCGTGCGGGAGGCGGCGATCGGGGCGCTCATGGCGATCGGCGAGCCGTCCGTTCCGGCGCTGGGGCTCTGCCTGTCCGATCCACAGCTGGGGGTGCAGGAGGCGGCCTCGGCGGTGCTGGCGGTCATTGCCGACGAACGGGTGCTGGCTCCGCTCATCGCGTCGCTCAAGAATCACGACTGGATCGTACGGATGCACGCCGCCAAGGCGCTGGGGCGCATCAAGGATCCCGGTTCGATCGAGTCCCTGATTCCCCTGTTGCAGGACAAGGTCAAGGCGGTGCGGGAGGAGACGACCGCCGCGCTGGCCGAGATCGGCGATGTCGCGATTCCTTCCCTGCTCGTGGCGCTGACCCACACGGAGTGGCTGGTGCGTCTTCATGCCGTCGAAGCCCTGGGGAAGATGCGGTCGGCCGCAGCGGTGGACCCCCTGCTGTCGGTGTTGTTTAACGATCACGACGCGGCGGTCAGGGAAGACGCGGTGCGCGCGCTGGGCCGCATCGGCGACGCCCGGGCGGTGGAGTATCTTCGGGTCGTGCTCAAGGAGCCCGGGCTGCGGCCGTTGGCGGTGGAGGCGATGGGACAGATCGGCGATCGTCGTGCGGTTTCCCTGTTGATCGATATCGTCGAAGGGGCGGATCGGCCCGCCGAGTCTCGCGTGGTGGCCGGATGCGGGGACAAGTGGGATGAGGAGATGGTGACGATGGGGGCGGCGGTGCGCGCCCTGGGGATGATCGGCGATGACGTCGCGATTCCTTCGCTGCTGAAGGCCTTGCGCCGGACGTTGACGCGCGCGGATGCGGCCGAGGCGTTGGCGCGATTCGGTACGAAGGTCGTGGCCCCGCTGCTGACGATCATGACGCAGGAACCGGACGAGAATGTGCGCTATCACGTGAAAGAGACCCTGGCGAAGGTGGGTTGGCGGTCCGGGCGCATTTAGGCGCGCAGGCGAGGGGGGCGAGGTAAGAGGCGAAAGGGGATGGAAGCCCAAAGGCTTCAGGCAGAGATTCCCCCAGTGCCTCTCGCCGCTGACCCCGGCCTGTTTCGAAAGAAACTATGTCGAAGGAATCCATTGAAACCCTGGTGTCCGAGCTGGTTCACGAAGAGGACTGGCGGCGGATGCGGGCGACCGCCGCCTGTCTGGCGGGCGGTCCCAAGGCCGTGCAGGCGTTGATCGAACTCCTGCATGCCGGGACGGCGGATCTGAAACGGGAAGCCGCCGCGATGTTGGCCCGGATCAAGGATCCCCACGCCGGCGTGGCCCTGGTGGGGCTGCTCGAAGACGAAGACGAAGCGGTGCGGAAGGCGGGGGCGGCGGCGCTGGAGCAGATGGCGGGCGTGCTCGATACGGAGACCGCCTCGGTGCTGGTGGCTTTGCTGCCGAAAACGGGCGAGGGAGAGACGAAGCAGTTGGTGACCCATTTGATCGGCGCCATCCCCACCGCGGTCGAGCCCCTGTGCCGGATGCTGAAGCATCCGGACCCGGAGGCGCAGGTCATGGCAGCGTCAATGCTCGACCAGCTGCTCGATCCGCGCTCCGTGGACGCGTTTATCGATGCGATGGGGCAGCCTGCCGTGCGGGACATCGCCGTCGGGACGCTCAAGAAACTCGGCGCCATTCGCGAGCGGATCGACCAAGTCTTCAATGCGCTGCGCGACGTGGAGGGGGCGAGCGAGCGGGAGGAGGCGCGCATGTCGGCCGTGATCGACCTCCTGGGGATCGGGCGTCCCAGCGTGGAAATCCTGATCGAATACCTGGAGGACGAGGATTGGCTGGTGCGCGAAGCGGCGGCGGATCTATTGGGAAAGATCGCCGATGTCCGGGCCGTCGAGCCCCTGATGAAACGTCTCGCGCACGACAAGGACACCGGCGTCAAGGAGTTGGCGATCAAGGCGCTCGGGCTCATCGGGGATGCCCGACCGACGCAGCTCTATCTCGAAGCGATTCCGATCCGGCCGCTGCGCGTGTATGCCATGGAGGCTCTGGCAAAAATCAAGGACGTGGAAGTGCTGCGCCCCCATAAGGAATTGTTTGATCGATTACGAACGGATCGCGACGGGCTGGTGGCCTATAATGCCGGCCTGATCGCGGATAAGCTGGACGCGCTCGCCGGTGTACATGCCGGGGGTCAGGAAGGGCAGGACCATGAGTGACGAGGGACAGTCGGACCGGATCGAACAACTGATCGGCGCGTTGCGCGACGACAACGAGGCGCTCCGCGACCACGCGATCGCCAGCCTCAGCCAGATGGGCGAGGAGGCGCTCGAACCGCTGATCGGCCTGATGGCCGACGAAGACGTGCTGATCCGTGAAGCCGCGACGACGGCGGTGGTGCGCATCGGGCCCTCCGTCGTCGATCGATTGATCGAGGCGCTGGCGGACGATGAATGGGCGATCCGTGAACAGGCGGCATCGGGATTGGGGAAACTCAAAGATCCGCGCGGCGTGGAGCCGCTGGTGCAGGCGCTCAAGGACAAGGACGGTGCGGTACGGACCGCTGCGGTCTGGGCGCTCGAGCGGATCGGCGATGCCCGCGCGGTGCCGGGGCTCGTCGAAGCCCTGACGGACAGCACGGTACGGGAGGACGTCGCCCGCGTGCTCAAGAAGATCGGCGATGCCCGCGCGGTGGACGCCCTCATCGACGGGCTGTTGGGGAACAATTGGATGGTGCGGCGTCATGCGGCGGAAGCGTTGGGGAAGATCGGCGATGCCCGCGGCGTCGGACCGCTGATCGAATCGCTGAAGGACGAAGACTGGCTGGTCCGGCGAAACGCGGCGGAATCACTCGCGCGCCTCGGGGCGAAGCAGGCGATCGATCCGTTGCTCCCGTTGCTCGAGGACGAGAATACGATGGTACAGGAGACGGTCGAAGGCGTGCTGGCGAGCCTGGGATGGAAGCAGTCGGCTCAGTAATCTACATTTCGATGTAAAGGATACACACCATGGCGGATGACGCTCCGGCAAAACTCATTCAAATCGGCCCGAAGGGCGGCGTGAAAAAGGACGGCTTCAATCTCGTGACCGAGCGGGTCGTCGCCGTCAATCCCGAAGCGAAGCAAATCGAGGTGGAGTTGCTGGCCTACGACGGCAAGACCGTCGTGCTCGACGTGGACAACGAGGCCGTCGAAGAACTGAAACAGCTCAAAGTGGGAGACGGCGCCACGATTCGCGTGGTCGAAGAGGGCGGGAGGCGGGTCGCCAAGAGCCTCAAGATCCGGCCCAAGGATCCCAACGCCGCGAAAGCCGACGCCATGCTGCTGGACCTGAAAGATTCACACTGGCTCAACCGGAAGTATGCGGCGGAAGTGCTCGGGGAACTGAAGGAACCCAGGGCCGTACGGCCGCTGGTCGAGGCCTTGACGGACGAGGTCGGCGACGTCCGGCAGCGGGCCTACGATTCGTTGATCAAGATCGGGGGCGCGGCGGTGCCGATGCTCGTGCCGTTGCTCGTGTCCGAGGAGGACGAGCTGCGGCAATCCGTGACGGAAATCATCCGCAAGATCGGGAAGCCGGCCGTCGAGCCGCTCGCGACAGCCTTGGCGGAAGCCGACGACCGCCTTAAGACGCGCGTCCTCAAAGTCCTGGACCGCATGGGGTATAAGCCGAAGACGAAAGAAGCGGCGAAAACGGAAGTGCCCCGGCTTACGTAGGCCGGCCTAGGCGTTCTGATCCGGCTCCTTGGCCGGGCGCCCGACCGACACGTGGCGGAATCCGAACTGTGTGACCCGCCCGGACTCGTAGACGTTGCGGAGGTCGATGAGGATCGTCCTGCGCATGAGCGATTTCAGCTTGGTGAAGTCCAGATTCCTGAACTCGTTCCACTCCGTCACCAGCACGAGCGCATCGGCTCCCTGAGCCGTGTCATAGGCGTTCCGGCAGGGGACGATGCCGGGCAACGTCCGGGACGCCTCCGCGAGCGCCGCAGGATCGTAGGCGCGCACGACGGCGCCCTCATCGAGAAGTTCTCGCGCGATCGAAAGGGCCGGCGCTTCCCGTAGATCGTCGGTGTTGGGTTTAAAGGACAGCCCCAGGAGCCCCACGGTCGCTCCCCGCAATCCGCCAAGCGCGTCCTTGATTTTGCGCACCATGCGCCCGCATTGCTGGGCATTCACGGCGGCGGCGGCCCCGGCGATCTGCATGGGGGAACCGGCTTGTTCGCCCATTTGCACGAGCGCAGCCAGATCCTTGGGAAAGCAGGATCCGCCGAAGCCGGGTCCGGCGTGGAGAAACTTCGAGCCGATCCGTTTATCCAGCCCCATCCCCTTCGCCACGGTTTGCACGTCGGCTCCGACCCGTTCGCAGAGGGTGGCGATTTCGTTGATGAACGAAATCTTTGTCGCCAGGAAGGCATTCGACGCGTACTTGATCATTTCCGCCGTGGCGACGTCCGTCACGACGAATGGCGTTTCAATGAGATAGAGGGGCCGGTAGAGGTCTTTCATGAGCGCGACGGCCCGCTCGCTGTCCGATCCGATCACGACGCGGTTGGGGCGCATGAAGTCCTCGATGGCGGACCCTTCCCGGAGAAACTCCGGATTGGACACGATGTCGAACACGATCTTTTTTTCCCGGGTCGACGTGATGACGTTTCGCAGCAGAGACCCCGTGCCGACCGGCACCGTCGACTTCGTGACGATCACCTTGTAGGACGCCATCTTGCGGGCGATCCCGCGGCCGACTTCCTCGACGAACGACAGATCGGCGGAACCGTCCTTCCTGGGCGGGGTGCCGACCGCGATGAAGATGACTTCCCCGTGGTCGACGGCGCGCGTGAGTTCCGTGGTGAAACTGAGCCGGCCCTGCCCGATGCCCTTGGTCACGAGTTCGGTGAGCCCCGGCTCGTAGAACGGAACCTCGCCTTTCTCCAGCCGCGCGATCCGCTTTTCGTCGTTGTCCATACAGAGGACATTCACGCCGAACTCGGCGAAGCAGGCTCCCGTCACCAGTCCGACATAACCGGTGCCGATTACGCTGATCTGCATCGACATCCCTCCTTACAGATTCTGATAGTCTGACAGATTCGAAGTATAACTTTGTTCCCATAGGCGATCAACGAACTTGCCGGAATGTGACGCGATGTCGGTATCTTCTACGTTGCGTTGACAGGTCCGCCGGGGCCTGGGTACTATGAGCGCCCTTCGCAAAAACAATGTGGTGATGGCCATTCACATAGTCTTCGGTTCACGCCTCGCACATCCCCTATGACATCGAGCCCTGCCGCTATTCATACGCCGCGCTGGTTTCTGTTGATGACTGCGCTCGTCACCGGCGCCGTCGTGATGGCGCTGGAGATATTGGGAAGCCGGTTGCTGGCTCCGGTATTCGGCAATTCACTGTTCGTGTGGGGCGCATTGATCGGTGTGATTCTTGCGGCCATGAGCAGCGGGTACGCCTTCGGCGGATGGATTTCAGACCGCTGTCCAGGCGCCCGGGTGTTGGGGGGCCTGTTGTTGGGTTCCGGTGCCTGGACGTTTCTCGTCGCCTGGCTCAGCCAGCCGGTGCTGTTCAAAATGGCCGGCGTGATCGAGGATCCCCGTTGGGGCCCCTGCGTGGCGGCCGCGGTGCTCCTGGCTCCGCCCGCTTTCGGGCTGAGCGGGGTGTTGCCCGCGATGCTGCGGTTGGCGGTGTCCGATCTGGATTACCTCGGCCGCCATACGGGTCGCATGATCGCGCTCTCGACCGTCGGAAGCCTGGCGGGAACCTGGGGGACGGCGTTTTTCTTCCTATCGTGGATCGGCACGCAGGCTCTGGTGGC
>DIHJ01000040.1:11741-30747 GCA_002420105.1 Nitrospira sp. UBA5699
GTCTATCAGGAAGACAGCCCGTATCAGCAGGTCCGGATTCGCGACGACGATCTGTTTCGCTACCTTGTGCTGGACCGGACCTTTCATGCCGTGATGTGGAAGGCGGACCCCGTCGCGCTGTTTCTCCCCTACAGTCAGCTGATGGTGACGTCTCTCGCCCTGGTCCCCGAGCCCAAACGCGGGCTCATTCTCGGGCATGGCGGCGGCTCCTTGGCCAAGTGGCTGGCCGTCCGGTGGCCGGAGCTCGAGTTGGACGTTGTGGAGTTCGATCCGGTCGTCGTGCGGATGGCGGAGGAGTACTTTGCGTACCAGGCGCCGCCGCAACACCACGTCCACGTCCGTGACGCCAGAGTCTTCCTGAACCGGACGGGCCGGTCGTATGATCTGATCTGGGTGGACGCCTTTGCGCGCCACATGATTCCGTTCCATTTGACCACGGCGGAGTTCTTTGCCGAGTTACGGGCGCATCTGGCGCCGAACGGAGTCCTCGCCGTCAATCTGGCGTCGTCGGGCGAAGGTGGAGATCTCCTGCGGGCCAACGCGGTCATACAGACGATGCGGCAGTCGTTTCCCGCCGTCGAATCCTTCGCCGTGAAAGGGCCGTGGAAATCCGTTCAAACGCGCTCCGAGAATCTTATTTTCTTCGCCGGAGCGCCGGTGGATCCGTATCGTGAATCGGAATTTGTCAGCAGAGTGGCGTCGTTGATCGAGCAACAGCGTCTTCCCGTCGAGGCCCTCGCTTTATTGAGTACGCACCGCACCAAGCCCTGGGAGCCCGGCGTAGTCCTCACGGACGACTATGCCCCGTACGATCTTTTGATCGGGTCGAATGTTCAGGAACTGCAGCCGGAGCCGGGAGACTCGAAGTAAGACGTTGAATTCATTATCGTTGTCTTGTTGATAGTGAAGTGCCTGGAGCGGAGAGAGACCGGACGGGGCGCCCATTAACCTTCTTGCTTCCCTTTTCCAGGCTGTGCTATAAGGTTGCCTCCCAAAGAGAATTATGGAATTGAGCTTGAACAGCGTGACTCAGTTCAGTCGTTGTCGGAGCGGTCAAGGCTACCTGATTGTTGCGGTAGTTATTCACCAACCTAATCACATCTCTTCTTCTTTTTTAAGGAGGTAGGTCATGGGCAAGACGATGTTAGGGGTCTTCTTCGGCCTCGTGATGGTCGTGGCTGGGGCGTCTGCTGCTTTCGCGCTTCAGGCTGGCGGAGTCGAAATCGGGGATCTGGAGACCGGATCCGTCGTGGGTCAGCCGTTCAAGGAACTGGAAGTGGATGCCCAGCTGTTTGCGGTGGAGATGGGAAACATGAAGACCTGGTATCCGCCGGTGACCGTGATCGACTTCAAGGTTCGCCCCGGCCGTCCGGTGGTGCTGAAGGTGACCAACAATTCGTCCTCCGAGCACGGTTTCGAGATGACCGACGCGGTCAATGCCGGCTCGCCGTTCGTGTTGAAGGCACAGGTGGTGCTGAAACCCGGCGAAACCAAGCTGATCGGTATCCCGACCAGCGACCTGTTCTACGCGACCCAGGGCAACACCCTGAACTATCGCTGCCACCTCCATGCGGCGCATGTCGGCGGCAAGCTGCTCATGATCAAGTAATCGCGTCACGATAGGCAACGTATGACAACGCCCCATCCGCCTTATCGGCGGGTGGGGCGTTGCTGTTTCGGAGGAGGCTTGTCCCCTACACGTCTTCTTCGGCCCGGCAGTCGGCTCCGGGCTCCAGCGGCACGTTCTGCACGCCCCTCAATTCTCCTGCCACGATCAGCAGAAGAAAGCGGCTGAGCGTGGGTTCCCTCTCGCGCCGTTCCTTCACGATGGTCTGCACATCGACGATCATTTCATCGCCGTCCCACTGGGTTTCGTTGATCACCCAGTAATGTCCGGCCGCGTCTGGGAACTGGCGGTCGACGAATTTTTCGATGATGCTGCCGATATCTCCGGTGCTGGCTAGCACAAACGACGGCAGCATCAGGATGCCGGCGAGCCCTGCGGCGAGAATTCGTTTGCAGCCCATGAGTCACCTCCATGGGGACAGGTGGGAATGCTCTGCCCGCTCCGTCCGGCATCAACTGGCGGGGGTGCCACAGGGAGCGGAACTGCGGGATGACACAGTTAAATTGTACTGCCGGAAAGGGCCGCTGTCCATGAACGGGTGAAATCGGCGACGGGAGCATAGAAGAAGGCCCCGCGATTCGTGAGCGTCGCGGGGCCTTCAGCGGTGTGTGCGAGTAGGGGAGCGATCAGTTGCGGACGCCGCTCCAGACCTTGGCCGGATCAATGGCCTTATCCGGGTTCAGTTTCTTCGCTTTCTCAAGCAGAACATCCGTCGCTTCCGGGTACGCCGGATCGGAAATGCAGCAGTTATCGACCGGGCACACGGCGGCGCACTGCGGTTCGTCGAAATGGCCGACGCATTCGGTGCAGCGGTCATGAGTAATCACATAGATGTTGTCGCCGACTCCCTGGCCGTCGCCCACATGGTTTCCCTTCGTTTCCGCATCGCTGCGAGTTTCAAAAATCGCCTCGTTCGGACATTCAGGTAGGCAGGCTCCACAGGAGATACATTCATCGGTAATCAGCAGTGCCATGACCCTCGCCTCCTTCTCCCCACAATAGAGACAAACACGGTTGACAAGCCCGCCCCGTCCCGACCATATTGCGTGACGCGACGTGCGCGCATTCTAGTCCGCCGCTCTTTTCCAAGTCAACAGAACGGCGTTCGCTCAGAAGGCCTAGATCTCCTGTTATTATGGGCCTTTGGGCCCAGATTGCGTCACGCGTGACCGACGGGGATTCTCTCATGACGACGGCCCAGCCAGGTGAGCGGGAACAGAAAAAGAAGCGGATCATCATGATGATCCTGCTCGCGATTCTCCTGATGAGCGTCTCGATGTTCGTGATGCAGCGGGAGGACTCGAAAACGATCGTCGTCACCTTTCCGAACGGAACCGAACTGGAGGCGGAGGTCGCCGATACGCCCGAGAAGCTGCTGTTCGGCCTGGCCTTTCAGGAGGCATTGCCCCCGAACGGGGGAATGATCTATATCTTCGAAGCAACCGGGCCGCATCGTGTGACGACGAAAGAGTATCGATTTCCCGTCGATATGATCTGGGTCGACGAGAGTCACCACATCGTGTCGATGTCGGAGAACGTCCCACCGTGCCGGCAGCAGACCTGTCCCTGGCACGGATCGACACCGGAAGCCGTGCGGTATCTGATCCAAACCGAAGCGGGGTTCGTGAAGCGGCAGGGGCTCGCGGTCGGGGGGGAATTGAAATATACGCTACGCATGTGAGCCGGGCGCGTCGACATCGAGGAATTGCGCGAAGAGGGAGGAGCCGGAGCGTGGCCATTGAAGGGTTTCAGATGATCGCCCGGGTCGACGACGTGCCGCCGGGGCAATCGAAGGTGGTGACGGTCAACAACCGCGCGATCGCGCTGTTCAACATCGACGGGAAGTTTTTCGCCATCCACAATCTCTGCCCGCACGAAGGCGGCCCTCTGAACGAGGGCCGGGTGAAGGGGTTTGTGGTGGCCTGTCCCTGGCATGATCTCGCGTTCGACATCCGGAACGGGCAGGGGACCGACGGGGGAGGCTACTGCGTCGGCAGCTACGAGGTTCGCGTCGAGGGCGAAGAGATCTTCGTGGGGCCCAGACGCAGGACGTAAGGACAGCTGCCTGAAACCATCACCGGATTCGAGGATGAACGGATGAGCATGTCGGACGGAGGAACCGGGTTGCACGAGGAGACCAAGGTGATCGAGGCGACCCTCGACCGGCCGATTCAGATCCACCTCTGGGAAGACCGGACGAGAGGGGAACTCTGGGTTCCGACCTACGACACGACCGGCCTGGCTCTGCTGGAGGACGACTACCTGCGCATCGCCGGCAATAATGCGGTCGACAACGGGCGCCGGACGTTCGAATTCAAAGCTCTGAAACCGGGAACGTATCAGGTGCTGTTTGAAAAACGCATGGGATGGAAGTTCACCGCGGAGGACCGCCGCGTCTTTCAGGTGACGGTTGCCGACTCATCACCGACTCGGAGCGCCTGATCGTGCCGGAGATCGCATTCGTCAACGGACGGTTCATGCCGCTGGCCGAGGCGACGGTGTCGATCGAGGACCGCGGGTTCCAGTTCGGCGACGGCGTCTACGAGGTCATCCGCACCTACGGCGGTCGTCCCTTCGAACTGGAGGCGCATCTGGCCCGTCTGGACCGCAGTGCCCGGGCGCTCGATCTGCAACAGCCCTACTCTCATCAGCAGTGGCGCCGGCATATTCTGGACGGCATCCGGCGGGCCGCGTACCCGGAAGCCAAGGTCTATCTCCAAATAACGAGAGGGGCGGCGCCGCGCGACCATGCCTATGCCGCGGACCTGTCGCCTACCGTCGTCATGACGATCCGCGAGCTGCACCCGCTCGCCGCCGCGGTCCAGGCGGCCGGCGTGGAAGCCATGACCGTCGAGGACATTCGCTGGGGGCGGTGCGACGTCAAGAGCGTCAACCTTTTGGCCAACGTGCTCGCCCGCCAGCAGGTCAAGCAGGCGGGGTTGTTCGAGGCCGTTCTGGTGAAGGGCGGGCAGGTCAGCGAAGGGGCGGTCAGCAATGTGATGGCGGTCCGGAACGGCGTCGTGATCACGGCGCCGGAAGGCCCCCGCATCCTCTCCGGCGTGACGAGAGCGGTCGTGCTCCAGATTGCGCGTCTGGAGGGGATTCCGGTGGAGGAGCGCTACCTGCCCGTGAGCGAGCTCTACGCCGCCGACGAAGTGTTTCTGACCGGCACCACCGTCGAAGTATTGGGGGTGGTGCGGATCGACGGGAAGACGATCGGGAACGGAAAACCGGGGCCTGTGACCCGGCGTCTGGCAGCGCGCCTGGGCGAGCGGACCGGGTAGCCCGCCCCTTGCTTTGGCACGGATGACATGCTATGGTGCTGCCGCTGGAAAGTGGGCTCAGGCCCACTTTTTTGTTTGATCTCGTGAACAGAGCAGCCAGAGAAACGGGGCTAGGGGTGTCGGTGAAGGAGTCCCGACCGGTCGTCGACCGTATCAGTGAGGCGGTATCGCCCATCCTCTGGACATTGGGCCTGGAACTGGTGGATGTCGTGTGCGTGGGGCAGGGGCCTCGTTCGGTGGTGCGGGTCTTCATCGACAAGCCGGGCGGGGTCACGCTGGACGATTGCGAGCGCGCGCACAAGGCGCTCGGTCCGGCGCTGGACGTGACCGATCCGTTTCCCCATGCCTATACGCTTGAAGTATCCTCGCCGGGTCTGGATCGGCCCTTCAAACGGATTCAGGACTATCGCCGGGCAGTCGGGAAGCTGGTGAGCCTCAAGCTCAGGGAGCCCCTTGCCGGACAGTGGCGCCTGGTGGGAACATTGACCGACGTGGCGGACTGGACCGTGACTCTTGCGGTAAACGAACCGCCGCCTCCGCGGACCATTACCCTCGAGCAGGGAGCCATTGCCGAGGCCAGACGGGTGGTGACGTGGTAAGCATCGACGGCTCCAGAGTGGAGAGCGAATCATGAATCGAGAACTCATATCCGTCATCGACGAGATCGGCCGCCAAAAGGGCATCGACAAGAGCAAGGTGATCGGCGCGATCGAAGCCGCGCTGCAAACGGCCGCGAAGAAACGGTTCGGGCAGGCCGAGAACATCCAGGTCGAGATCGATCCCAAGAGCGGCGAGATTTCCGTCGTCTCGAAGAAAGTCATCGTTGACACGGTGACCAATCCGAAAGCCGAGATTTCTCTCAAGGAAGCCCGGGCCTACGACAGCGAAGCGGAGGTGGGCGACGAGATCGGATCGCTGATCGAAATGGACGAGCTGGGGCGCATCGCCGCGCAGACGGCCAAGCAGGTCATCTTTCAGAAGGTCCGCGAAGCCGAATGGGAAGCGGTCCAAAAGGAATACTCGACCAGGCAGGGCGATCTGGTCAACGGCATCATCCTCGGGATGGAGCGCCGGAACTACCTGGTGGATCTGGGCAAGACCGAGGCGATCCTTCCGATTCAGGAGCAGATTCCCCGGGAAACCTACCGCCGCGGCGATCGCGTGAAGGCGATGCTCCTGGAAGTCCGCCGGACGCCGAAAGACGTCCAGGTGATTCTGACGCGCAGCCATCCGCAGTTCGTCGCCAAGCTCTTTGAGCTGGAAGTGCCGGAAGTGATGGAAAAAATCGTCGAGATCAAGGCCGTGGTGCGGGAGCCCGGTGATCGCACCAAGATCGCCGTCACTTCCCGCGAGAAAGCCGTCGATCCGGTCGGCGCCTGCGTCGGCATCAAGGGCTCGCGCGTGCAGGCGGTGGTACGCGAACTGCGCGGAGAGAAAATCGACATCATTACCTGGACCTCGGATCCGCGGGTGTTTATCGCCGAAGCCTTGAATCCCGCAACCATTGAGAAGGTCGGGGTGGATGAAGAGAAGAAATCCGCTCTCGTCGTCGTCGCGGACTCCCAATTGTCCCTGGCGATCGGGAAGAACGGGCAGAACGTGCGGCTGGCGGCCCGGCTGACCGGCTGGAAGATCGATATCATCAGCGCGACGGAATACGAAAAGGAAAAGGCCGAGCGGGACAAGGAAATCAAGGCCGCGCTCGCCGAAGAAGCCGAAGCGCAGCGGCAACAGGAAGAGGCTCGGCAGCTGGAAAAGGCGCAAGCCGAGTCAGAGGGATAGCGGACGGTCCAACCGGAGCAGGTGTTGAATCTCTATGCGCGTCTATGAATTGGCCAAACAGCTCGGAATGGAAAACCGTGATCTCATTCCGGAGTTGAAGCGATTGGGCATCACCGTCGCATCCCACAGCAGCGCGCTGGAAGACGACGCGGTGCAGAAAGTGCTGGAGAAGCTCGGCCCCAAACACAAGGCCGCGGCCAAGACTGCGACGGAGGCGGGACGAGGCGACCGGCAGAGGGAATCCGAGGGAGGCGCGCATCACCCCGCGAGTACGAAGACGGCCGGGGCCCATCCCGTCGCGGCGGAAGAGCCCAAGCCCGACAAGCGACGCATTCTGATCAAACGCAAGCGGACCGAGGAGGCGCAGCCCGAGGAACCGGCCGCGCCGCTCGGGGTGGAACCGCTGGCCGCGGCCGAAGCCGTGGCGGCCCCGTCCGCCCCCGGAGTTCCGCATCCGCCGGCCGAAAGTCCGGCGACGCCTCACGTCGAGGCGCATCCTGCCGGCGGAATCCTGCCGCAGCCCGCTGCGGTCGTCGCGGAACCGCCTCCGGCAGTCAAACCGGCCGCCGCGCCGAGCGTCGAGATCCCCTCCGGAAAGAAGAAAGCCCTTGAAGAACTGCAAGCCGAAGGCCTGAAGGACAAGCTCAAGAAGGCGCGCAAGCCCGGTCGCTCGCGCGAAGAGGATGACGTGCGTGTGCGCGAAGACGCCGCGCGCTGGCAGGATCTGCGCGCCATTCCCGTCCAGCGGCGGGACGATCGCGCCAAGCACGTTCACCACAGCACCCCGGCCGAAATCACCAAGCCGCGCAGAAAGAGCGTGAAACTCACGCCCGGCATGACGGTGAAAGAGTTCGCCGAACTCATCGGTCAGCGGCCGGCCGACATCGTGCGTAAGCTGATGGATATGGGCCAGATGTTGACCTTCAATCAACCGATGAACGTCGACGCCGCTTCCATGATCGCGGAAGAAGCCGGGATCAAGATGGATGTGGCGGTCGAGAAGGCCGGTGAAGAACTCTTGGAAGCCGTCATTCAGACCGAGGGCGAGATCCGGATGGAGCCGCGTCCGCCGGTTGTGACGATCATGGGCCATGTGGACCACGGCAAAACCTCTTTGCTGGACGCGATTCGTCAAACCAAGGTGGCGGAAGGCGAGGCGGGCGGGATCACGCAACATATCGGCGCGTACACGGTCACGGTCCGCGGCAAGCTCGTCACCTTTCTCGATACCCCTGGGCACGAAGCCTTCACCGCCATGCGCGCGCGCGGAGCCAAGGTGACGGATATCGTCATTCTGGTCGTCGCGGCGGACGACGGCGTCATGCCCCAGACGATCGAAGCGATTCACCATGCCAAGGCCGCCGGGGTCCCGCTCATCGTCGCCGTCAACAAGATCGACAAGCCCGGGGCCAACCCGGACCGGGTGCGCAACGCCCTCTCGGAGCACGGATTGATTTCGGAAGCCTGGGGCGGCGACACCATCATGGTCGAAGTGTCGGCCAAGCAGAAGACGGGCTTGGATCAGTTGCTGGAAATGATTCTTCTGCAAGCCGAAGTCTTGGAACTCAAGGCGGATCCGCACCAGTTGGCGAAGGGCGCTGTCGTGGAGGCGAAGCTGGAACGGGGGCGAGGGCCGGTCGCGACGGTTCTGGTCCAGAGCGGGACGTTGCACGTCGGCGACGTCTTCGTCGTGGGCGCCTTCAGCGGCAAGGTTCGGGCGCTGATCAGCCATACCGGCACGAAGGTGCAGGAAGCGGGACCGTCGATCCCGGTTGAAGTCATCGGCTTGCCCGGTGTGCCGTTGGCCGGCGACGTCTTCCAGGCCGTGAAGGACGAGCGGGTGGCGCGTGAGATCGCGGAGGACCGGGCGAGAAAGCAGCGGGCCGCCGAACTGGCCGGGGCGGGGAAAGTGTCCCTCGACGATCTGTTCGCCAAGATCCAGGAAGGATCGGTCAAGGAACTGTCGCTGGTCATTAAAGCCGATGTGCAGGGTTCGTCGGAGGCGCTGGCGGCGGCGGTTGAAAAGCTCCCGACCGAGATGGTCAAACTCAAAGTCATCCATAACGGCGTCGGCGGGATCACGGAGTCGGACGTGCTGCTGGCCGCGGCTTCCAACGCCATCATCATCGGATTCAACATCAGGCCGGAGCCGAAAGCGTCCGCCCTGGCCGAAAAGGAACGGGTCGATATCCGGCTCTACACGATCATCTACGACGCGCTGAACGACATCAAGGCGGCCATGGAAGGTCTGCTGGAACCGACGCTCAAAGAGCGGGTGCTGGGTCGGGCCGAGGTGCGCCAGGTGTTCACGGTCTCCAAGGCCGGCACGATCGCCGGTTCCTATGTGATCGACGGCACGATCACCCGCGCCAGCGCCGGCGTCCGGGTGATTCGCGACAACGTGGTGGTCTATCAGGGGAAATTGGGGTCGCTCCGGCGGTTCAAAGACGATGTGCGCGAAGTGCAGCAGGGTTACGAGTGCGGGATCGGCGTCGAGAATTTCAACGACGTCAAAACCGGGGACATCATCGAGGCCTACGCGATCGATAAGATCGCCGCAAAATTGTGAGGCCTGAGCCGGTCGGATCGTGAGCATCATCGTCGGGCTGTGTACGATCGAATTGATCATCCCCGACAGCCAGTCGCTGAAGAACAAGCGGCAGGTCCTGTTGAGCATCAAGGACCGGCTGCACGAGAAGTTCAACCTGTCCGTGGCCGAAGTCGACGGGCAGGATCTGTGGCAGAGAGCCGTGCTCGCCCTGGCTTGCGTGGCGAACGAGAGCCGGCATGTGAATCAGGTGTTGGATCAGGCCCTCAACCTGATCCGGAGCGATCCGGCGGTTGAGATCGTCCAGTCTCGGGTCGAACTGTTGTGACGGCGGCGGCGAACGAGTCCGCGCGCAGGCCGGCCAAGGATCATGGATGATGGCCAAGACAGGGTACAGCCGGGCCGACCGCGTCGCCGACCAAATCCGCATGGAGGTGGCCGACATCCTCATGCGGAAGATCAAGGATCCGCGTGTGCGGTCGGTGACCGTGACCGACGTGGAGTTGACGAACGATCTGCGCATCGCCAGGGTGTTCGTGACGGCGTTGGGCACGGATGCGGAAACCAGGGACGTGTTCGCCGGTCTGGCCAAGGCCAGCGGCTTCGTACGAAGCGAGCTGGGACGGCGGCTGACGCTGCGGTATCTGCCCGAAGTGATTTTTGTGAAGGATGTCAGCGGGCCGCGGGGTGATCGCGTGTTGCAGTTGTTGGATGAAATTCACGACAAGGCCGAAGCGGCCGGCGAGGCGTCCCCGGACGACGGCGACTCCCCGCAGCGGACAGAGCCGGAGGGCAGATGACGGGCACCGTGTCCGGGTGCGGCCTGATGGACGGCGTGCTGGTCGTGAACAAAGAGGCCGGGTGGACCTCCCACGACGTGGTGGCCAAGATCCGGCACTTGCTCGGCGGCATCAAGGTCGGTCATGCGGGAACATTGGATCCGGCCGCGACGGGCGTCCTGCCGGTCCTGATCGGGAAGGGCACCCGCATCGCGGAGTATCTCGTTGAATGGGATAAGGAATATCGGGCCGCGCTTCGCCTCGGCGAAACGACCGACACGCAGGACGCGACCGGGACCGTGCTGGTCCGGCAGGCGACGGAGAGTCTGACGCCGGCCGCAATCCATGAGGCTGTCGGACGATTCCGCGGAACCATCGAGCAGGTGCCGCCGATGTATTCCGCGGTGAAAGTTGCCGGCGTGCCGTTGTATAAATCCGCCCGGGCGGGAAAAACCGTGGCGCGAGAGGCGAGGACGGTACGCATTCATGAGTTGGACGTGCTGGCGATCGACGGCCGCGATGTGACGCTCCGGGTGGTCTGCTCGAAGGGCACCTACGTGCGCACGCTCTGCGCCGACATCGGCGCGGCGCTGGGAGTCGGCGGGCATCTGCTGACGTTGGAACGAAGCCGGGTAGGGCCGCTCGCGCTCGATCACGCGTTGACGGTCGAGGAGATTGCGACACGCCAGGCGCTCGGCCGTCTGAGCGGGGACGTTCTGTCCCTTGATCGGGTGCTGCAGGAGCTGCCGGCGTTGGTCGTGGACGAGCAGACGGCCGACCGTGTGCGGCACGGCGTGCCCGTTCCCGCCTCCAAAGTCGTTCGCTGGGAATCGCCGGCGGGAGCGGAGCGGACGGCCGGTATGCCGGTTCGCATCCGCGGCATCGACGGCCGCTTGCTGGCGATCGGCAGGCATCTGCAGGCACCGCAGGGGACGTTCGCGATTGAGAAAGTGTTGATCGGCCAGGAGTAACGAGTCATTCGGTCGGCAGGAAAGGAAGGAAGAGGAGAATCAGCCATGGCGTTATTGAAGGAAGCAAAAACGGAGTTGATCAAGCAGTACCGGCAGCATGACAGCGATTCCGGCTCTCCGGAAGTCCAGATCGCGGTCTTGACGAACCGGATCACCTATTTGACGGAGCACTTCAAGCTCCATAAGAAGGACCACCATTCCCGGCGCGGCCTGCTGACGCTCGTCGGTCGGCGTCGCCGGCTGTTGGATTATCTCCGTGACGTGGACGATGCGCGTTATCGTGCGGTCATCGAGCGATTAGGCATCAGAAAGTAGCGGGCGGATCCCGCTGTCGCGCGCCGGCGCGACAGCGGACATTACAGTCGCACAGGTGAACACTGAGATGCGCTCTGAATGCCAATGTTGAATGAGGAATGTGCAATGAGGAATGAAGATTCTCCGCTCGTTCCACATTCTCAATTCCTCATTATTCTACATCAGATATTTGGAGCCCATCTCCGTGGGCATCTGTGGGGCACAAGAAGGGAGACCATAGATGGTACATTCAGTTGAATTAGACATTGCGGGACGCACCTTGCGTCTGGAAACGGGCCGCGTCGCGAAGCAGGCGGACGGGTCGATCTGGGCTTCGTACGGAGACACGGTCGTGCTGGCCACGGCCGTCGCGTCGCAGAATGCCAAGCCCGGCGTCGACTTTCTGCCGCTTACGGTGGATTATCAGGAAAAGGCCTATGCGGCCGGCAAGATCCCCGGCGGATACTTCAAGCGGGAAGGCCGCCCGTCGGAAAAGGAAGTGCTTACCAGCCGGTTGATCGATCGCCCGCTCCGCCCTCTCTTCCCCGAGGGGTACTATTTTGAAACGCAGGTGATCGCCGCGGTGCTGTCGTCCGACAGGACGGGTTCCTCGGACGTGATCGCGATTACGGCGGCCTCCGCGGCGCTCGCGGTCTCGAACATTCCGTTTCTCGGCCCGGTTGCCGGCGTGAAGATCGGCCGTGTCAACGGGCAGTTCGTGGTCAACCCCGATCTGGAAACGTTGAAGGGGAGCGAGTTGGATCTCGTCGTCGCCGGAACGGCCGATGCGGTGATGATGGTCGAAGCGGGTGCCAATGAACTGTCGGAAGCCACGATGCTGGAGGCGATCGAGCTGGCCCATGCCGAGATCAAGAAGATCGTGGCCAAGATCAACGAACTGAGGGTCCTGTCGGGCAGCAAGCCCAAGCGCACGGTCGCCGCGGAGCACATCGATCCGGCGCTGGCCGGCGAGGTGAAGGCGCTCGTCGCCCAGGGCATCCGGGATGCCATCATGATCCCGAACAAGACCGCGCGGCAGGAGCGGCTCGATCTGATCCTCAAGGACGCGATCGACAAGCTCAAGAAGCCGGAGGATCCGAACCGCGAACGACACGTGAAAATCGTGTTCCACGGGTTGGAGTATACGGAAGTGCGGAACATGATCCTGGAAAAGGGGTCGCGCGCCGACGGCCGGGGACCCGCGGACATTCGTCCGATCACCTGCGAAGTGGGCGTATTGCCGCGGACGCACGGGTCGGCGCTCTTTACCAGAGGCGAAACGCAGAGTCTGGCCGTGATCACCCTGGGGACGACGGACGATGAGCAGCGGATCGACGCCCTGGAGGGCGAGTACACCAGGACGTTCATGCTCCATTACAACTTCCCGCCCTTCAGCGTCGGCGAGGCGCGGCCGTTGCGGTCGCCGGGCCGCCGCGAGGTCGGTCACGGGGCACTGGCGGAACGGGCGTTGAAGCCGGTGATTCCGAGCAAAGAGGCGTTCCCCTATACCCTGCGCATCGTGTCAGACATTCTCGAATCGAACGGCTCGTCGTCCATGGCGACGGTTTGCGGCGGAACGTTGGGCATGATGGATGCCGGCGTGCCGATCAAGGAGCCGGTGGCCGGAATCGCGATGGGTTTGATCAAGGAAGGGGATCGCGTCATGATCCTGTCCGACATTCTGGGCCTGGAGGATCACCTCGGCGACATGGATTTCAAGGTGTGCGGCACGAAGCAGGGCGTCACGGCGTTGCAGATGGACATCAAGATCGGCGGCATCACGCCGGCCTTGATGCATCGGGCGTTGGAGCAGGCCAAAGCTGGCCGGTTGCACATTCTCAGCTGCATGCAGAAGGCGATCGAAGCGCCCAGAACGAACATGTCCGCCTTCGCGCCGCGCATCTATACGATGAAGGTGAAGCAGGACAAGATTCGCGAAGTGATCGGCCCGGGCGGCAAGACCATCCGCGGCATCCAGGCCGATTGCGGCGTCAAGATCAATATCGAGGATACGGGCGTGGTGACGATCGCGTCGCTCGACGATGCCTCGCTGCAAAAGGCCAAGGAGATGATCGGCCGGATCGTCGAAGAGGTCGAGGTCGGCAAGACCTATCTGGGCACGGTGCGGAAGATCATGGATTTCGGCGCCTTCGTCGAAGTGCTGCCCGGCACGGACGGGCTCGTCCACATCTCGCAACTGGCGCATCACCGGGTGAAATCCGTCGCCGACGAGGTGGCAGAAGGGGATCAGATCCTGGTCAAGGTGCTGGAAATCGACCGCCAGGGGAAAATCCGCCTCAGCCGCAAGGAAACGATGCCGGCTCCCACCGGAGCCGGGACGAAGGACCAAACCGGGTAAACACCTTGTACCGCAAGCTCGTCCTGGACAACGGCGTGCGGGTGGTGACCGAACGGATACCGACGCTCAAGTCGGTGACCGTGGGTATCTGGGTCAACACCGGGTCTCGGGACGAGCAGCCCTCCCAGGCCGGCTACTCCCATTTCATCGAGCACATGTTCTTCAAGGGAACGCGCTCCCGTTCCGCCGCCGACATCTCGCGCGAAATCGACGCGCTCGGCGGCGAAATGAACGCCTTCACCACGCGCGAGACCACCACGTTTTACGTCAAAGTCCTGGATCAGCAGCTGAAACAGGCGTTCGATCTGCTGGCCGATCTCTTCCATCATTCGCGGTTCGACTCCCGGGAAATCGAGAAGGAAAAACAGGTCGTGCTCGAAGAGATCCGGATGGTCCAGGACGATCCGGAAGACCTGGTGCAGGAACTGCACACCGGGCAGATCCTCGGCCGCCACCCGCTCGGCCGCTCGATCCTGGGCCGCGAGGAAACCATCCGGAATCTTCGACGCCAGGATCTCATGGCCTACATCGACGCCCATTACGACCCGACGCAGATCGTGATCGCGGTCGCCGGAAACTTCGATCAGGCGGTGTTGGGCAAGATGGTCGCCCGCCACTTCGAGAAGGCCACGCGCGCCGCCGGTGTCGCGAGAGCCGCGAGGCGCCCGCCCGAAGTCCACGGCGGCCTGATCACCAGGAAAAAGCCGCTGGAACAGGTGCATCTCTGTCTTGGGCTCAGAGGTGTGGCGGCCGGTCACCGGGACCGCTATGCCGTCTATGCCTTGAACAGCGTGCTGGGCGGCAGCATGAGTTCGCGCCTGTTTCAGGAAGTGCGGGAGAAACGAGGGTTGGTCTATTCGATCTACTCGTTTCTCTCCGGCTACTCGGATGTCGGCACCCTGACGGTCTATGCGGCGACCAGGCCGAAAGAAGTGGATCGTGTGGTCGATCTCGTCTGCCGGGAAATCGGGCGGATCGGCAGGAAGGGTGTCGAGCAGAAGGAACTTGCTCGCGCAAAGAATCAGATGAAAGGCAGCCTCATGCTCAGCCTGGAAAGTTCCCACAGCAGGATGAGCAAGCTGGCAAAGGACGAACTCGTGTACGGGACGCGCACGTCGCTCGAAGACATGCTGGCGCAGATCGATCGAGTTACGACGGAGGAAGTCTACGCGGTCGGCCGACAGCTGTTCGCATTGGACCGATTGGCCATCACCGGACTGGGACCGCTGTCGTCACGCGCTCTCCACGCATACAGATGAGAATTCTTTAATAGAATGAGAATTTTCTAATAGATGGGCGCTCCCGGCCGAGAACGTCGGATATATGACGAAGAGCGAGCGATTTGTAACATATTGTTTGTAAATGATAATTCTGATTTTTATGTGAGTTGTCCACAGGGCAAACATTTTCTTGACTCCCCCTTGTGATTTCAGTACCATGGCCCCGTTTTTATCGAACGAGCGAGAATCAAAGGACGCAACGCGAGAGACAGCAAAGGAGGTGGCCTTCCAAACATCTCTCGTGGATGCCGGATCTCAAAACTGTTTCCACATTTTTATCGTACTTAAATGTTAAGCGTTCATCAGTTTTGTGGTTGTTACTTTTATGAAGGAGGGATTGGGTATGAAAAGGGTCGTACTTCTAGCCGCAGTTGCAGCGTTTTCTGTGCTCGGCTTGCTGACGGCTGAATTTGCCGCCGCCGCGGATGCGCCTGGTGCATCCGGTCCCGCCGACCAGGTCGTCGGAGGAAAGCCGTTTAAGGGTGAAGTGACCAAGACCCTGAAGGGTCGGGTGTGGTCACAGTGGGCGGATAATCCGGATGGCGAGTTGCTCTTCGGGATTCAGTATTGGAATACGGGCGATCCGGCCTCGGGAACCCCGTCCGGTCGTACCTCCTCGGATCTCGACGTCAAGCCGCCGGATCCGTTGTTCACCTGCTGCGCCTGGGGTTTTGTCGGTGGCACCGATAAGAACAATCCGTATGCCGGCTGGTACCACGCCGCCACGACCGTTCGGTTGGCGGTGAAGGACAAGGCCCTCATGGACCAGATCATCAAGGCCTCCCAGGAACTCGTGGCGATGGAAGTGAGCCTGGATGGCCGGACGATTACCGGGTTCAAGGTGCTCAAGTAATCGACCTCGACAAGAAATCATTCTTTCATGTTGTTGAAGGAGGACGCGATTATGAAGTTCCATACGAAGGGCTGGGCCGTCGTGGCCGCTGTAGCGCTGGTGGTCTCCGTGGCCTCCACCGCCAAGGCCATCGAATCATTCCAGGAGCGTTTCGAGTGGGGGGACATGAGCAAGCCGACCACCCTGCAGGGCCGGGTGATCGTGCTCGACCACTATGACGAAGCGGTGTGGATCAACATCGCCGTGTTCGGCGGCAATGCCGAAAGCGGCTTGTTCTGGCAGAAGATTCACCCGGGCAAGACCCTGAAATTTTACGCGGACAAGGCGGCGTGGGAAGAGCTCAAGAAGATGGGCCGTCCCCATGCGGGACCGGCTGCCGCGAAGGAAGTGCCTCCCGGCAGCACGACGGACTTGATCGAATTTACCGCGACGGAAACCGAGCAAAACCATCGCGTGATTTCTTCGGTCAAGAAGCTTCCGGAAATCGCCGGAGCGCCTGGCAAACCCAGGAGCATTTCCGCGCTCCGTCTGAAGGAGTGCGCGGGCAAGGACGAAACGGAAGCTTCCTGCTACGCGGCGAAGCAACAGCTTAATACTTCACCGAAGATGCCGACCGGAATGCCGATGCAGTATGACGTATTGCAGCCCGGTGGCAAGCCGCTCGCCGGTTTGATTCCCTGGACGGCGCAGTACAATACCGGCCACTGATCGTCTGCAGGCTTAGACCTGAAAAAGCGGCAGCTCCTGTACGGGGCTGCCGCTTTTTTTGCGGATAGACGCTAGGCGGTTTCGCCTGCTTTTTTCTGCAACTCCGCCAGGCGGTTCAGGGCGTCGAGGGGGGTCATGGAAAACAGGTCGATTTGCCTGACTTCATCGATCAGCGGGTGTGGCTGGGGAAGGGCTGTCCTAGTGTCCTTTTCGGGCGGGGGGAACGAAGTGACCGCCGTCGGTTCCGGTTGTTCAAGCTGTGCCAAGACTTCCTGAGCCCGCGCAACGACCGCCGATGGCAGCCCCGCCAGCTTTGCCACATGAATGCCGTAGCTCCGGTCCGCTCCTCCCGGAACGATCTTTCGGAGGAAGACGACGTCGCCGTCCCGTTCTTGTACTGCGACCCGGTAATTCCTGATCCCCTCCCGCAACGACTCCAGCTGGGTCATTTCGTGATAATGGGTGGCAAAGAGCGTTCTGGCTCCCAGATGGCGGCGGTCATGGATGTATTCCGCGATGGCCCAGGCGATGCTCAGGCCGTCGTAGGTGCTGGTGCCTCGGCCGATCTCATCTAGCAGAATCAGGCTTCTGGAACTCGCGCAATTCAGAATATGCGCGCTTTCGACCATTTCGACCATGAACGTGCTCTGCCCGGCGGCAAGATTGTCCGAGGCGCCTACGCGGGTGAAAATCCGGTCCACCAGTCCGATATGCGCCTCGGTTGCCGGCACAAAGCTGCCGATCTGCGCCAGCAGGGCGATGAGCGCAACCTGGCGCAAGTAGGTGCTCTTTCCCGCCATGTTGGGCCCCGTCAGGATCACCAGCCGGTTGCGTTCCCCGTCGAGGAACGTATCGTTGGGCACGAACGTCACGTCGCCGCCGAGTAGCTCGACGACCGGATGGCGGCCTTCCCGAATCCGGAGCGTGGACGATTCATCGACGGTGGGTTGGACGTAGCGATTCAAAGCCGCGGTTTCGGCCAAACAAGCCAGCACGTCGAGGAGGGCAAGGGAGTCGGCCATGGCTTGCAGGCGGGGCACATCCGTTGCGATCCGTTCGCGCAACTGCCCGAAGAGTTCCTCTTCCAGCGCGAGCAGTCTGGCTTCCGCGCCCGTGACCCGCTCCTCCAGATCCTTCAGTTCTGGCGTCATGAACCGTTCGGCGTTCACCAATGTCTGCTTGCGGACATAATCGGAAGGAACCTTCGCGAGGTTCGCCTTGGTGATTTCAATGTAGTAGCCGAAGACCTGGTTATAACGGACTTTCAGCGAGTCGATACCGGTGCGCGCCCGTTCTGTGGCTTCGAGCGTCGCGATCCAGCCTTTGCCCTCCGTACGGGCCTTCCGCAGCTCATCCACCCCCGGGTGAAAGCCTGCTCGAATCAGCCCTCCGTCCCGGAGGGACAGGGGCGCATCCGGATCGAGCGCCTGCTCGATCGCGTCGAAGAGATCGCGGCAGTCATCCCAGGAGTCCCGCCGTTCGGCCAGGAGCGCGGCATGGAAGGGCAAAAGATGAGCGCGCAGTTCGGGCAATGCGCCGAGGGATTGCTTCAGCGCCAACAACTCACGAGGGCCCGCGAGGCCGAGCGTCACGCGACTGCTGAGCCGAGCCATGTCCTGGACCGTTCGCAACGTCGTCCGCATCGCCACCCGTTGGGCGATCCGCTCCTTGAGTTCGGCGACGGCATCGAGCCTGGCTTGAATGGCGCCGCGATCGACCAGCGGCCGTACCAGCCAGTCGCGCAGGAGCCGGCTTCCCATCGCGGTGGTCGTGCGGTCCAGCACCGACAGCACGGTGGACTGTTGTCCTCTCACCCGGTCGTCGCCCGATCCGATGGATCGGACCAGCTCGAGGTTGCGGATCGTCGCGCTGTCGAGGTGCATCGCCTCGCTGTTCCAGCGCCGGTGCAGACGGCGAATATGGTCCAGGGCCGCGGTCGGCTGGGTCTCGCGGAAATAGCGCCAGACCGCTCCGGCGGCTCCGAGGCCGGCTGTCAGGCCCTGACAGCCGAATCCGTCGAGCGACTGGATGCCGAAGTGCAGCTGCAGGAGCTTGGCGGCGTCCTGGGGATCGAAGAGGGCCGGTGCCCGCTCGCACAGTCTGGGCCCCTGCAGGCGATCAAGATGCAGTCGGTCGGCGATCGGCTTGCCCGGATGGAGCAGCTCGCGCGGTTCGAACCGGGCCAATTCATCGAGCAGTTGCTGATCGGCGCCCGCTCCCTGAAACTCGGTCACCCAGAATTCACCCGTCGAAACGTCGAGCCCTGCCAGGCCGAAGACGAGCCGGTCCGTCGGGGCAGGCGTGCGTTCCGAAAGGCTGACGGCGGCGAGAAAATTCGATTCTCCGGGGGCGAGGAATTCCGTGTCCACCAGGGTCCCGGGAGTATAGAGCCGCACGACCTCGCGACGCACGAGGCCCTTCGCCAGTTTCGGGTCTTCCACCTGTTCGCACAGGGCGACCGTGCGACCGGCGTTCAGCAGTTTTGCAATGTAGCCTTGCGCGGCGTGATAGGGGACGCCGC
>DIHJ01000040.1:30965-31244 GCA_002420105.1 Nitrospira sp. UBA5699
TCCCGATACTGCCGCATCAGCGGGGTGGCGTCATGCTCATTCATCGGTTCGGTCCCGTTGCGGGAGGTCGCTCAGGACAGGAGGCGACGTGCGACCGGTGACTTTTTCCAGAGAATGGCGGAGCCGCTCGAGATCTACCTCGGCTTCCTGCAGGGCCTTGGTTTTTCGACGCAGTTCGATCCGGCCCTTCACCCAGGGCGGGAACAAGAGGATTCCGGACACTAAAAGCCCCACGGCAAAACCGGCCAGGATCGGCTTATAAATCGGCGTCGAGGCCTC
>DIHJ01000040.1:31331-67048 GCA_002420105.1 Nitrospira sp. UBA5699
TCGAGGCCTCGAAGAGGCCGAAAAAGTATCGGAGCGTCACCTGCTGTTCCTGGTTTTGAAGAAAGAAGGCGAGGCAGAGGAGCAGAAGCGTACCGACCAGGATGAGTCGAATCATGACGATGCCTTCCCCTTTGGTTTCGGCGGCGTCAACCGCTTGGAGACGGAGAGGCCTGCAGTGCGAGCATGATTCCGCCGAGTCCGCTCCAGCAGCGCTCCCGATGCCGGACCCGTGGCCGATAGCCGGATTGTTCTACTCCCAACCGCGCGGTGGCGCAACTCAATTTCCAGCCGGTCTTCCGGCAGGATCGACAGTCCTTTGCCGGCCCATTCGATCGCCGCGACGGTCGATCCGGAGAGGTATTCCTCCAGTCCGGTCGACGCGGCTTCCCGGGTCGAGGTGACGCGGTAGAGATCGACATGGGCCAGCGGCAGTCTGCCTCGGTACTCGTGGATGAAGACGAAGGTGGGGCTGCTGACCGCCGCCTGCGGAGCGCCGAGCCCGGCCGCGATGCCTCTGACGAGGGCGGTTTTTCCCGCGCCCAACGGTCCGAACAGCGCCAGCGTTTCTCCGCCCTGCAGCGCTGCGCCGATCACGCGACCGAGGCGATCCGTTTGAAGGGGGGAGGACGAGGTCATCTCCCAGGGCTCCGTCATCGGCGATCCGGCGCGACGAGATGCCAGGACCGGAGCCGTTCGGCGCGTGCCGCTAGCGGTTGATCGCCTGGAGCGCATGGGGAATATTCGCGATGAGATCGCCGGCGAGCATCCCGGCCTCGCCGAGCTGTTGAGCCGCCAGATCTCCCGCCGATCCGTGAAGATAGGTCCCGGCGCAGGCCGCCTCCCAGGCCGGGACTCCCTGAGCGAGCAGCCCCGCCAGCATCCCGGTCAAGACATCACCCGTCCCGGCGGTCGCCATGCCGGGGTTGCCGGTCGGACAAATGGCCACGAGGCCGTCGGGACGGGCGATCACGGTTCGCGCCCCCTTCAGCACGACGAAGACGCCGCGCTCGCGGGCAAATCGTCTGGCGGTGCCGATGCGATCGGCATTCACGCTTTGCGACGTCGCATCGACTTCCAGCCGCGCCATCTCTCCGGGATGCGGGGTGAGGATGGGAGGAATTTTGCAGGCCGTGAGCAGGGCGGCGCGACTGGCCAGCGCGTTGAGGGCGTCGGCATCCAGGACGGCCGGCCGATCCAGATGTTTCATCAACGAGTGGACCAGTTCGACGGTTTCCGGGTGAGTCGACAGCCCCGGACCGATGGCCACGGCCGTTCTCGCCTGTATGAACGCCGCGATGCGATCCAGGCCGGAGCGCGCCAGCGTGCGGGCTTTGGTTTCGGGAAGGGGAAGCGTCATGGCTTCGAGCAGCTTGGCTTCCAACACGTCGTTGACGCTGTTGGGGGTGGCCACGGTCACGAGGCCGGCGCCGATCCGCAGGGCGGCGCAGGCGGCAAGCGCCGCGGCTCCGGTCTTGCCGACTGAACCGGCGATGATGCCGGCGTGTCCGAAGGTTCCTTTGTGCGAAGAGGCAGGACGAACCGGCAGGGCCTTCGCCACCAGTTTCTCGGTGACGACCATGATTCGACTGTCCAGGGCGTCCACAAAGGCGGCCGGGATGCCGATGTCGACGACGTGGATCATCCCCGCATGATCGATGCCGGCGCCGAGATAGAGGCCGAGTTTCGGGAGTCCGAACGTGACGGTCGCCGCGGCTCGGATTGCCTCGCCCAGCGCTGCGCCGGTGTCGGCGTGGATGCCGGAAGGGATGTCGACGGCGACGACCGGCCGGCCGGCCCGATTCACGAGCTGGATCGCGTCGCGGTAGAGGCCGGTGACGTCGGTCGACAGGCCCGTCCCGAGGAGGGCATCGATGATCAGGTCGCTCGAACCGAGGACCGGTCCGGCTTGCTCCGCCGACCGAAAGTTCCTGCTGGCGGATTGGCCTCCCGCGCGGAGCCAGCGACGATACATGACGGCGGCGTCGCGGCTCAAATCGGCGACCGGCGCGAGGAGGAAGACCGTGACCCGGGCCTGTTGCCGGCGGAGCAGCCGCGCGACGACCAGGCCGTCGCCGCCGTTGTTGCCCTTACCGCAGAGCACCGTGACGGTCTTGCCGCGAAGCGGACCAAACCGTTTCCGGAGAAATTCGACGACTCCTGTGCCGGCGCGTTCCATCAACAACAGGCCGGGGACCTTCGCTTCCGTGATGGTGCGGCGGTCCAGGTCCTGCATTTGGGTTCCGGTGACGACGTTCATTCAGCGGCTCGCGAGGTCATTGCCGGATTGTCGTATGCGGTTCATGCGGCTGAGAGAAGGCAAACCGACCGTGGCGATCAGCCGAGGAGCAGTTTCATTTCGCGCACGGCCTGATCGAGGCCGACCATGACCGCGCGGGCGATGATGCTATGGCCGATATTGTACTCCACGATTTCCGGGATGTGGGTCAGGCGTTTGACGTTCTGATAGTTGAGGCCGTGTCCGGCATTGACGCCCATGCCGAGCTTGTAGGCCAGCTTCGCGGCCTGGGTAATCGCTTCCACTTCGGCATCGGCCTCCTTCGATCGCTTCGCGTTGGCGTAGCGTCCCGTATGGAGTTCGACGAAGTCGGCGGAAACCTTGTGCGCGGCTTTGATTTGCGTGAGGTCCGGCTCGATGAACAGACTGACGGGAATACCGCCGCCATGGAGTGTGGCGACGATCTGCTGGATGCGGTCTTTGTGGGCGGCAACGTCGAGTCCGCCCTCCGTCGTGAGTTCCTGGCGTTTTTCCGGAACGAGCGTGACCATGTCCGGTTTGACGGTCAGGGCGACCTTCGCCATGCCGTCATCGGCGGCCATCTCCAGATCCAGCTTGGTCCGGATCAGCTCCCGAAGCAGTTGCAGGTCACGATCTTGGATGTGGCGCCGATCCTCCCTGAGGTGAACGACGATCCCGTCGGCGCCGGCCAGTTCCACGAGCACGGCGGCTGCGAGGGGATCGGGATCGGCCCCGCCGCGCGCTTGGCGGAGGGTGGCGACGTGGTCGATATTGACGCCGAGCCTGGGCACTGTGCCTCCAGCAGAGTCCGCTCTCAAGAGGGCGAAACGAAGTCGGGCGATGAAACGGAGGAGCCGCCGCTGTTGTAACAGAAACCGGCTTGGGGGAGCAAGGACTGTGCGGCGCCGCGCGCGCCGAAATTCTGCGGAGATTCTTCCTCGGATCGAATACGGAACCCCACAGAATCACGGGATAATTTGACTCCGGCTCCTTCCCGCAATTAGAATAGGCCTCCACGCGACGGGCGGGCGGTTTCCCCCCTCCCGAGGAGAAGAGTTTTGACTGATGGCAACGATGGAAATTGGATGACATGGGATTAGCGGACAACTTTTATCGGCTGAAACGCCTTCCGCCGTACGTCTTCGCGCAGGTGCAGAGCCTGAAGCTGGAGGCCCGGCACCGCGGCGAGGACATCATCGATTTCGGGATGGGGAATCCCGACCAACCGACGCCGAACCACATCGTCGAGAAAATGATCGAGGCGGCGCGGAAGGGGAAGAACCACCGCTATTCGGCCTCGCGCGGAATTACCAAACTGCGGCATGCGATCGCCGGGTGGTACAAACGCAATTACGATGTGGACCTCGATCCGGAAACCGAGACGATCGTCACGATCGGGTCCAAGGAGGGCCTGGCGCATTTGTCCCTGGCCATGATCGGGCCCGGCGACGTGGTGTTGACGCCGACGCCGACCTATCCGATCCATATGTACAGCTTCATCATTGCGGGCGGGGAAGTCCGCGGGATCGAGCTGCGCCAGGACAGTGATTTCTTCGACGATCTTCAGCGCGTCTATCGCCAGACGTTCCCGCGGCCTCGGATTCTGGTCATCAACTTCCCGCACAATCCGACCACGGCGATCGCGGATCTGGAATTCTTCAAGAAGATCGTGGCGTTTGCCAAGGAACACAACGTCATCGTCATTCATGACCTGGCCTACGCGGACCTGGTCTTCGACGGGTACAAGGCGCCCAGTTTCCTGCAAGTGCCGGGCGCAAAGGACGTCGGCGTGGAGTTTTACACGTTGTCCAAGGCCTACAACATGCCCGGCTGGCGCGTGGGATTCTGCGTCGGCAACCGCGAAGTCGTGGGGGCGCTGGCCAAGATCAAGAGCTATCTGGACTACGGCATCTTCCAGCCCCTGCAGATCGCGAGCGTCATCGCGCTGAACGGGCCGCAGGATTGCGTCAAAGAAACGGTGTTGCGCTATCAAAAGCGTCGTGATGTCCTGGTCGGAGGGCTGAATCGCATCGGCTGGAACGTGAACAAGCCGCTGGCCACGATGTTCGTCTGGGCCAGGATTCCGCTGCCTTACCGGCATATGGGCTCGCTCGAATTTTCGAAACTGCTCCTCCGGGAGGCCAAGGTCGCCGTGTCGCCCGGCATCGGGTTCGGCGAGGGGGGCGATGAATACGTGCGGTTCGCGCTGGTGGAGAACGAGCATCGGACGAGACAGGCCGTGCGCGGAATCAGAAAAGCGCTGAAGCTCGAGGGGGGAGAGGAATGATCTCGCGCGTGGGCGTCGGCATGATCGGGTTCGGCACCGTCGGCACGGGAGTCGCCAGGATTCTCTTGGACAATGCGGCGCTCATCCGCCGGCGGGTCGGCGTCCCGATCGAACTCGTGCGTATCGCCGATCTGGACGTGACGCGCGACCGCGGGATCACCCTCCCGCCGGGGATGCTGGTCAACGACGCCAAGCAGGTGTTGGCCGATCCCAATGTCGATATCGTCGTCGAGCTGATCGGGGGTTATGACTTCGCCAAACGCATCATCCTGGAGGCGATCGCCGCGGGGAAAGCCGTCGTGACCGCCAACAAGGCGCTGCTGGCCCTTCACGGGGAGGAAATCTTCGCGGCGGCCGCCCGTCGGGGCGTGGATATCGGGTTCGAGGCCAGCGTCGGGGGAGGGATTCCCGTCATCCACGCGCTGAAGGAAGGTCTGGCCGCCAATGCGATCCAGTCCATCTACGGCATCATCAACGGGACGTCGAACTACATCCTCTCCCGCATGACCAACGAGGGCAAGGGGTTCGAGGAGACGTTGGGCGAGGCCCAGCGGGCCGGGTATGCGGAGGCAGATCCCACGTTCGACGTGGCGGGGACCGACAGCGCGCACAAGCTGGCGATCCTGGCGAATCTCGCATTCGGCACCCCGATCAATTTCAAGGATCTCTATACCGAAGGCGTCACGCACATCACCGAACACGACATCACCTACGCGCGCGAATTCGGCTACCAGATCAAGTTGCTGGGGATCGCGAAATTGGTCGAGGGCGAAGTCGAAGCCCGCGTGCATCCGACCATGCTGCCCGCGGATTCTCCGCTGGCAAAGATCGAAGGCGTGTACAACGCGATCCAGCTGGTGGGCGACGCGGTGGGCGACGTCGTACTGGTCGGTCGCGGCGCCGGAGATCTGGCCGCGGGGAGCGCGGTGGTCAGCGACATCATCGCCGGCGCCCGGAATCTGCTCAAGGGCGGGGCCGGGCGGGTGCCTCCGGCTTCATTTCAGCCGGAGGCACGGCGCCCGCTCCGCCTGCGCCCCATGGAAGAGATTCGGTCCCTCTACTACCTGCGGTTTATGGTCACCGATCGCCCCGGCGTCCTGTCGCAGATTGCGGGCGAACTGGGCCGCTGCGGCATCAGCATCTCATCGATGCTGCAGAAGGGGCGGCGCGAGGGACAGACCGTTCCGATCGTCATCAAGACGCATATGGCCAGGGAGCGCGACGTGCAAGCCGCGCTCCGGGAAATCAACCGCATGGCGTTCATGTCCGAGCCGGCGACGCTGATCCGCGTCGAGGGCAAGGACGAGTGAGATCATGAATCGCTGGCGCGGCCTCATCGAAGAGTATCGCAAGTTCCTCCCCGTCACCGAGCGTACGCCGGTCGTCACGCTCGGCGAAGGCAATACCCCGCTGATCCGGGCTTCCAGGCTGGCGAAGAAAATCGCGCCCGGCGTCGATCTCTATCTGAAATTCGAGGGAGCCAATCCGACGGGGTCGTTCAAGGACCGCGGGATGACGATGGCAATCTCGAAGGCCGTGGAGGCCGGCGCCCGCGCCGTGATCTGCGCGTCCACCGGCAATACGTCGGCCTCCGCGGCAGCGTACGGCGCGCGGGCGGGGCTTGCCGTCTATGTGTTGATCCCCGCGGGAAAGATCGCGATCGGCAAACTGTCCCAGGCGATGATGCATCAGGCGACGGTCATCCAGATCGACGGCAACTTCGATCAGGCCCTCTCGATCGTCAAGGACCTCTCGGCCGCGCACCACATTGAATTGGTCAATTCCCTCAACCCCTACCGGATCGAGGGGCAGAAAACCGCCGCGATGGAAGTCTGCGACCAGCTGGGCGATGCGCCGGCGGTGCACGTGCTTCCCGTCGGAAACGCCGGCAACATCACGGCCTATTGGAAGGGCTACCAAGAATACCGGGCGGCCAATCAAACGACGCGATTGCCCCGGATGGTCGGCTATCAGGCGGCGGGCGCCGCGCCGATCGTGCTCGGCCACGTCGTCGAGAATCCTCAGACGGTGGCGACGGCGATCCGGATCGGCAATCCCGCCAGCTGGCAGTCCGCCCTCGCGGCGATGAAGGAATCGTCCGGTTCCATCGATGCGGTGACGGACGACGAAATTCTGCACGCCTATGCGACCGTGGCGGCCACGGAGGGGGTCTTCTGCGAGCCGGCTTCCGCCGCGTCGGTGGCCGGGGTCATGAAGCTCAGCCGGCAAGGGGGGCTGCACGAAGGCGAAACCGTCGTCTGCACCCTGACAGGCCATGGATTGAAAGATGCCGATACGGCGATCAGCGTGTCGGTCAAACCGAAAACCGTTCAAGCTACGAAGGAGGATGTCGCTCGACTCCTGAACGTGTAGGTGCGATGCGAGTGTACCGTCGATGAAATATGTGATTCTGCACGCCGAGGGGATGGCGGATCATCCCAGGCAGGAACTGGCCGGCAAGACCCCACTGCAAGCGGCTTCGACTCCTCACCTCGATCGTTTGGCGCAAAGCGGCGAGCTCGGCCTGCTTACCGTTGCGCTGGATAACGGGCGCCACGGCAGCGGGCTCACGGGCACCTCGATCCTCGGGTACGAGCCCAAGAAGTACTACCAGGGACCGGGACCGCTGGAAGCGGCGAGTTTGGGCGTCACGGTCGGCGAGCACGACGTCGTGTATCGCTGTACGATGGTGACCTTGAAGGCCGAGCAGCCGCCGGGAACAAAAGGCGGCGTTCCGGAGATCAAGAAACTCGGTCCCCACATCGTGATGGAGGATGCGACGGCGGGGCTGATTACGAGCGAGGAAGCCCGTGAGTTGATCGATGCGGTGAACGAACAACTCGGGTCCGAAACGATTCAATTCTATCCCGGCTCCGGGCACCGCCATTTGATGGTCTGGGTCAACGGGAAGCCCAGGGCGGTCTGCGCCGATCCCCAGTCGCTGGTCGGACGCCCGATCGTCGACGCCCTGCCGACCGGAGACGGCGCCGACATTCTCCGGAAACTCATGGATGCCTCGTTGATGATCCTGCGGGACCATCCCGTGAATGACGAACGGCGCGAGGCGGGCAACAAGCCGGCCAATTGCCTGTGGCTCTGGGGTGAAGGCCGGGCGATCGCCTTGCCCAGCCTGTCGGAACGGTTCCAGGTGCCCGGCGTAGTGGTGTCGCCGAGCGACGTCCATCGGGGGCTTGGATTGGTGGCCGGATTGGAGGCGGTGGATCCCGCCCGGCTGGCCGAGGCGGATCTTCGCGCGCAGGCGGCCGTCGCCATGGACGAACTGAAGCGGAAGGATTTCGCCTACGTGCATCTCGAACTGCCCGATGCGGTCGTCTACGATACGGATGTCAAGGCCAAGGTGCAGGCGATCGAAGCGATCGATCGCGACTTCGTCGGACCCTTCCTCGAGGGACTTGCGAAACTGGGGGCCCACCGCGTGGTGGCGATCAGTGATCCCGGAAGCGTTCATCAGGGGAAGATGGCGGAAGGGCAATGGCTCTACGCCTATCATGACAGCGGGATCAAATCCCCGTCCGTCGCCGGCCGGCGGTTTACCGAGGCCGATGCCAGGGCGTCCGCCGTACCTCCCCGCGATGCCACGAAGTTTGTCGTGCGCCTCTTTGCCAAAGGATCGTGACCGCCATGGCGCTGATCGTGCACAAATACGGGGGCACCTCTGTCGGCACCATCGAACGGATCCGCCGCGTGGCGGATCGCGTGGAACAGGCGGTCAAGGACGGCGATCGGGTCGTCGTCGTGCTCTCGGCCATGAGCGGCGAGACCGATCGCTTGTTGAAACTGGCGCATGAGATCACGGCGGTCCCCGACGAACGGGAACTCGACATGCTGCTGTCGACCGGCGAACGGGTGACGATCGCCTTGCTGGCCATGGAATTGCGCGGGCGCGGCCTCGATGCCCGGTCATTTACCGGCCGTCAGGTCGGGATCATGACCGACAGCGCCCATACCAAGGCGCGGATTACGAGGGTCACGGCGGAACGAATCCGCGAGTCGTTGGCGAAAGGCGTCGTGCCGGTGGTGGCCGGCTTCCAGGGCATCAACGAGCAGTCCGACGTCACGACGTTGGGCCGCGGGGGATCGGATCTTACCGCCGTGGCCCTGGCCGGCGCGTTGAAAGCGGATCGCTGCGTCATTTTCACCGACGTCGACGGCGTCTACACGACGGATCCGAACATCGTGCCGTCGGCGAAACGGATCGACAAGATTTCCTACGAGGAAATGCTCGAGATGGCGAGTCTGGGCGCCAAAGTGTTGCAGAGCCGCTCCGTCGAGTTCGCCGCAAAGTTCAACGTGCCGTTGGAGGTCAACTCCTCCTTCAAAGAAGGAAAGGGAACGCTCGTGACACGTGAAGATGCTGACATGGAAGCCGTAGCCGTCTCGGGGGTCACCGGCGATCGCAACCAGGCGAAGGTCACCGTGGTCGGCGTACCGGACAAACCGGGGGTCGCCGCGAGGCTCCTGGGGCCGGTGGCCAAGGCCAACATCCTGGTCGACATGATCATCCAGAACGTGAGCCACGAGTCGCTGACGGATTTTTCATTCACGATCCCCCGCGTGGATGTGAAGAAGGCCGTGCCGATCATCCAGGATGCCGCGAAGGACATCGGCGCGAAGTCGGTGTCGGTGACGGAAGCGATCGCCAAGGTCTCCCTGGTCGGCGTGGGCATGCGCTCCCATTCGGGCGTGGCCGCCAAGATGTTCGAAGTGCTGTCCCGGGAGGGCGTGAACATCATGATGATCAGCACGTCCGAGATCAAGATTTCCTGCGTCATCGACGAGAAGTACATGGAATTGGCGATGCGGGCGCTCCATGCCGCCTTCGGATTGGACCGGGCGCCGGCCGGAGACCGTCCGGCCAGGCCCTGATGCGGTGATTTGAGCCTCGACAGGCCCGCCCCACTCCTGTTACCCTCTCTCCCATGGCGAAGAAGACCACTCCCTCACGGACTTCCGCACGCCGGTCCTCCGGCCGTCCGGTCGCGGCGACTCCGCCGCCTGCGCCGAAATCCGCTCTGCTGGAAATCTACGATACGACGCTGCGTGACGGGGCCCAGGCCGAGGATGTGAGTTTTTCGGCCGATGACAAGGTCCGGGTGGCGCAACAGCTGGACGAACTCGGCGTCCACTTCATCGAAGGCGGCTGGCCGGGGGCGAATCCGAAGGACATCGAATTCTTCCGGATGATCAAGGAAACGCCGCTGACGCACGCGACGGTCGTGGCCTTCGGATCGACGAGAAAGGCGAGCAATTCCGTCCAGAAGGATCCGAACCTCCAGGCCCTGCTGGACGCGGAAACCAAGGTCATCACGCTCTTCGGAAAATCCTGGTCATTGCACGTGACCGACGCCCTGGGGATCGCGCTGGCAAAGAATCTCGAATTGATCGGCGATTCCGTGGCGTATCTGCGGTCGAAGCACCGGCGCGTGTTCTACGACGCCGAGCATTTTTTCGACGGCTACAAGACCAATCCGGAGTATGCGCTCGAAACGATCCGTCGGGCGGTGGCGGCCGGCGCGGAACGGGTCATTCTCTGCGACACCAACGGCGGCACGATGCCTTGGGAAATCAAGGACATCTGCCGGGTCGTCCAGCGGGAATGTCCGGTGCCGCTGGGCATTCATGCGCACAACGACTGCGAGATGGCCGTGGCGAACTCGCTCATGGCGATCGAAATGGGCGCGGTGCAGGTCCAGGGGACGATCAACGGCATCGGCGAACGCTGCGGCAACGCCAATCTCTGCTCCATCATTCCCAACCTGCAGCTGAAGATGAAGCGGCCGGCCTTGGGGGAACGGTTGGCCCATTTGAAAGAGGTCTCGGGCTTCGTGACGGAGATCGCGAACTTGATGCCCAATAAGCACCAGCCCTACGTCGGCGATTCCGCATTCGCGCACAAGGGCGGAGTTCATATCCACGCGGTGCTCAAGAATCCTGCCACCTATGAACATGTCGTTCCGGCGCTCATCGGCAACCGCCAGCGGATGCTGGTGTCGGATTATGCCGGGCGAAGCGGCCTGCTGGAGAAGGTCGAGGCCTACGGGATCAAGCTCGACAAGAACCATTCCAAAGTGCAGGAATTGATGGCCACTTTGAAGGAGCGGGAGAACGAAGGCTATCAGTTCGAAGGGGCGGAAGGGTCGTTCGAATTACTCATGCGGAAGGCGATGGGAACCCATAAGCCCTCGTTCCAACTCCTGGGTTTTCGTGTCATTGTCGAGAAAAAACAAGACCATGGAGCCTCGATGTCCGAGGCCACCGTCATGGTGAAGGTCGGGGAGGCGGTGGAACATGCCGCGGCAGTCGGAGCCGGTCCGGTGAACGCACTCGATCACGCCCTGCGGAAGGCCCTGGAAAAGTTCTATCCCCAGCTCCGCGAGGTCAAATTGCTCGATTATAAGGTGCGCGTGCTCTCGGCGAATCGAGGGACGGAGTCCAAGGTGCGGGTTTTGATCGAATCCGGCGATCATAAAGACAAATGGGGCACCGTCGGAGTCTCCGAGAACATCATGGAGGCCAGTTGGCAGGCGCTTGCCGACAGTATCGAATATAAGCTGTTGGAGTCCGACCGATAGGCTTCCGCAGATTCCCTCCTAGGATTTGTCTTGACAGGCCTCGTAACCTCACGTAACTTATGGTAAAAGTGTCTCTTGTGTCAGACGGATGGCGCGCAGCTCTGACATGACCGCTCGGGTTACGCAAGGGGGGAGAGCATGAGAAAGGCAGATATCGCGAATGAAATTTATAAGCAGGTCGGCATTTCCAAGAATGAAGCAGCCGATATCGTCGAGCTCGTGCTGAACATGTTGAAGGCTGTGCTACAAAAGGGAGATTCCGTCAAGATCGCCGGGTTCGGGAATTTTGTCGTCAGGAGCAAGGGCGCACGGAAGGGCCGGAATCCGCGGACCGGCGAAGAAATCGGCATAACGCCCCGTCGTGTCGTCACCTTCCGTCCTAGCCAAGTGTTCAAGAAATACGTCAACTCATAACTGCGTTCGCTCACCTGTAACAACTCCCGCCACGAGGACCGGTCGATGGGGAACGAACCCAGGCTGGGTAGCAAAGTCTTCTATAAAATCGGTGAAGTCAGTCAGGTGACGAAGCTTCCGGCATACGTGCTGCGGTTCTGGGAATCACAGTTTCCGTTTCTCAAGCCCAAGAAAAGCCGTGGAAATCAGCGGCTCTACGTGAGACGGGACATTGAAACGGTGCTGGAGATCAAGCGGATGCTCTATGAGGAGGGGCACACGCTTGAGGGAGTGAAGCGGTATTGGGCGCGACGGGGCCGGGTGGCTGCCCAGCGCATCAAGCCGAAGGAACTGGCCCAGAGATTGCGGGGGAATCTGCAGGCCATATTGAAGATTCTCGAGTCGCATTGATGATGCGTCGACCTTGTCCGGTCCGTGTTCTCACCGGTTGCAATCGGATACCGTTCGAGGCGACAATGCAACGAATTGCCATGCAAACCTCACACGTCGGGGCGTGGCGCAGCCCGGTAGCGTACTCGCTTGGGGTGCGAGTGGTCGGCCGTTCAAATCGGCTCGCCCCGACCAAATCATCCAACGTGGAGGACTGAGCGGCACGGGCCCGGCGCTCAGTCCTCCGCGCGGACACGGAAGCTGCCCCGCGCAGCTTTTTTTATGCCTGAACCGCGCATCCGCATTCTCGTCACCAACGACGACGGGATTCAGTCCCCCGGTCTGGGCGTGCTCGCGAGAGCACTGGCCAAGTTGGGCGAGGTCTGGGTGGTCGCGCCGGATCGCGAACGCACCGCCGTCGCCCACGCCGTGACGTTGCACAAACCGCTGCGAGTCCATCAAACGGGAGATCGGGCCTACGCCATCAACGGGACCCCGGTCGACTGCGTGAATCTGGCGCTCCTCAAGATCCTGCCCAGGAGGCCCCATCTGCTGGTGTCGGGCATCAACAAGGGCGTGAATCTCGGCGACGACGTCTTGTATTCGGGGACAGTGTCGGCCGCCGTCGAGGGCACGATTCTCGGCGTGCCGTCGATGGCGGTGTCGCAGGAGGGGCGCGATCGCTTTCACTTCGACACCGGTGCGCAGTATGCTCTGCGGGTCGCGCGGCTGATCCTCCGGCACGGTCTGCCGGAAGAGACCCTCGTCAACCTCAACATCCCGGACCGCACGCCGAAGGCCGTGACCGGCGTCCGCGTGACCTGCCTGAGCCGGCGGCGCTTCGAAAATCCGATCATCGAAAAGGTCGATCCGCACGGGAGAACCTACTATTGGATCGCCGGGACCCGCGTGTCCTGGAGTCGCAGTAAAGATGCCGACCATGAGGCGATCGAGGAGGGGGCCGTCTCGCTCACCCCCATTCACCTCGACAGTACGCACTACGGCGTGCTGGAACACCTGCGGGCATGGGAGCCGGCGATCCGTGGACGCTCCGTCAGGACCGTGACTTCGAATGCCAAGCGGAGCGGGGGAAAGCGCTAGGGCGGCATGGGGCAGCTCATTGAAGCCATCATCACGGTGCTCAGCCGGTTTGTGATCAACACGATCTCGACCTTCGGCTACACCGGCATTCTGTTGACGATGGCGATCGAGAGCGCCTGCATTCCCTTGCCGAGCGAGATCATCATGCCGTTTTCCGGCTATCTCGTGACGACGGGGCAATTCACGATGCTGGGCGTGACGTTGGCGGGCGCCATCGGCAACGTCGTGGGGTCGATCGTCGCCTACTACGCGGGCGTGTGGGGCGGGCGGCCGTTCGTGGAGCGCTACGGACCCTATTTCCTGATCTCGCACAAGGATCTCGATACGGCCGACCGGTGGTTTGCGCGGTACGGCGAGGCCGCCGTGTTCTTCAGCCGCATGTTGCCGGTGGTGCGCACGTTTATTTCGCTGCCGGCCGGGGTCGCCCGCATGAATTTCTCCCGCTTCGTCGTCTTCACCTTTCTCGGCGCGCTCCCCTGGTGCTATTTCCTGGCCTATATCGGGCTCAAGATGGGGGAGGAGTGGGAGCATTTACGCGACTACTTCCACCAGTTCGACATCGTCATCGGGCTCGGTCTCGCGTTCGCCGCGGGCTACTTTCTGTGGTCCCATTGGCCGAGACGAGCCGCGACGCCCGGATCGTAGGTCGGCATGCTGACGCTCTTCAATACGCTCACGGGAAAGCAGGAACCGTTCGAGTCGATCGAACCGAAACAGGTGCGGATGTATGTGTGCGGCGTGACGGTCTACGACTACTGCCACATTGGTCACGCGCGCAGCGCGCTCGTCTTTGATGTGCTCCGGCGCTATCTGGAATACGGCGGCTACCGGGTCGAGTTCGTCAAGAACTTCACCGACGTCGACGACAAGATCATCAAGCGGGCGAACGAGCAGGGCGTGTCCTGCGAGACGATCACGAGCCGGTTCATCGATGCCTATTATGAAGACATGGGCAAGCTCGGGATCGAACGGGCGACGAAGGAACCGAAAGCCACGGAGCACATCGGAGAAATCATTCAGATGACGGAACGATTGGTCGGGAAGGGGCTGGCCTACGCCGTCGGCGGCGACGTCTACTTCCAGGTGGAAAAGTATCCGGCCTACGGACGCCTGTCGAAACGGAAACTCGAGGATCTGCAGGCCGGCGCGCGGGTGGATATCGACGAGCGCAAACGGCATCCGATGGACTTTGCCTTGTGGAAAAGCAGCAAGCCCGGCGAGCCTTCATGGCCCAGTCCCTGGGGGCCCGGCCGGCCCGGTTGGCATATCGAGTGCTCGGCGATGTCCATCAAACACCTGGGCGAGACCTTCGACATCCACGGCGGCGGGATGGACCTGATCTTCCCGCACCACGAGAACGAGATCGCGCAGTCCTGCGGCGCGACGGGGAAGGAGTTCGCGCGCTACTGGATCCACAACGGGTTCGTGCAGGTGAATCAGGAGAAGATGTCGAAGTCGCTCGGGAACTTCTTTACCATCCGAGAGATTTTTGAGAAATCGAAATGGTCGGAAGCGGTCACGGGCGAAATGCTCCGCTACTTTTTGCTCTCAACGCAATATCGAGGGCCGCTCGATTTTTCCGACCAGAGCTTGAAGGAAGCGAAGAATGCGTTAAACGGGTTCTACGATCTCTTTAACCGATTGGCCGAGACGGGGGAGGGGGTGCCGAAGGTCGAGCAGGCGGTGAGGACTCGTCTCGACGAAGCGCAGCGGGCTTTTGAGGCAGCCATGTCGAACGATCTGAACACGCCTGTTGCACTCGCCGTCTTTCAAACGCTTCGCAGCGACGTCAACAAACTACTCGGGTCGGGATTGTCCACCCAGGAGAGGCAGCAGGCGCGGGAGGCATTTCGTTCTCTGGGTGCCGTGTTGGGATTGTTCCAGTTGGAAAGATGGCAATTCGGCGAGTCTCTCAAGGGTCTTGAGTCTGCCGTCAAGGCCGGTCAATTAACGCCGATGGTAGAGATTTCCGATGAGCGGATTGAGCAGATGATTACAGAACGGCGCGAAGCCAAGAAGCAGAGAGACTTCAAGCTGGCCGATGCCATCAGGGCCGAGCTTGCAAGCCATGGAATCACGATCGAGGACAAGCCCGATGGCACCAGCCGCTGGAAACGCTGAGCAACCGGAGCTGCTCTACGGGCTGCATGCCGTTCGAGAAGCCCTCCGGGCCGGCACCCGCCCTCTTCAGCGTCTCTTGGTTCAGCGAACCGACCGGCAGTTCGCCGATCTCGTGCAGCTGGCCAAGACCAAGCGCATTCCGGTCCACGTCGAGCCGCCTGCTGCCTTCGACCGGCTCGTGCCGGCGGGCAGACATCAGGGCGTCATCGCCTTCATCGCCGCCAAAGCCTATAGCAGTACGGAAGACATCCTCGAGCGGGCCAGGGTCCGCGGAGAGCCTCCGTTCCTCGTCATTCTCGACGGAGTCGAAGATCCGCACAATCTCGGCGCGGTCTTGCGCACCGCCGAGGCGGCCGGCGTGCACGGGGTCTTCATTCCCGAACGGCGCGCGACGGGGCTGACGTCGGTCGTCGCGAAGGTGTCGGCCGGCGCGCTCGATCACATGCTGGTCGCCCGGGTCGGCAATCTGTCGCGCCTGATCGAGGAGTTGAAAGAGGCCGGCGTGTGGGTGTACGGAGTCGAACCCTCCGCGCAGAAGAGCTATGCCGGCATCGATTTGACCGGGCCCATCGCACTGGTGTTGGGGGGGGAAGGAGAGGGCATCCGTCCCGGCGTCTTGAAGGAATGCGACGACTGCGTCAGCATTCCGATGAAGGGGAAGGTCGAATCCTTGAATGTCTCGGCTGCGGTTGCCGTGGTGTTGTTTGAAGGGGTGCGCCAGAGGGAAGCGAAGAAACCGGCCCCGTCGCCTACCGAATCCTGATCATGTTGCCTTGAATCGCGCTCTTCAGCAGCTGCGCCGTATTGGATACGCGCATCTTTTTCATCATATTGGCCCGGTGCGCCTCCACGGTCTTGACGCTGATCTTGAGCCGCTGTCCGATCTCCTTGTTCTTGAAGCCCGCCCAGATCAGTTCGAGAATTTCCTGCTCGCGGCTGGTCAAAGACTCGGGCCGTTTCTTGCGCGGAGGCGGGGCAAGATCGGCAAGCGAGGACTTGGATTTGCTTTTGGCGGTCCGTGCCATCTTTTCTGTTCTCCTTTGATTGTGAAGGGATTCCGCTATAATCCAGCCGACCATGGATTTTGGGGAGAACGCATTCGTGGCATCCCGGGCCGGAATTATAAAAAGTTCTCGCGCGCATGTAAATCGATGCGCAATGGCCCTAGTGCAACTACGTATTGAGGCATCGACCGTACCGATGAACCCGTACGGAGCATTCAAGGGAGTGTCGTTCCATGGCTGATGGTTTCATGTTCTTGACCGTCGGCGTCGCGGGGGCCTTGATCGGCAGTTTTCTCAATGTGTGCATCTACCGGCTCCCGCGCGGGGAGTCCATCGTCTGGCCCGGTTCTCACTGCCCCTCCTGCGGGAAGGCGATCGCGTGCTACGACAATATGCCGCTGCTCAGTTATCTCTGGTTGGCCGGCCGGTGCCGGGCCTGCCGGACATCGATCCCGATCCGCTATCCGCTTGTCGAAGCGGCGAATGTCGCCGGATACCTTGCCATTCTTGCGGTCTTCGGCCCCACCTGGACGGCGGCGTTCTATGCGCCTCTGTTTTCGGCATTGTTGGTGGCGACCGGGACGGACCTGACACATAAAATCATTCCCGATGCGGTGACCTTGCCCGGGATTGTGCTGGGCTTGATCGGGGCGGCGACGGTGTTGCCCGTCGGCCTGATCAATGCGCTGCTCGGCGTCGCGGTGGGGGGCGGCATCCTCTGGGGCCTGGCCTGGGTGAGCCCCTATCTTTTCGGCAAAGAGGGAATGGGCGGCGGAGACATCAAGCTGTTGGCGATGATCGGGGCATTCCTGGGTTGGAAGCCGGCATTGCTGACCATCATGATCGGATCGCTCGCCGGATCGATCATCGGGGTAAGTCTGATCGCCTGCCGTCTTATGAAACGGGATGAGTACATTCCCTTCGGACCCTTCTTAGTACTTGGTGCCGTTCTTTCCATGTTTTTTGCCCAGCCGCTGCTCGATTGGTATCAGAGTTTACTCAACCCTTCTTATTAGACCGCTCCTCGCCGGTAACTCTGTATCTCTTTCGCAGTTCTTCTGTATCTGAATCTCTTTGATCTCCTCGCGTACTCCGGCTCCAAAGCGGTAAGACACAAGTCCCATATGCCCGTCCGGGAGAGGTGAAGTCTCGTCCCGTCCTGGCTTCTTTCTGTGGACAATACGGATGCGCTCCGTCGCCGCAAGGAGCGGCACAGCTCTTGGAAGGTGAGACGTCGGCTCGGGATATCGATTGGCTGAACGGGAGACAAAGGCATGGATCAGCTTCCAAGAGAGTCGGGACACAGTCTGACGGAACTCCTGACCGTTATCGCCATCGTCGGGATTATGGCGGTCATGGCCGGGCCGAGTTATCAGGCGATGACGGCTCGGTCGCAGGCGCGGACCGCCGCCGCAGACATCGCCTCCACGCTGAGGATGGCCAGACAGCTGGCCATGGCCCGCCGAGAGCGGCTGCTCGTGCGTTTCGATTTGTCGGAACAGACCGTCACACTCCGACGAGCGGATGCCGAAGGACTCCTGCATGTCTATCGCTATGCGGACAAGGGGATTGTGCTCGAAGAGCCTACGGCCGGGGCGGATCTGTTCTTTCACCCGAGCGGCCGTTCGGCCAGCGCCACCACGATCGTGATTCATGACCGGCAGGGTCGGCGTACGACACTGACGGTGAGCCTGACCGGGCGGGTGGTGACCGCATGACCAGCCCGGTCCTTCTTGCGTCGACGAGAGGAGCCAGTTATTCCGAAGTGCTTGTGGCCATGGCCCTGACGCTGACCGGCTTGATGGGAGCGATGGGAGCGTTGCAGGCGGCGGGGCGGACCATCGGGGAGGGGATACTCGCGACGCGTGCGCTTGCCGCGGCGGAGTCCAGGATCGAAGCGAAGCGTTCTGTCCGTTGGGAACACCTGCTGACGGACGATCTCGATCATGACGGCGTGCCGGAAGTGCTGATGCATGACGACGGGGCCGGCGGCGACCTCGCTGCCGGAGACGGGACCTATACGGCTTCTCGTGAAAGGGACGGAATTCTCCTCACCTGGACCGTCGGCCCGAATCGGGCTGGTCGCCTCTCGGATTCAGGGTACGTCATCCTTGAAGCGCGCGCGTCATACGCGACGAACGGCGGCGTCCGCGAAGTGCGACTGGCCACACTGCGGGCGAATCCGATGTTTGCGGGGAGTTACTAGGGGAACAGTCGCCGATGCTGGTGAATGAACCGACAAATGCGCAGATCAAGTTCTTCGGGCTCGACCAGGCGGGCGCAAGTGTGATCGAGCTGATGGGCGCGATGGCTGTCGGACTCGTTCTGCTGGGTGCCACCTTGCAGGCGATGTCGCACTTTCAACAGGAATTTGTTCGACAACAGCGTCAGCTGACGCAGCAACAGGATCTTCGCTTGGGAGTCGAGTTGCTTGAACAGGAGGTTCGGCTGGCGGGAGCCGGGTCGCTTTCCGCCGTGATGTCCGATGAAATGGAATTCATGGCGAACATCCACGGGCTGATGACGAACGTGACCGCTCCGGCCCCCATCGGGCAGACCACGATCGCCGTCGACGACGGGTCGGGCTGGCCTGATCGTAAAACCGTACGGATCTGCTGGAGCGACCAATGTGAATATTTCACGCTCGCGCGAGCGGGGCAGAAGAACCTGCTCACCCTGACGGCACCCGTTCCCCGAATGATTCCGGCCGGCGCCTCCGTGGTCCCGCTCAATCGCGTGCGTTACTACTGTCGCGTCGACGAGAAGAGATCGCTGAGGTTCTTGCGCCAGATCGACGGCGGGTCCAGCGTGCTGGTCGGAGACATCGACGGGGTGACGTTCTCGTTCTGGGATGAGCAGGGTCGACGTACGACGCGGCCGGCGGATGTCAGACGCATCGTCGTCGAGGTGTCCGTGCCTCGTCAGGCGATCAAGGTGGTCCGAGAAATCAGTCTGACAACCTGAGTGGCGGCCGACAGCGAGGAGGCGATGATGAAACGTCACGAACCGTTTCGGTCGATGATCTGCCGCGAGAGAGGACACGTGCTTCTGGCGGCTCTCACGCTGATCTTCATCCTGTCCCTCTTGGGGATGAGCGCATTTTACCTTGCCGGTCAGGACGTCCCGGGGATTACGGCGATGAGAGAGGAGAGCGCGGCTCAACATCTGGCCGAAGCGGCCGCCGAACTCGTGATGAGCTGGTTTCATGATGCGGCCACGACGCCGCCATCCATTGCCGGTCTGCTTGTGAAACGCCAGGGGGATCTCATCAGCGGACCATCGTTTTTCGATGCCGACGGCCGTTCACAATTCATAGGAACGTCAGAGCGGCCCGATGTCCTGCTTGATGCAGCCAGCACGGCGGACGATCGTCTGCTTAACGGTTCGCCAAGCGGCTTTAGCGGACCGCTGCGCGGGCTCGGGCGTGTGGAAAAAATGAAGATCTTTGCTCCACTGCAACCGGGATTACTGGGCACTCTCGAAGTGACGGCTTCGACCGCGGGGCGAAGGCCTTTGGTCCGGACGATCCGATTGCAACTCGGAGCCTTGAACATTCCGGCGGTCCGCGCAGCGGTGCAGGTTGGCCAGGGGCTAGGAACGGCCCGGCTGGGCGAGGAATCCCCGGTATTGGCCCACTGGGGGGATGTCCGTGTAATGGGTGACCTGTCACTCAATAAGGTGGACGATCTGGTGGTTAAGTCCGGTAGTGCGCCTGTGACGGGGCAGTCCTACGAAGTCATGGGGCGACTGGAGGATCGATGGGTCGATTATCGAATCGGGGGTGAGGTCTTTCTAGTGTCTCCTCCCTTGTCCGGCAGTCCTGTCTTTCCGGCGAACGTGCACCTACGCCGGCTTCCGACGCCAGGCATCAGGCTCGATCAATGGGACTACGGCATGTTGAAACAGGCGGCATTGCGCCATGGCCGGTATTACCGGCTCGATCGGGCAGGGCGGCTCCATGCGCTCGGAGCGCCGGATTCCGATCCGGGGTTGTCGTCCTCCGAGGTGCTGGCGTCCTCGGCGGTCGGCCAGTCCAGGGGTTTGGTCTTTATCGATACCTTGGATGGAGAGGCGCCGCGCGCGGACAATCTCGGAACATTGGTGATTGAAGACGACTACGTCGAAGCGTTGTTGGTGGTGCAGGGACATGTCCTGTTCAAATCCAGCGGAGCGGGACGCTCTGTGCCGGTGTTGAGCCCGCCGCCTGAAGGCATGGAGGGGCTGGCCAGCAGAATTCCGGTCACGCTGCCGGGGGTTCATGTCAACGGTCTGTTGTATGTCGCCGGTACAGCCACGCTTGAGCGTTCTGTTCGAGTGTACGGCGCCGTCACGGCCAGCGGTACAGTGATTGCGAACAGAGCGGGGGTATTGATGGAGGTGTGGTACAACGCGGATCTCGGGAAGGGGCTTTTTCGCGGACTTCCCGTCGTCTACCGTGCGCCGGGTATGTGGCAACTCAGGTACTGAGAGGTGGTCGATGTGGGGATTGAACCCAAGCGCAGGTCTGATGCGTCGGGTAAAGGGCGGGCTGGGGGAGCCGAAACCGTTGAAGCGCTCGGCAAGAATCCCGGTCGAGGGGCAAAGATGCTTCGGCCATCAATCGAACAGAGTATTCTGGATTCTCTGGTGTATCGGGGGGTTCTCTCTCAAACAGACCTTACGAATGCGGCCGAGGAAGCCAAATCGGGCGCAGAGGATCTTGAAGTCATCCTCTTGGACCGCTATTGCATCCCGAAGGAAGTTCTCGGTGCGGCCCTTAGCGACTATTATCAGTGTCCGTATCTTCCCTATGACGAACGAACGGTGGTCGACGTCGAGCTGTTAAAAACGCTGAATCACGACTACTTACGGAAGAATCTGTGGCTGCCGATCGCCCGCCACGGCCAGCTTCTCGACGTGCTCGCTCAGGATCCTCACGACCTTGAGAAAGGATGGGACGTCCGGCGGAGTTTCCCCGGGATGACCATCCGCTATGCCGTCGGTCTCCGCCGCGATATCGAACAGTTCCTGTCTGCGGCAACGGGGCAAGGACGCGACTCGTCTCTCGGGACGATTCTCAGCGAGTTGGTCAAGGATATCCCCGTTGACTCCGCGCCCGATGGCGTGAGCGGCGCAATCGACGAAAACGATTCAGCTATCGTGCGATTGGCGAATCATCTGATCAGCGAAGCAGACCGTCTCGGAGCGTCTGATCTTCACATTGAGCCCTACGCCGACAAGAAAGAGACGGCCATTCGCTTTCGCGTCGACGGTACGTGCTATACCTACATGCGGGTTCCCGCCGCCTATCGTCGCGCGCTCGTTTCGCGCATCAAGATCATGGCAAATCTCGATATTGCCGAACGCCGCAAGCCGCAGGACGGCAAGATCCGGTTCAAGCGGGGGGCTCAACGCGACATCGAATTGCGTGTGGCGACGCTTCCCACAGCAGGGGACAACGAAGACGCCGTCTTGCGCCTGCTGACGGCCAAGGAGCCGATGCCGTTGGAGGCCATGGAGTTCGCCCCGGCGGTCCTGCAAGCCGTCAAGAGTCTCGCGGAGAAACCTCACGGAATCATCCTCTGTGTCGGTCCCACCGGATCGGGGAAAACGACGACGCTGCATGCCATTTTGCGGCATATCAATACGGATGAACGAAAAATCTGGACGGCCGAAGATCCCATCGAAATCACCCAGGACGGACTTCGACAAGTGCAGGTCCATCAAAAAATCGGGTTGAACTTTGCGGCGGCAATGCGCGCGTTCCTGAGAGCTGATCCCGACATCATTATGATCGGTGAAATGCGAGACAAGGAAACGGCCGATATTGCGATTGAAGCTTCGCTCACCGGACACCTTGTCCTCAGCACGCTTCATACGAATAGTGCGGTCGAAACAGTTGTCCGCCTGCTCGACCTCGGGTGTGATTCGTTCAACTTTGCGGATGCCATGCTGGGCGTCCTCGCCACCCGGCTCTGCAAGAGAATTTGCGCGCAGTGCAAAGAACAGTACCATCCTTCGCATCAGGAATACGAGGAGTTGATTGAAGCGTACGGACCGAGGTACGGGAAGCCGCTTGATTTCCCGTATAGCGGACAGTTGACATTGTCGCGCGGACACGGTTGTGAAGCTTGTCATCACACCGGTTTCAAGGGGCGCGTGCCGCTCCACGAATTACTGGTAGGATCCGAGGAGATGAAGCAGCTTATCCAATCGAAGGTGCGAACTGCCGCTATGCTGGCTAACGCCATCGAGAGCGGAATGGTCACGCTTCTTCAGGACGGCATACACAAAGTCTTTCGGGGGTTGACCACCTACCGTCAAGTCAGGGCTGTCGCAGTGAAATAACGATCCGGCGCATCTGCACTACGTCCTCCCGCTCAACTCATCCAATCGTTCAGATCCCTTCTCAAGGCGGTATCAAGAACTGCCTTGCCAATGTGGGCTTTCACTTTCAATGGGGCCTCTCTGTCTTTGCCCGGGGACCAATAACGGAACAGCGCACACGACTTTGTCATATGGGGGGGGGAAGAAAACGGCACGATCAATGACAAGAATTGTCATTTCTCCATCGAGAAACAGCCGAATTTGTACCGCTCAAAGACGCGGAGCCGCTTAAAAAGTCATAGAGTTGCGGCCGGTCATGACGCTTTCCCCCTTGGCATAGCCCTTGCGTTCCGGTTCGTCCGTCGCTGTGTGGCCACCTGCCGAAGGAATTGCGATTGCCATGAGGATGTCTCGGTTCAATGACTCGGGGTTCACGCTGATTGAGACCATGACGGTCGGTGCCATCATCGCGATCGGCACGATCTTGGCCGCTCCGGCATACCTGCAGTGGCATGCCAAGTATCAGTTACGCGATGCGGTCACGACGATTCAAAGTACGCTGAACTTAGCCAGACTCACCGCGGCGAAGCGGAATAGTTCGATGAATGTTCAGTTCAGCGTCAGCGGAGGAGTGGTGAATATTGCGGTCACGGACGCCGCCGGATCGGGGGTGATTGCTCCGGTCGTCTTAAGCGGGTCGGTCACTACGGTATCAGTGACCAATTCCAGCGGGACCCCCGTGACTCCGGGGACCGTGACGTTTTCGTCTCTTGCCGGGTTGAGAACAAGCGGCGCCGCCACACAACCGCAACTGATCAGGGTGACCAATAACAAAGGCAAAATCTATTCGATTGCGGTGACTCCGGGTGGACAGACAAGGTGGTGTCCCAGTGCGACATGCTCGTAGGCAGTGTCAGAGTGATACGCAGGCTTCGGCCGATCGGCGTCAGCGGATGAGGAACGACTCCGGTTTTACGCTGCTCGAGGTGATGGTCGCTGCGCTGATTGTCGGCACAAGCCTGTTTGCCCTTGTCGGCATGCAGGCATTTTCCTTTGGGAGAAATGTCGACGGGCGAGAAGTGACGACAGCATCGAATCTCGCCGCCGATATGATCGATCGAATCGAGTTCAACCGCAGGAATGTTGCCGCGTACACGGGGATTGACACGAACGTTCCGACGACCCTTCCCCCGACCTCGCAGCCCATGGCGAGGGGAGACTATCAACAATGGCAAACTCTGCTGGCGAATTCCGGGTTGAGAAATGCGCAGGGGATCGTGGCCGTCACGTTGCAGGATCCGGATCCGGCGACCAACCCCACGAGCATCGGCCGACGGCTTGTCACTGTGAGCGTCAACTATACGGCAAACAAGACTTCGGGTGGGACGCGACCGGTCACGATCGTGATCAACACGGTTGTCGCACCTGAGTAGAGGGGAAATGACCGACCTCTTGGGGCATGGATATATGAAATTGCACACCTCGGAAGAAGCAGGATTCACGCTCGTGGAACTCCTGGTGGCCATCACGATTGGAATTCTTGTCTGTGGCGTCGGCTTTGTTGCGCTCACGACCGCCGACAAGGCTACGAGAGCGAACGACCTGACCGTGGAAACCCAACAGAATGCCAGAATCGCGATGGATATTCTGACTTACGATATCAAGCGAGCCGGGTTCGGGATGGACGGCAATGTTGTCGGCAACTGTCAGGTCACTGTCGGCGGCGTGGCGCAGGCTGCCGCGATTGTGCCCGGCGACAATGTCATGACCGGTGCGGACACCGGCCCCGATCGGATTTCCATGGTTGTGCCGACGACGGACAGTGCCTGGACGATCGCGTCACCCGGAACGACCGCCGGTTTTGCCACGATCACGCTTCAACCGGGAGCGGGGAGCGCCATGGTAGCCGCCGGCCTTGCCGTCGGATCGACCGGTCGAAATCTGATCTCGATTGGCGGTTTGATTACCGCGACGGTGTCAAATGTCACGGGCGATGTCCTGACCCTGGCTACGGCCGTTCCCCCTCCCGCCATTTTCCCGCAAGGCACACCCGTATATCTTCTCCAATGTATGACGTATCAGGTCATTCAAGCCCCGGATACCAACAATTTGTGCGGGGGAACCACGCCCTGTCTGGTTCGTGGAGTTACACCGGCGACCTCGCCGAGACAATGCGATGTCGCGTCAAGTCCCTGCATCCCGATCGCCGATGGAGTGGAGGATCTGCAGTTCGCCTATGCTTGCGACGGCTGCAATGCCGTCGTCAACTCCGGATTGGCGGACGGCATTATCGACGACCAGGGGGCCGTCGACAACGCATTCGGAAATGCCGATTGGGTTTCGAACAATGCCTGGAGCACGGTGCCCATGCTGCCCAATACCATCAGGCTTGTGCGCGTGGGGCTGCTTGTGAGACAGGCGAAGCAGGATATCGGGATGAAGGAAGCGAGCATGACGTCCGGCACGCATAGTTCGGGCACCTTTGACGTCAGCATCAATACCGACCACGTCGTCACGGTGAGCGGGACTGAGACCCAATTTCGCCGACGGGCGATCGTTCGAACGGTTCGGACCAGGAATTTGCAATCGTGAGGCGTGCAATGAAGAACCGCGGCTGTCTGTTCCGTCCTCGGGCCGGCCACTCCGTATGTCTCGATGGCGAGAGCGGGTTTGCCCTGCTGACAGCGTTGATGCTGCTGCTGATTCTCACGGTCCTTGGGATGGCCGCAGTCACCGTCACTAGTTTCGAAAACAACATGGCGGGTGTGGCAAACATGACGGAGTCGGCAACCAGCGCGGCAGAGTCCTGTCTCGGCGCGGGAGTCAACGTCATCAAGCAGACGATCGATAACGGATCGGTTCCGACGACCGTGCTGAGCAGTGCAACTCCTCCGGGGCCCGTCCCGGCATCCAACGTGACGGTGCTGAATCAGGAAATCATCGGTGCATCCGATAACAATACGGATTTCCCGGACGGGACCGGCGCGGTCCCGAACCTCGTCCAGACCGTCGGCCCCTATACGGTCAATGGAGACATCGATCGGCTGTATTTGAAAGGGAAACCGGGATCCAGCGCGCTGCAGAACGCGGCCTATGACGGAACCGGAAACTCCATCGTCGGTTCCGCGGAGGTGTACTACCGACTCACCTGTGTGTCCCGACACGCGGCCACGGGGACCACAGCCCGGGTCTCCGCGGTGTTTGCCTGCACCATAACCGGCGAAACTTGTCAGAGGTAATCGAGAGTCCGGAGGCGGAATCATGAAGCAAGACATCAACCAGTTCATTCGTGTGTCTCAGAACAAAGCAAAGCAAGTCAATCGTTTCATGGCGGCTCTGGTCCTTTGCATCGGAGTGATCGCGCTGGTTGAGGCAAGAGATGCGTACTCAGCGGGGCAGGTTGTCAACGGAAACGAGAGCGTGAACCTGAGTCCTCTTCTAGAGGGACAGATCACCGGGGTCGGTCCGACTTCTCTCGAAGTCGAGGGGAAGCTCTATTCCCTCCATCCGAAAGTCAGCGTAACCGATGAGGGTGGCCATCCGCTCGATGTGAAGCAGTTGCAGATCGGCGGAGGGGTCCAGTTCCGATTGAAAGACGGCGCGATGTATCAAATCATCGCCCTTCGGCCCAGATAACGAGCGAGGACAGCGACCGCGCCAGTCGTGCCCCGATCAGGGCGGGCAGTACAGATTGGGTGAATCAACGATCAGGAGCCGGGAGGAACAGAACATGGACCAGCAACACCATAAGGTCGGCAGACAAGCTGTTTGGGGGATGATGTCGCTCCTGGGCATGAGCATTCTGCTTTGCCCGGGTGAAGTCAGGGCCCAAGCCATGGCCGACTATACCTCCACGCCGCCGTTCATCGGCGATGTCGTCCCCCCGAACGTCCTGCTCTTGATGGACAACTCGGGGAGTATGGACAACTCCGCCTATCACGAGAGCGGGGAAGCCTATGTGCCGACCAGGCAGTACAACGGGTACTTCGCTCCATCGAAATGTTACAGCTACGCCTCCAACAAATTCACGCCCGGCGCCGACGCAGCGACCAGCGGCGCTCCCTGTTCCGGAGGCACGCCCTGGTTGGGAAACTTCCTCAACTATATGACGATGAGTCGATTGGAAATCACCAAATGGGTCATGATGGGCGGGAAGTGTACTCCTCGAGCCGTCACCGGGACCTGTTATCCCGGCGGCACATTGGTCTTGGAATCGGACGAAAGCGTCGGCAATATTGTCATGGACGGCACCGGGGTGACGCCCTATGGGAATCGCTGCTTCACACGAGCCGGCAGTAGTCTGGAAGTCTACGGCGGCGCCGCATGCAGCGGGGGAACGACGAGTTTCACACTCAAGGCGGAGATCGCGGCGGAGCCGAATGGGGTGATCCAGGCGGTGGGAAACAGGGCTCGGTTCGGCTTGATGCAGTTCAAGAGTGCCGGCGACGGCGGAAAGGTCCTGGCCGATGTCGGCGGCAATCTGGTGAGCATGGTGAATGCCATCGAGAATACCAACGCGTCCACATGGACCCCATTGGCGGAGTCGCTCTATGAGGCCACGCGCTACTTTGCGCAAGTCGTCCCCGCATTTGCCGCATCGGACTATTCCTACACCGTGACGAGTCGCGACCCGTATTATTTCAAGTCTCCCGACTGGAGCACTGTTTCTCCCGGCCAGTACGTGAATTGCTGTAAGAGCTTCATCCTGATCTTCACGGACGGTGAACCGACGATGGACACCAACGTCCCGGCCGCGCTGCGAGACTATGCGCATGCTCACCATGGGACCCACTGTACCAGTACGCCGACGACAACCTGTGCCGGCCACAAGACGGATTATAGTAGCAGCGGCAATCACTATCTGGACGATGTGGCGTTCTATGCCCATACGACCGACCTTCGCCAAGCCACGCTGCCAGTGCTGGGGATTGCGGGCAAGGATCTCCCGGGCATGCAGAACGTGACCGTCTACACCTTCTATGCGTTCGGGCAGGCCATCGGGCGTGAAATCTTGCAGACGACGGCCAAGACCGGCGGATTCGAGGACAAGAACGGCAACAATCAACCCGACCTGCCTGAAGAATACGACAAGGTGAACAACTATACGGGCGCACAGGTGCCGGACGGGCTTCCCGATACGTATTTTGAATCGGCTGATGCCGATGATCTTCGAGATAAACTCCTGGCTGCGATTACCAGCATTCTCCAGCGCAGCGCTTCCGGGACCGCGGTCTCGGTGCTGTCGACTTCATCGACCGGTGACGGCTCGCTCTATCAGTCTTATTTCTATCCGACGATCTTTGAGGGGGTCCGGGAAGTCAAATGGACGGGATATACCCAAGGCCTGTTCATGGACACCTTCGGGAATCTTCGGGAGGACACGAACACGGACGGACGCCTGGTTTATAACCAGGACAAGATCGTGCGGACGCGCTTTGACGTTGCAACCAACAACGTCTACGTCGATCGCTATCATGATGCCGATGGAGATGGAAAGGCCGACAGCACCACCCCCTATGAATCAATCGGGTTGAGAGACATGACGGGGATCTGGGAGGCTGGAAAGCGACTCGCCCTGACGAGTCCGGCCAGTAGAACGCTGCTGACCTGGGTGGATCTCGATAACGACGGCGTGGTGGACACAGGCGAAGAGATGGCGTTCAGTACGGCCAATTCAGCCACGTTAAGCCCGTACTTGCGCCCGACGGTCGGACCCTATACGACGGCCAACCCCTATTCTGCCGACAACATCATCGAGTTCATTCGGGGTACTCAGGTGTCCGGTATGCGGGATCGGCAATTGACCGTCGGCGGGTCTCTGGCTGTCTGGAAGTACGGGGATCCGATCCACTCGACTCCGACCGTGATCGGACCGCCGAAAGAACGGTTCGACATCCTGTACGGAGATCAGACGTACACGGCGTTTTTCCAGCAGTACAAGAATCGCCGCTTGGTGGCATACGTGGGCTCCAACGACGGTATGTTGCATGCCTTCAACGGAGGCTTCTATCACCGCGGGGACGATCCGAGTACGACGTCGGATGTTGAGCACGGGTGGTTCACGAAAAATCCGACGGACAATTCAAGCGGTCAAGAATTGGGAGACGAGCGGTGGGGATTCATTCCGTATCAGATGCTGCCCCATCTGTTATGGTTGACGCGGTCCGACTATACCCATGTGTACTACGTTGATTTGAAGCCGAAGGTGACCGATGTCAAGATCTTCACCCCGGACGCCGATCACCCGAACGGATGGGGCACGATTCTGATCGGAGGATTCAGGCTGGGAGGCAGTTGTGCAGCCTGTTCGTCATCGACCGGTGCGCCGACGATGACGGCGAGCGGCCGAAACTTCTACTCGGCGTACTTCGTGTTGGACATCACCAACCCAGAAGTGGCGCCGAAACTGTTGTGGTCATTCAGCTCGTCAGGACTCGGCCTGACGACCAGCTACCCGACCGTAGTCCGAACGAGCCCGGCGGGCGATGCGAAAGCAGACCATACGAATGCCAAGTGGTACGTGGTCTTCGGATCCGGTGTAACCGGTTATGGAGGACAGGCGGGCCAGTCATCGCGTCTCTATGCGGTGGACCTTGCCGCGGGGCCGGGGAGCGGGAACAGCTTGGTCACGCAGCTGAATGTCGGATCGTGGAGTTCATTCCTGGCCGATCTGGTCACGGTCGATACGAATTTAGACTATCGATCGGATTCGGTTTATGTGGGGCGAACAATTGACCCTTCAGTTCGCGGCCTCAGCATCTGGTCAGGCAAGATGTATCGTTTGACGATGGGGACCTGCGCTGCGGCGCCTTGTACGACGTCCGTTTGGGGTATTTCCGGCGGAGGATCGGCCCGTGTGCCTACGGAAATACTCGATCAATTCCCGCCGAGCGGGACGACGAAATACATGGGGCCGATTGTGTCGGCGCCGAATGTCACGTTCGACGATGCGGGGAAAATATGGGTGTTCTTCGGGACGGGGCGTTATTTCAGTACGATGGATAAGACGAATGCGGAAACGCAGTACTTCTTCGGAATCAAAGACTCCGTTGCAAGCAACACCTGCACACAAAGCAGCACGACAAACTGCACCGACAACGACTTGGTCGATGTGTCCGGCGCCCAAGTCTGCGTCGTGGGTGTCGGGACTTGCGGCGGAGGGACCAACCAGGTGACAGGCGTCACAGGAGTGACCACGTTCAGCGGCGGCGGAACGACGTCGTTGGTCGGACTCGTTCAAAGTAAGGAGGGGTGGTTCACGACGCTTCCGGCGGCCCGTGAACGGGTCCTGGTCAGCCCCGTGGTCCTCGGCGGAATCGTCTACTTCCCGTCGTTTACCCCGAACGATGACGTCTGCAGTTCGTCCGGAACCAGCAACCTGTATGCCCTTTTCTATCAGACCGGCAGCGCCTACACCGAGTCCATCATCGGGTTGACGGCTTCCGGCAGCAATCAGATGGTGAATCGATCCATGAGTCTCGGGGTCGGGCTTGCCGCTCAGGCGGCCATTCACTTGGGAAGCCAGGGAAGCGGCACGAGCGGTCCGACCTCTCCGGCTACCCCCACGGGGTGTCAGAGCGGGATGATGCTTGCAATCAATACGAGTTCCGGAAACATCTTCCAGTCCTGCGGAAACACGGCCGGTAGCGTACGCAGCCGGTACGTGGCGTGGATCAACCAGCGGACCTAGAGTGGACCGAACGGAATCTTCAGGGGCGTCCGGCACGTTCGGCGGGAGAGGTGCTCTCTCCCGCCCGATCGGCGACCTGTCCGGTCGTCTTGCCGTCCTTGTGCTCGCAGGATCGATCCTCAGCGGTTGCACGTCGGAGTCCGGGCCCGGCCATACGAGAGAAGGACATTCCGATAACCAGCCTCCTGCCGTCAGTCGCGCCTCGATCAACCCTCCGGCTATTCTCCTCGATGCGCCGGTCACCGTTCACGTCGTTGCAGACGACCCGGATCGAGATGCCCTCACGTTTCAGTATCGATGGTTTGTGAACGGGCTTGTCCTTGAAGGAGAAACCGCTTCCACGCTCTCGCCCGCGCTTCTCAAGCGTGGAGATAGCGTCATGGTCGAAGTCATCCCGAACGATGGCAAAGTGAGCGGGTCTGTCTATCGCACGGCCGTTGCAACCGTGGTGAATACGCCTCCCGCCGTCTCGCTCGTGTCCCTCAAACCTGCCAAGCCTGTCCGTGGCGACAAATTGGTGGCAGAAGTTGAAGCCACGGACCCCGATCATGACCAAATTACGCTGACATTTCAGTGGTCGCGAAACGGGGTGGTGGTACAAACCGGAGATGCTCCCACGTTCGATACGGCCGAACTGGGCGCCAAGGATGAGATTACGCTCGAAGTCACTGCTCATGATGGGATCGCGAAGGGAAAATCGTTCAGAGGATCTCCGCTACGCTTGTGGAACGCCCCTCCGCAGATTGTTTCAAAGCCGACGACGGAAGTTCTGAGGGACCGGTACGAGTATGTCGTGAATGCCGTCGATTCGGAAGGAGACCCGATCACGTATCGACTAGACATTGCTCCGCCCGGAATGACGATCGAGCCCGAGACCGGTCGTCTCCATTGGACGATTGCACCGGAGCTGAGGGGGACTCACCGAGTGCGCATCGTGGCCGAAGACCCGCAGGGCGGGACAGCCGATCAGAATTTTGAAATCACGATTCCACCCAAGGTCGCGCAAACACCGACCGGCACATGAAAACCCTGGCAGCTCCCGCGCCATTTCCTCCAGATTGTCAGCGTAGTCCATTCTTTGTTAACATGATCCCATCTGATTCGTAACGAGGGAGTACGTCATCCCGTCCGTGCGCAAACTGAAACTACGAGAAGGAACCAACACCGCCGTATTATTCGGCCATCACGATCGGCACCTCAAGCTGATCGAAGAAGATCTCGGCGTGCGTCTTTCCGCTCGCGGCGAAGAACTCACCCTCGACGGCACGCCGGATGCCACCCGCTATGCCGAGCGAGTCCTTACCGAATTGGCCGGCCTGGCCAATGACGGGATGATGCTGCAGCCCGACGACGTCACGCACGCATTATCGGCGCTCCGCCAGAGTCCCGAGACTCCGCTGAAGGAATTGCTCTCCACCGCCACCACCATCGTCACGAAAAAGCGTTTTGTCTCGCCCAAGACGCCGACGCAGAAATCGTATATTGAGGCCATCGAAACGCATGACATCGTGATCGGGATCGGTCCGGCCGGGACAGGGAAGACATACCTGGCGATGGCAATGGCGGTGAGTGCGTTAATGAAGAGGGAGGTCAGCCGGATCATTCTGGCGAGGCCGGCTGTCGAAGCCGGTGAAAAACTCGGGTTTCTGCCGGGCGATATGATCGCCAAGGTCAATCCCTATCTTCGTCCCCTGTATGATGCGCTCTTCGACATGATGGACATGGAGCGTGCCATGCGAGCCATCGAGCGCGGGGACATCGAGATTGCCCCTCTGGCGTTTATGCGCGGCCGTACGCTGAACGATTCGTTCGTCATTCTTGACGAAGCCCAGAATGCGACCGCCGAACAAATGAAGATGTTTCTCACGCGGCTCGGGTTCAACTCCAAAGCGGTGGTCACCGGTGATATCACGCAGATAGACCTTCCTCCTGAACGGGTGTCCGGGTTGATTGAAGTGCGCGACATTCTTCGTGACGTTGAAGGCATTCAGTTTGTCTATTTCGACGAGCGCGACGTCGTGCGCCATAAGCTGGTCCAAGACATTATCAAGGCGTACGATCAGCATCAGAGCGGCGGGCCGTCTTCCGGTCAGCCGGCAAGCGGCACCGGACGACGTACTCCGACCGCATCTCCGGGCAGGCCATCCACGTCCTCCTCTTCCAATCCCAAAGATCCTTGGGGCCAGCCGCATTAATGCCGGTTCTCCTCCAGGTTCAGGTTCGATCGGTGGATATTCGGCGCAAGCGGTTGCTGCGGATGGCGCAGGCCGTGCTGACCGACATCGGGGAATCCTCCTCCGAAGTCGCGCTCACGTTCATCGGGGACCGGCGGATGCGGCGTCTCAATCGGCAGTTTCGGGGCAAGGATCGCACCACGGACGTCTTGGCCTTCGCCATGCGGGAGGCGCGGGTTCCGTCGGCGGGTGTCACATCCGGTTTGTTGGGCGACGTGGTGATTTCGATGCCGACCGCGATTCGCCAGGCGAGAGAGGGACGGCGATCGCTCGATCAAGAAATCGCCGCGCTGTTGATCCACGGGATTCTTCACCTGTGCGGATACGACCACGAACGGAGCAGAACGGAGGCCCGTCGAATGCAGCGGCGTGAGCGGATGGTGCTTCGCCGGCTCGGCAGGATCTCGGGCCTCGTACGTCAGGCCGCAGAAGGTTGACGCGCAGAACGTGTTGTTTACATCGGAAGGGTAGGCTCTTGTATGGGATGGTTTCAGCGACTCAGTGAGGGGCTCGCCAAAACACGTTCCGTCGTCCGCGGTTCTTTGGACCGGTTGCTGGGGCGCGCGGCGGATCCCGCCCTGCTGGAGGAATTTGAAGCGGCCCTCATTGCGTCCGATCTCGGTGTCCATGTGGCTGAGCGGGTCATAAATCGACTCAAACAGTCGCTTCAAGGAACGGATGCTTCACAGGCCACCCGTGTCCAGGAAGCGCTGCAGCAAACGTTGCTCGAGGCATTGACTCCCGTGACCGGACCCTCGCTGGAGCAACTGATCGCCAAAGGCCCCAAACCGTTTGTCATCCTGGCGGTGGGCGTCAACGGTGTCGGGAAGACCACCACGATCGCCAAGATTGCGCAGCGGCTGGTGCAGGGAGGACGTACGCCGCTTCTCGTCGCCGCCGATACCTTCCGCGCCGCAGCCATCGACCAGCTTCAAGTCTGGGCAGATCGCGTCGGAGTGGAACTGATTCGCCATCGCCATGGGGCCGATCCGGCGGCCGTCGCCTTTGACGGTCTGACAGCGGCAAAGGCCAGGAGCGTCGACGTCGTCTTGATCGATACGGCCGGCCGCCTCCACACGAAGTCCAATCTCATGGACGAGCTGAGGAAGGTCAACCGCGTCATCGGTCAGGAACTGCCCGGCGCCCCTCATGAAGTCCTGCTTGTCCTGGACGCCACCCTCGGCCAAAACGCTCTGGCTCAGGCGCGCCAATTTCATCAGGCCGTCGGGGTCACCGGTCTGGCCCTCACGAAATTAGACGGCACGGCGAGGGGGGGAATCGTCGTCGCCATCGCCGATGAACTGAAATTGCCGGTGCGGCTGATCGGGGTCGGCGAGGGGGCGGATGATCTGCAAGACTTTCAACCGAAAGCTTTTGTCGATGCGCTCATCGGTCTTTCTGCAGGGTAAGGAGCCGTTGGCCCGCGAATTCGCCTCATTTGCTTCTCAACCTCCCGATCCCGTGATAGGCTCTCCTCTGTCACACTGCGATGGTTCCAATCCGTTACTCTAAGGCCCGTTGAATGGTAAAAATTCTCGTCATCGATGATGATCGCATGAATTGCGATCTGCTGAAGGCGGTCCTGGCCCGCCATGGATACGACGTCCGTACGGCGACCGGCGGGCTCGAGGGGTTGAACCTGTTCCGCCAACATGCTCCTCGCGTCACGATCCTCGACCTCCGGATGCCGGAGATGGACGGCCTGACCGTCCTGAAGGAAATCCGGGCCATCGATCCGCACGCGCCCGTCATCATCCTGGGAGGCGGTGCCACAGAGGTTCAAGAGGACCAGGCGCGTGGCCTACGCGTGACGGACTTCATCCGCAAAGGTTTGTCGCTCGATGTCCTGGTGGAGGGCGTCAACCGCGTCGTCCAGCAACCGGTCAGGAAACAGGCGGTGACGGGCGGAATCGCCGCGAATGGTCCTGTTGCCGATACCGGGGAAACGGTGTTGGTGGTTGACGACGAACAGCTCGTCCGGGATCTCCTGGTGCAGTTCCTCAGCCTGCGGGGCTATCGGGCGCTGGGGGTGAAGGATGGGCCCGAGGCGCTCTCGATGATCGAACAGGCTCCGCCGGACCTCGTCTTATTGGACCTCATGCTGCCCGGCATGAACGGCGTTGACGTGCTCCGCAGACTGCGCGACAGACACTTTACCGGAGCCGTAATCGTCATCACCGGCAGCTATGACGAAGAGTTGCTGCAGGAAGCCTGGTCTCTGTCTCCTCAAGAGGTCATCGGCAAACCGATCGACCTCGAAAAATTGCTGGCCATGATCCAGCTTGTGCTCGTCTGCCGCGAATGCTAAAACCCTTCGGATGGTACCTGGCGCCAGGGTGCTGGCTCTCGCCTCCGCACTCCTTCTCTCATCGCTCAACGCGACGGTTCCCGGAATAGCCGCCGCATCCCGCTCGGCTTCGGCGGACAGCGCGACGATCCGGCATCATGAGCTGTTCGTCCGGATCGAGCCCGACCGTCATGTCCTGGCCGTGACCGATCGCATGGTCATCAATCTGCCTGAACGGCAGGAAGCCATCGGACTGTCCCTTGCTCCCGGTCTGCATCTGGACCGGCTGGTCGCGGCTGCCGAGGGCAGGCCGGGGGATGAATCCGGACAGGACATCCCCTTTGAAATCGAGCAGGATCCCGCTTCGGCGCAGGCGCGGCGCATCGTGATTCCGGCGAGGCTCCTGACGCCCGGAACGGTGACGCTGACGGCCACCTACCAGGGCCTCATCAACGATCCGCCGAAAGAGCCGCGCCACCTGCGCTTCGTGACTCCCAGCGAGACAGTGGGCCATATCGGTTCCGAAGGCGTGTACTTGAGCAGCGAGAGTCAGTGGTACTTGGACCTCCCCCAATCGCTCAGCACCTATCGGCTCCGCCTGGCCTTGCCTTCCGGCTGGACCGGCGTGACGCAGGGAGCGCCTCGCCGCTCCGGCCCCTGTCCTCCCGACCTCTGTTCGCAGTCCGGCTTCGTGCTGACCGAGTGGGACGTGATCCAGCCCAGCGAGGCCTTGACCGTCGTCGCCAACCGGTTTGTCTCCACGTTCCGCGAATGGACGTCGGCGGACGGCCGATCGGTGCGGCTCGCCGCGTATCTCTTTCCGGAGGACGCGCATCTTGCCGGCGAATATCTCGATGCCACGGCTCGCTATCTCGAAGCCTATATCCCGTTGCTGGGCCCATACCCCTTCGACAGCTTCGCCGTGGTGGAAAATTTCTTTGCGAGCGGGTTGGGCATGCCCTCGTTCACGCTGCTGGGCAGCGGGATCATCAAACGGCATTACGTGCAGCCCTATGCGCTGGGCCACGAAATCGTCCATTCCTGGATCGGCAAT
>DIHJ01000040.1:67200-72223 GCA_002420105.1 Nitrospira sp. UBA5699
GAACTGACAGGAGACCGCGCGCAGGCGCGCGACCAGCGCCGGTTGATGCTGCGCGGATACAATCTGCATGTGCCGCCGGCACGCGACTACCCGCTCGGGCGGTTTACGCACAAGCGGGACGAGCGGGACAATGCGGTCGGCTATCAAAAAGCTGCGATGGTGTTCCATCTCCTTCGGCAGGAAGTCGGGGACAAGGCGTTCTGGAGCGCCCTCAAGCAACTCGTCGCGCAGTATCGCGGGCGCTATGCGGAATGGCGGGATCTGGAACGCCTCTTCGTCGAAGCCGCCGGGCGAGATCTTCGCTGGTTCTTTGCCCAGTGGATCGAGCAGGCCGGTGCGCCGGAGTTGTCACTGGGCGCGGCGGTCGCCCGGCCCGCGGCCGGCAGGCCGGGCGAGGCCTTCCATCTGACGGCGACGGTCGTTCAGACCGGCGACGTCTTTCGTCTGCCGGTCCCGCTGGTGATTCGTATGAACGACGGTCGTGAGGAAACCGTCCCTGTGCAGGTGAGCGCGGCTGAAAACGCCGTCACGGTTACGCTGCCGGCGAAACCGACCGACATCGAACTGGATCCGAACGCGACGGTGATGCGCCGAATGCCGCGTCACGCGATGCCTCCGGTCTTGAATCACTACGTGACCGATCCCCGACGGTCCGTGATCGCGGCCTTTGCCGATCCCCCGAAGGGCGCCCATCCCTTCCATGAAGTCCTCAAACGGATCGAGTCTCAGGACGGTCAGAAGCCGCCGGAGGAACGGACCGCGATCGTCGCAACGGCCGACGGCGCACTGTTGCCGCGGGAAGGTTCGGTGTTAGTATTGGCAGGTCCGGAATCGCGCCCGGCGCTCGACTCGCTGCTGCGCCCCCATTGCGGCGGGCATGTCCGGTTGCACGACGCCGGAGTGACGCTCGAGGGGACGGCCTACGAAGGATCGGGTACCGCCGCGCTGATCAGCTGTCACCGGCGGGATCAGCCGGGGAGCGTCGTGACGCTGCTCTATGCGGCGACGCCGGAGGCCGCCGCGACGGTCTCGCGGCTGTTGTTTTTTTACGGGTGGAACAGTTATGTCATGTTCAAAGACGGGGCGGCGGTCGCCCGCGGCGAATGGGCGGCTACACGGGATCGGACGGAGGTATTTTTCGATGCGGAGAATGTCGTTCGGTAGGGTGGTGGTCGCCGCGGCGGTGGCGGCCGGTTTGTGGGCTCCGTGCGGCTTCGCGGAAGGGCCCGCCCCGAAGCCGCGGGCTGCGGCGTCGTCCGGCGCGGAGCGGCACCTGAAGAACATTCGCCAGTTGACGTTCGGGCGCCAGAACGCCGAAGCCTACTTCTCCTTCGACGGCAGGAAGCTGATCTTTCAGTCGACCAACAATTGGATGAAGGATTCCTTTGCCGCCACGCTCAAACCGGCCGATCAAGGCCTCGGCTGTTACCAGATGTACGTGATGGACCTGGACAGCGACACGATTCGTCTGGTCAGCACCGGGACCGGCGCGACGACCTGCGGCTACTTTTTCCCGGGCGATCGCCGCGTGATTTATGCGTCGACGTACGCGTCCGGTCCCAACTGCCCGCCGAAGCCGAAACGGGAAGGGGCGTACCGGTGGGCGCTGGACGACTACGATCTCTATGCCGTGCGGATCGACGGACAGGAAATGCAGCGCCTGACCTCGACGCCGGGCTATGACGCGGAGGCGACCGTGTCGCCAGACGGCAGGACGATCGTCTGGACGTCCGTCAGGGACGGGGATCTCGATCTCTACGCGATGAATCTCGACGGCACCAAGCCCAGACGGCTGACCGAGGAGATCGGGTACGACGGAGGGGCGTTCTTCTCGCCCGACAGCAAGCGGATCGTCTATCGGGCCTCGCATCCCGCCGATCCGGCCGAGATCGCCAAATACAAAGAGCTGCTGCAGCAACGTCTGGTCGAGCCGGGCCAGCTCGAAATCTTTGTGATGAATGCCGACGGAAGCGGGAAACGTCAGGTGACGTCGAACGGGGCGTCGAATTTTTCCCCGTTCTTCCATCCGGACGGCACACGCATCATCTTCTCGTCCAACGTCGAAACGAAGGGCGAAGGCGGCCGGCCGAGTTTTCATCTCTATCTCATCGGCGACGACGGGGCGGGACTCGAGCGCGTCACGGTCGAGGGACAGTTCAACAGTTTCCCCATGTTCTCACCGGACGGCAAGCGGTTGGTGTGGGTGTCTGACCGCCATGCGAAGGAGCCCGGCGAGTTCAATGTGTTTATCGCAGACTGGGTGCCGTGAATTCGTCGGGCGAGGGGCGGGGGGCGACGCCTCCTGAAGAGCATCGCGATCGTCGAACGCTCTTGCCGCTGCTCTGTTCCCTCGCCGCCCTCGGCCTCTCGTTTGTCGGACTGTTCGAGATCGATGTCCCGCTGACCCGCTTCGTCCGATCTCTCAACGATTATCAGATCGACCATCTCCGCAATCCCTGGTTGGCCCGGCTCAGCGACGTCGGCGATCGACTGGGGCGGGGGGAATCTCTCGCGGTTCTGAGCCTCATCCTCCTCGCGATCGGGTACAGCCTGCGGCGTTCCGTGTGGAAGAGCGCCGGCTGGCAAACCCTCGTGGCCCATGGTCTGGCGGGTCTGAGCAACAACCTCTTGAAACACCTGGTCGGTCGGGCCAGGCCGAAGTTCATGCATTCGGGCAAACTTGAGTTATTTCCGCTGGGCGGAAGCGGTTGGGACTCGTTTCCCTCGGGCCATTCGATGGCTTCCTTCGCGGTCGCCGCGGTGCTGGCGGTGAGGTTCCCCAGAGCACGGTGGGTCATCCTCTCCATCGCGGCGGCGGTGGCGGCGAGCCGCATCCTCCGCGGAGCCCATTTCTTGACCGATACGGCGGGAGGAGCCGTCCTCGGCGTGTTGCTGGGGATGGTGGCGGCCCATCCCTGGAAGGATTGGCGGGCGTCGCTGGCATCGGCGCTGTACGGGCTGATGCCAGTGCTCGTCTGGCTGTTCGTGGCGACATGGACGGTCAGTCATCCCGCCTCGGAGCAGTGGCCGGCCCCCTACCTCATCGGAGCCGGATTCGCGATGTCCCTGATTGGATTGGTCGGGCATGTGTTGCTCATGGTGCGACCGGCCGTTCGTTCCGTCTATGTGACCCGTCCCCTCGCCCGGCTGTTGATCGGCGTCGGGATCGGCCTGTTCACCGGCTCGCTGTTGGTGACCACGACGGTTCTTCTGGTGTGTATCGCCGGTTGGCTTCGACGCGAGTCGACGGGACAGGACGCGGCCGTCGAACCCGGCCTCGGCTGGAGACGTGAAGCGGCCTTCGGCCTTGCGGCGTTGCTCACGTTGTATGCGATGAGCGAACTACGGGGCGCCCTGCCGATCCTGTGATCCTTGGAGAGAGGGCGATCGAATCGTACGATCAATGACCCGGTATGGGCCTGGTCGGCGGCGGGGCGGCGCTTTCGGGAATGTCGACCATCGGCTGGTTCGCCAGCAGAAGGTAGCCGTATCGTTTCAGAATCGGCACGAGGCGATCCGCTTCGCGGGGGAGTTTCGAGTAATAGCTTTCCGGCAGCAACAGCATGGTCCGCCCCGGTTGCGCCAGGGTGGTCCGGATCGTTTCCTCTTCTCCCGATGGAACAAAGACCGCTTTCCGTTTCGCGTAGAACACGGTGGAGGGTCTGGTTGCGCCATAGACGACGAAGTGGTCGGCAGGGCCCAGGTTCACCCCGGCGGCGTAGGCCAACTCCTGCGGCGGAGCAATGAAGTATTGATTCAGCAGTGGAAGGGTCAGCCGGACGGCGATCAGCGCCACGACGGCCAGCGAGGCTCCGGCCGCCCAGAAGGCTCCCGCACGGCGCTCCTCATGCAGTCCGAAGTAGCCGACCAGGGCCATTCCCACCAGCAGGACCATTGCGGCGGGGTATGGACCGGCATCCAGCGCGCTCGGGTCCAGCAGTTCGGCCGCAGGAAACTCTTTCAACATTTTGCCGAGAAAACGGGCGTAGATCCACGGGATCATGGAAAATCCCAAGGCCAGCAGGAGGCCCAAGCCCATCATCAGGTGAATGGAAGCCCGAAGGCCCTTCGTCGCAGGATCCAGCAGGCCGCGGTGCCAGAAGGTCGCCGTCAAGAGGGCGGCTGCCGGAAAGAGGGGCGCAATGTAATGCTGAAGTCTCGTGGACGAAAGGGTGAAGAACACGAAGGCGCCGATGACCCAGAGCGTCGCGAACAGCTCCAGTTCGTAGGAGGCAGGCGGACGGTCCGGAGCCGGGGGCTGAAGCGGGGATGCTTCCGGCGCATTCCGCGCCGCACGCCATGTTTTGAGACTGCCGTACAAGGCCATCGGGAGTAGGCCGCTCCAGGGAAAGAAGCCGAACAACAAGACGGGAAGATAGAACAAGAAGCCGAAGCCGTGTCCTTCCATCGGAGCCATGAAACGACCGACCGTTTGGGCTTTCGCGATCGTCACGTAGTGGGAGCCGTGGATGGCGAGCATCGTGGCATACCAGGGCAGCGTCAGGAGGACGAACAGCCCCGCGCCGAGCAACGGGAATCCACTGTGCCAATAGCGGGCCCATCGCTTGGTGAAGGACAGGTACAGCCCCATGGTTATCAACGGGACGATGAAACCGACCGGGCCCTTGGTCAGCGTGGCGAACGCCATCCCGGCGTAGAAACACCAGAGCCAGTGCCGGTGCCGACCCTGGCCGTGCAATCCAGCCCAGAATCCCAGGTGCGCGGCCGTCGTGAAGAACACCAGCACACTGTCGGTCAGCGCCATGCGGCTCAGCCCGAGTATCTCGATGTTCAGCAAGAGCATGAGCGCGCCGATGAGGCCGACTTGCGGATCCCGCCATCGGGCGAGGAACCAGTATTGGAGCAGGATGAGTCCCGTGCCGAACAGGGCGGAGGGAAATCTGGCCGCAAACTCGTCCACTCCGAAGAGGGCATAGGACCCGCTCATCAGCCAATACACCAGGGCCGGTTTATAGAAACGCGGTTCGTAGTTGAACGTCGGGGTGATCCAGTCGCCGGTTTC
>DIHJ01000040.1:72437-73412 GCA_002420105.1 Nitrospira sp. UBA5699
TGCTTGGAGATCGGCATTGAACGGGGATCCCTGGATGTGGTCGGACGCGCAGTGTCGCTCACGAGTTGCCGACGGACGGTACGGCTCCCGAGGGCGGCTCGGTCCCTGATCGACGGATCAGCACGAGGTTTCTGATGTAGACGACGGAGCCGATCCCCTGGCCGGCGATGAAGACCGGATCTCGTCGATAGATCGCATAGGCCAGCGTGATCAGTCCTCCGATCAGGCTCATGTACCAGAACGAGATCGGCACCTGGCTCTTGGCGTGCCGTTCGGAGGCGATCCATTGAATCACCCACCGCCCAAAGAAGAGTCCCTGGCCGAGAAACCCGACGGCAATCCAGGCGGTTTCAACGTCCAACATGGATCGATCCGTTCATGGGGGGCGTCATGGTCGGCTGACCTTGTTGCGAACACGATACCGCAGGATGCGGGATTGCATCCAGCGCACGGCGATCAGGTCGTACAGCCCCTTGAAGAGGCGGTTGCCGACCCCGAACTTGGCCACGCCATGGATCCGGCGGTGATGGCGGACCGGCACTTCCGTCACCCTGAAACCGTGCATGAGGGCGAGCGCGGGGAAGAACCGGTGCATGCCTTCGAAGAGTTGCATTTTCTCGATCACCGCGCGTCGGAAAATTCGGAGCGCGCAGCCCGTGTCGTGAATCCGGTCGCCCGTCACGGCGCTGCGAACCACGTTCGCGATCCGGGACGAGAGTTTCCGGACGAGGTTGTCGTGCCGTTCGACGCGCCACCCGCAGACGAGGTCGAACCGGTCGACAAAGGTCAGCAGCGTGTGGATGTCTTCCGGATCGTTTTGCAAGTCGCCGTCCATCGTCACGACCAGTTCGCCGCGGGACTGCCGGAACCCGGCGTCATAGGCCGAGCCCAACCCGTAATTCCGGTCGAAGTGGAGCACGGTGATCTGGGGGTGTTGTCCTGCGAGCCGGTCCATGATCTCGCTGCTGCCGTCGC
>DIHJ01000040.1:73534-75449 GCA_002420105.1 Nitrospira sp. UBA5699
AGCACCGCCATCAATCGGTCGGTGAGCGGCGTCAGATTGTCTCGCTCATCCTTAATGGGGATGACGACCGAGAGCCATGGGCGGGATGACATCATGTGGGAAGGAAAGTTCTGCCGGTGACCGCACGCTTCGAAATCACGGGGGCATTCTACAGAATGCTCGAAGGAGGGTCAAACCGCACGAGGCGGCTCACTCGAGCGTGACGCGCCGCTCGGCATGAGCGAACGCGGGATCGTTCGACACGAAGATCACCGACCAGGGTTCATCCTTCGAGCAGAGCCGGCGTAAAATGACCTCGCGCTGGGAGGGGATCATGCTGTGCAGCGTGCCGTCCACGATGATGACATGCGGGCGCGTCACGAGCGCCCGCGCCAGCAGCAACCGCAGGGTCTGGCTCAAGGTGAACTGGCCGCTGTGTCCCGTGACCATCGTCGTCAGTCCGTCCGGCAGATGGTCGATGTCCTCGTCCAGTTCCACGAACTCCAGCGCCCACTGGATATCCTCGTAGGAGATCGACGGCCGTCCGAGGGTGATGTTGTCCTCGATCGTGCCCTCGAGCAGCGTCGGGTGCGAGTCCAGCATCACGCTCCGGCAGGCGTCGATCGACTCCAGCGTCACTTCGTTCAGGCTGACATCGTTGTAGCGGACGACGCCCGCGGTCGGGGCGTACAGTCCGGCCAGGACTTTGGCCAACGCCGTTTTCTCGGAACTCGTGCGGCATTGGACGACCACTTTCTCGCCCGGCGCGACCTCCAGATTGAAGTGCTCGAACAACGGTTCCGAATCGGGGTGGGCGAAGGCCAGGTCCCTGGCAGTGACCCTGATGCCGGCCAGGCCGAAGTGGTCGAGAGGAATGACGGTCCTGAAGCCGGAACGGTCCTGGGGGAGCGAAAAGAACGCGTGCAATTCCCGGAAGGACACGAAGGCGAAGAACATATGGACCATCCGGCGGGCCAGCGTGTCCATATTCAAGAGCAGTTGTCCGGCGAGCAGCTCCGCGGCGGCGAACTGACCGACCGTGAGCTGGCCGTCCGCGACCAGCATGCCCGCGGTGGCGATCATTCCCGTGTGGCCGACGACCTGCCACAAGGCCGCGGCTTTGTATTGCCGTCCCGTCAATAAATCGGATCGTCGTTGCCGGACCCGCACGTAGGCCTTCGTCAGCGCGTCCGTTTTCTGCATCAGGTACGGGCTGTGGCCGGCGGCCCGCAAATGGGGAAGATTGACCGCGATATTCTTCATCCAGTGGTGGATCTCGTAGTTGAGCCGCGACATCTCGAGCGTGATCAGGAAGCCGCCCCGTCCGAATACGAACAACAGAAAGACGAAGCCGACGACCAGGATCGAGTTGTAGAGCAGAAAATAGGGATGGAAAAAGACGAGCATCGACATTCCGATGGAGCCGACGACGGCGACGTTGAAGAGATCCGCCAGCATGGCCACGATGGCGCGGGTCAGCAGGTCGGCTTCCGCGAAACGGTTGGCGTGCTGGGGAACGAACGAGTCCTCCCGGAGGCGCGGGAGCGTTTCGGTAAAGGCGATCGCGATGCGCGTATAGATCCGCTGCTGGAGCGTTTCGACGGCCCGCGCTTGCAGAATGCGGAAGGCCGCCACGCCCGTGAGGGCGGAGCCCACGACCAGAGCCAGCGTGAAGATCATGCGCGGTTCGATCGCAAACGAAAAGGTGCTGACCAGTTCCTGCACCGCCACCGGGACGCAGAGCAGGAACATGCCGATGGCCATGGCATAGGACGCGATGATCCCCAGCATCTTCCGTTCCAGCCGGATCAGGAGACCGAGCTGGGTCAGGATGTCCTGGGCGATGTTCCGGATCCGGTATTGGAGGAAGAAACTCTGTGGGTTTGGTCCGGCCATGTGTGCAGCTGATCCAGGTCGAAAAAAAACTCCTGCCGGT
>DIHJ01000040.1:75581-76177 GCA_002420105.1 Nitrospira sp. UBA5699
GGCGGTTCCGGTGAACCCCATCACCGTTCATGTTCGTCCTGGCTGCTTATATACCCACTGCGTCCGGACGTCAATTGAACGGGGGGTTGCGAGGCAAGAGGCCAGGGGCAAGAGGGTGGAACATCTTCCGCATTTCCCCTTGCCTCGTGCCTCTAGCCCCGTGCCTACTTCACCGTCGCCGCATCGGATGCGGCGACGGTGAAGCGCATCGTGCCCATCAGGGTCATCTCGTTCACCTGTTCGCCGGCGTGAATCTCCACCTTGTACCGGCCCGGCTTCCAGCCCCCCGGCGGAGGCGACAGCTTGAGGTAGCCCGATTCATCCTCCAGCGCGATATACATCGCATCCTGGCCGATCATCGTCCGGGGATCGAGCCCCGGCACTGACTCGGGGTAGCAGCGGCCGAACACCTGAAAGGCCTGGTAGTGCTGGTGCAGGGTAAACACGATGAAGATGCCGGGGGCGTCGGGACGAAATTGCTCCGTGGGTGTGATCGGTACGATCTCATGGGTGCGGCGGAATCCCAGTTCTTCATCAAAACCCTCCGCCAGCGTGATCGACCGGAACATGCCTTGCGGCGGCGCGTCGAAGTCGTA
>DIHJ01000040.1:76241-77056 GCA_002420105.1 Nitrospira sp. UBA5699
CGGAACATGCCCTGCGGCGGCGCGTCGAAGTCGTAGGGCCTGGCGTCCTGCGCGCGGTTTTGGAAATCCGTGATCGAAGGGTTCTGGGTGAGCGGGAGTTCTTCCGCCGGCGCCTCCGTGAGACAGCCGACGATGAGGACGAAGGAGGCCAACCGGAGGGGGCGCATAGCTCTTCTGGTACACCGGCGGCCCATGACTGTCAAGATAACGGACCATGGGCGCGGGGTCAGAGGCAATGGGCGGGAGGTACGGAACGGCTTATTGCGGCTGTTTCCAACCATCTGTTAGAATCCCGCCTCTCCGCGGCGTGAGGTTAAGGGGTCATGGGCTAGAGGCAAGGGGTGTGGGGAAAAAGGGGTTCAAAGATCTCCTGGTCTGGCAGTTGGCGAAAGATCTTGCCGTGAGGGTGTATCAAGTATCGGAGAAGCAGGAACTCAAGAAGGACTTCGGGCTTTGTGATCAGATTCGACGCAGTGCAGTCAGTGTGGCCAGCAATTTGGCAGAGGGCGATGAGCGAGGCAGTAATCGAGAAGCAGTCCGATTCTTCCATATAGCGAAAGGCTCAGTGGCGGAATTGCGTACACAGATTCAAATTGCCTGCGAAGCTGGTTCCTTGAACAGGTCAATCTACGAGAGCCTCGAAGGAGAATATGTGCGACTGGCGAAAATGATTGGAAGTTTGATTCAAGTCAGAACCGGAACCTCTAGCCGTTAACCTATTACCCTTTACCCGGATATTTGGGTGCTACAGGACGCGGACGACTTAGCTCAGCTGATCGGCGACTATAAGCCGGTCGATCGGAGGCAGGCGTCAG
>DIHJ01000046.1:0-9681 GCA_002420105.1 Nitrospira sp. UBA5699
CATGACCACATCGCCGCGCTGCAGCAGAATGTTCTGTTTCAGGTCCTTCCCTCGCTTCGCATCGCCGTAACGGAACTCGAACACGATCTGATCGCCGGCGGCCCGGCGCATGATCTTGATGTCGTTCTCCGCCGCGAAGGGCGTCAGGCCTCCGGCCAGACTGAGCGCCTGCAGCACGTCCGTATGGTGGCCGACCATGTACTCGCCCGGCTTGTTGACGCGCCCCAGCACATAGATCCGGTAGCTCAGCAGCTTGGTCAGGGACACGGAGACATGCGGAGTCGGAATGAACCGCGCCAGACGCTTCGTCAGATCCATCCGCAGGTCCTCGACGGTCCGGCCGGCCGCCGGTACGTCGCCGACCAATGGAAAGGACACCATGCCGTCCGGCCTCACCACGACGTCTTTCGTCAGGTGTTCGTCCTTCCAGACCGAGATCGACACGACGTCCTCCGGCCCCAGCAGATAGTCCGGACCGGCCGGAACCTCCGCGGACCGGGCCGGCGATCCGGCCAGGAATGCCTGACCGCATCCCAGCGCCAGGACGATCCAGAGCCACAACGTGCGCCTCGCGCGGTACCCGATCACCTTGCTCCTCCTTACCCGTTCAACCCGGCCAGCAGGGCCCTGGCGTCGTCGCTTCCCGCAAAGACCTGGCCCGCGCCGAGCGCTTTCTGCAGATGGAGTCTTGCCTCTTTGGTCCGCCCGCTCTGCGCATAGGCTGCGCCCAGATGGTAGTTGAGCACGGGATGCCCTGGCGCTTTCTCGATCGCCAATTGCATCACCCGGAGCGCTTCGTCGCGATGGCCCAGCTTCAGATGCACCCAGCCCAGCGTATCGAGGAAGAACGGATTGGGCGCGTTCCGCTCGAAATCGCGGGCGAGCGCCAGGGCCCGTTCCAGGCTTTGCGGATCGCCTTTGCGATCGATCAGCAGCGAGGCCAGATTGTTCGCCGCCAGCGCGGCGCGGGGAGTCTTTCTGAGAATCGTTTCGTATTCGCTCACGGCCCGGTCGATGTCCCCCGTGTCGGTCAGACTGGTCGCCAGCAGGAGTCGAAGCTCTCCGCTGTCCGGATTCGCCTCCAATCCCTGTTTGAGCAGCGTCTGCGCATCCGCGGCGCGCTTCTCGGCGATCCGCAGCGTGGCCAGATGGAACCAGGGCGTGCTCCATTGCGGATTGATCCGGGTCGCGGTCGTGAAGTGGGCGTTCGCGCCTTCCAAATCCCCCTTGGCCAGCAACAATTCGCCCAGCAGGCCGTGGGCATAGGGATGTCGATCGTCGGTCAGCACCCGTTCGAGACGCGCCTGCGCCCGCGCCGTCTGCCCCTGCGCCCGGTCCAGCTGCACCAGCGCCACCAGCGGTTCCGGAGCATGCGGCGCCGCGGCCTGAGCCCGTTCGTAGGCGGCCACCGCCTTGTCCCACTGCTGTTGCGCCTGATGGAGCCCTCCCTCCGTCATCTCGGCCAGAGCCCGATCGGCTCCGGCGCCGCGGAGGCGGCCCAGCGTCTGTTCGGTCTGCGACCATTCCTGCCCGGCGACCTGCAGCCGGAACAACGCGCTGAGGGCCTGCACGTTCTGCGGGTCGCGCGCGAGCACCGCCTCGATCCGCTGTTTGGCCTCCGGGGAACGACCGGCTGCGGCATCCAATCCGGCCAGGAGGATCTGCGGCTCCGACAAACCCGGATTCAGCGCGGCAGCCCGGTCGAAACTCTCCCGTGCCAGCGTCGTCTCGCCTGCCAGGAGGTGAGCCCGCCCCAGCAGCAGATGGCCCTCGACGAGTTCCGGTTGATCCTTCAAGACGGATCGAAACGCCTGAACGGCGTCTTTGCCGCTCTCTCTTTTCAAAGCGATCTTTCCCTGCAACATCAACCCTTCCATGGAACGGGGATTCTCGCGCAACACCTCCTGCAGCTGGCGTTCGGCGTCCGCTTCCTTCCCGGCGGACCAGTCCAGCGCCGCCAGCCGCACCTTCGCGTCCAGGGCGGCGGGGTCTTTCTTGTTGTCGTCCCGCACCTGTTCATAGATGCCTCTCGCCTGATCGGCCTTGCCTCGCCCCTCGTAGAACCTCGCCAGCGCGAAGCGCAGCTTGACCGCGTGAGGCAGCTGCCGTTGCGCCTCCTGCAGCGCGGCCTCCACCTGCTCCTCCCGCCCGCGCAGGCTCAGGTACTCGGCCAGCGTCAGATGACGCGTCTCGCTGTCCTGCTCGAGCTGAACCGCCTCGCGCAGCACGGCTTCCGCCTTGGCGTATTCCTTCTGCTGGTCGTAAAACTCCACGAGCTTCACCCGATGGCCGTAGACGCGCGGCTCCAGTTCGACGAGTTTCCGGTAGACGGCTTCCGCCTTCGCGGCCTGGCCGGTCTTCGTGTAGACCGAGCCGAGCCCGTCCAGCACGTCGAGATTCGCCGGGTTCGCCTGCGCGGCCCCCTGCAGGGCCGTTTCCGCCTCCGCACTGCGCCCCTGAGCCAGATAGAGCGTCGCCAGCATGAGCGTCGCGTCCGGGTCGACCGGGTGCTTGGCTACCAGCGCTTCGCCCTGCGCGGTCGCGTCCGGGAGCCGGCCGTTGACCGCCGAAACGGCGATCCGGAGGGTCGCCGCCTGCACGTTCTCCGGATGCTGCGCCAGGACCTTCTCCGCGATTTCCGACACCTTTTCGATCATGCGCGCTTCCAGATAGAACTTCGCCAGCCGCACCTGAGCCCGCTCGTGGTCGGGCGCGAGCTCGACCGTCCGCTGATAGTTCGCGAAGGCGTTCCGCCAGTTCCGCTCCTTCTCCTCCACCTGCGCGTAGAGGAAGTAGGCCTCCGGATCCTTCGGATCGATCTTGAGCACGTTCCGCAGCGCGACGCGCGCCTTGGGGAAATTGCCGTCCTGAATGTACTCCTGCGCCCGCAGGCGGTACTTGGCCTTGCGCTCTTCGGGACCGCCGCAGGCCGCCAGCGTCACGACCAGGAGCAGGGCCGTACCGGCATGGACATATCGGTTCATGGCATCACCTCATTTGGTCTGAACATCGTCACCACCAGGCGCGGACCGCCAGCCCGCCCAGCAGCCACAAGGCCACCAGTCCGGCCTGCGCGACACGGTCCGCATAGGCATGCAGCAGCAGCTCGAACGCGAAGAACAGGACGATCAATCTGGCCGTGAGCGCGCTCACGTTGCTCTCCCCGACCTGCAACTCCGGGAGAAACGGCAGCACCAAGGCCAGGAGGATCATGAGCGAATCCAGCGGCGTGGTCTCGAACCGTCCGGTCGCGCCGAGCCGCATGACCAGCATCACCAGCACCGCCACGCCGACGAGAAACAGATCCACCGGGCGGGCCCACCAGTGGGAAACCGCGCTGCTGCCGATTTCTCCGAAATAGAGGACGAAGGTGCTGCCCACATAGAGTCCCACGCGTACCCAGAACGGCGTCATGCGGGGCAGCAGGATCCGACCGGCAAGGCCCGCGACCAGCAGGCCCGCGGCGAGGACGCCGGCATCCGGAGACACCGTCCGCGGCAACGCCACGCTCACCAGAAGAAATCCCGTGACCGCCGCCGCCAGAAGCCGGATCGGCGCCTGCGCCAGCCACGGATGTTCGTCCAGCCACCCCGTGCCTCCTCCCGACGCCTGCGCGGCCGCTGTCTCCCGGGCTCTCCGCAACCCGGCGACGGGATGCAGGAACAGGAAGAGCACCCCGCACACGGCGGCCAGATACATCGCGGCCAGTATCCAGTCCGGCTGCCAGCGCAGTCCGTAGCCCAGCGCCACCATCGCGGTCTGGCCGGTATAGATCAGCACCACGGCTTCCCGGTGGGAACAGCCCATGCCCAGCAACTTGTGGTGCAGATGATTGCGGTCGCCGATGAAGGGAGACCGGCCCTCGCGCCACCGCTGGATCATGACGCCGAGCATATCGAGCAACGGCAGCCCCCAGAGGAACAGCACGAGCAACGGGCTGTAGGGCCCGTGCGACGGATGGATCAGGACGAGCCCCGTCACGGCGAGATAGAATCCGAGGAACTGGCTGCCGGCGTCGCCCATGAAGATCTTCGCCGGATGGGTGTTGAACCGGAGAAACCCCAGCAGCCCGCCCAACACCGAGACGATCATGAGCACGAGGAGCGCGTCGTCGGTCTGAAAGGCGAGGTACGCCATCCCGGCAAAGCTGATCAGCGACAATCCGCCGGCCAGTCCGTCCAGCCCGTCGGCCAGGTTGACGGCGTTGGTCACGGCGATGAGGACGAGGAAGGTCAACGGCAGGCTGAGCCAGGGCCCGAACCAGTCGTCCGGCACGAACGGGAGACTGCTGATCTGCACGCCGCCGAACGCCATCACGACGAGCGCCGCGAGGGCCTGCCCGCCGAACTTGGCCCGATAGGACAACCCCACCCGGTCGTCCCAGATCCCGAAGAGCAGGATCGTCAGGCCGCCCAACAGGCTTGCGACGACGACTTCGTCCTTCGGCCCCCACATGAGCACGCCGATGAACGTGCCGACCGCGAGCGCGATCCCTCCGACCTTGGCGACGGAACCGGAGTGCATTCTGCGCCCGCGCGGCACGTCGAGAATCTGCAGACGGCCGGCCGAGGCCATCAGCGGCGGAATGAGCGCCATGCAGATGACCAGGGAACCGAGAAAGCTGAAAAACAACGTGGTGGCCATGACCTTCTTTTCAATCCGGCACGTAGGCCGACATCGCCGGTTGCACCAGCGAGGCGAACTGCTGCAGCCGCCGGTCGACGGCCGTCTCGTCTTCGCCGGGCAGCAGCGGGGCCGTCAGCCGGATCAACGCGCCGTCGGACCGGCCCCTGGTCAACGAATCCCAGAACAGGAGGGCTTTGACCAGGTACTCGTCGGTGACGAGATGGTCCCGCTGCTTGAACCAGTAGAGGACGACCTGGCGGATGTCGCCCTTTTGAATCACGACGCGATTGGCGGGGAACACCTTCCCGGTTCCCTGCTCCGTGACGGACGTTTCGCTCCATGACGTCATTTCCCAGCCGCCGCCGGGCAGGCAGGTCTTGGGCGAATGGGCCGACTGGCCCTTTTTCTGCGATCGATAGTAGGCGACGTACAGATTGACCGCCCCGCTCGCCCCGCCCCGATAGTCCGCCAGCAGATAGTCGTCGAACCGGAGCGTTTCGATATACTGCGGCTCCATGGCCAGGGGCGTGCCCCGCCAACCTTCGATCTCCATCGGGAAATCGAGAAACGTCTGCCGGGCCGGCGTCGCGTCCTCCCGCCCTTGCAGGTGGAACGAGAACAGCGCCATCCCGGCCAGAATCACCAGACAGGCGACGGAAGCCGCGGACAATGCCGGAGCGGTCCGTTGCGGCGCCGGCCGGGCCGGCGCGGCCGAGGCGAACGCCGGACCGGCGGAGGGTCCGATCCGGGCCAGGAGCCCCATCTCGCCGATGAGCAGCGCGAAGCTGACCACGAACATGACCCAGCCCTCGAAGGCGTGCATGAATCCCTCGGCGGCCCCCTGCCCGTACCATTCCACCAGAACGCCGATCACCCCGATGCGGATCCCGTTCAAGAAAATCGCCAGCGGCACGGCCGACCCCACGAGGACCAGCCGCTTCCACAGACGGTCCTGGAAGAGATAGGCGCAGAGCAACGCGAGCGACGTCAGCGGAAACAGATAGCGGAGACCGCTGCAGGCTTCGACGACTTGAAGCTGGATCGGGCCCAGATCGATCACGTTGCCTTCGCGGAACGCGGTGACGCCGATCAATTGCAGACAGCCGACGCCGAAGGCGGAGGAGATCAGCTGCAAGGAGGACGAGAGGTTCTGCTCCAGCATCTGCGGCAGAGGAAACATCGTCAGCAGGTAGCCCAGCGGAAAGGCGATTTCCCGGGATGCGCGCGGGCCGACGGCCGCCAGGACGAGCCCGACCAGCACGAGCCAGAGGGACAGGTGCAGGATCACGTAGAGCGTCGCCAGTTCCCCGACGACGAACAGCGCGAGTCCGGCCAGCACCGTCGTCACGCCCCACCACGAAGGCGCGATCCCCGCCGCCGCCACCCGGTCCCGCCGCCACCAGACCAACAGGCCGACGATCACGGGAATGAAGAACCCGTGGCTGTAGTTGTCGTCCTCCATCCACTGCTGAAACAGATAGGCCAGGCTGTCCGCATAGGCGGTCCCGATCAGCAGCACCGCCAGGATGCCGGCGCCCCAGTACAGGGCCGGTCCGGACCGGCGATCCCCCCGTCCGCGAATTTCCGTGCCCGGTTCCGCGGATTCTACGGTCGCGAGCGATGATGCGGCGCTGTCCATGCGATAACTCTGCCCCCGAAACGTTTCAGGAAAATTTGCGCAAACCCGTGACGTCCAGGCTTGCCAGTCCGACGAACTGCGGCGCTTCGATCATGATGCGGCGCCAGAGCCGGCGGGGCTCATGGGCGAACCGCCACAGCCATTCGAAACCCATGTTGCCGACGCAATCGGGCGCCCGCTTGACGGTCCCGGCCAGAAATTTGAAGGCCGCGCCCACGCCGAGAATCAGGGGCACGTTCAAGCGATGGCGATGTGCGAAGATCCAGCGCTCCTGCTTCGGCAATCCCAGCCCCACCCACAGCACGTCGGGAGCGGCGTCGTTGATGCGCTGCACGATCGCGTCGTCTTCGTCCGCCGTCAGAGGGCGAAACGGAGGAGAGCAGGCGCCGACGACCGTGAGCCCCGGATAATCCCGCTCCAACCTGGTACGGAGCAGGCGGAGCGTCTCCTCCGTGTCCCCCATGAAATAATGACCGAGCCCCATCCGTTGCGTATGGGAGAAAAAGGCCTTCATCAGATCGGTTCCCGCCACGCGGGCCCGGAGCGGCGCACCCTTCGCCTGCGCCACGCGGACGAGCCCGATCCCGTCGGGCACGATCAGGTCGGCCCGGTCGAGCATGCGGCGGAACTCGGGGCGCTGGTGGGCCTCGACGACGGCGTGCATGTCGGCCACGACGATCCAACGGCCGGGCCGTCGATCCAGGCACACCCAGTTCGTCATCCACGCGACGACGTCGGGGATCTGAATCATGTGGACCGGCAGTCCGATGATCGGCAGGCGAGGCACCTGCGCCGTGCCGGCCGGTGTAATGGTGTGCGGGCATTCCGTCTCTGTCGCCGACATGGTCCGCTCCCTGATTGTTGTGTAACCGGTGACCAAGTCTACTGGTTCCCCCGTTCCGAAGGGCCACGGATGTCTCAAGTTTGTGTTAACGAATTGTTAAAATAGCCGCAGGAAACGGGGCGGCGCGAATGACCGGTCCCGGCGGCCGGGGTCGGGAACCTCGAACTATCGGGGGGTTTGCGACGTTCCCAGCGTGGACGCGCCGGAGATTCGACGGGTCGGAGCGGTCTCGGCCACGACCTCGCGAAACGTTTGAATCATCCGGTCGACGTGGCGGTCCTTGTTGTAGAACAGCTGGCATCGACGGCGGGCGTTGCGCCCGAACCGCCGCTGATCCTCCGGGCGGTCCAGCAGGAAGGTGATCCGCTGGGCGAGATCGTAGGGATCGTCGGTATAGGCTTCCACGCCGCATTCTCCGTTGACGACGGTCTCCCGGAGACAGCCTTGATTCGTGAAGACGATCGGCAGCCCGGCCGCCATGGCTTCGAGCACCACCATCGGCTGTCCCTCCTGCTGGATGCCGGGGAAGACGAACAGATCGGCCGATCGGAGCAGCGCGTGCTTCTCCAGTCCCGTCACCTCTCCCACGAACGTGATGTACGGCTCGAGCCGATGCTGGGCGATGTACCACTCGGCCACCTCGCGATGCAGCGGGTGCGACCAGCTCCCCGCAAACACGAACGCGACGTCGCGTCGATGCCGCAGCACGGTCGGGATCGCCGCCAGCAGGACCAGCGTGCCTTTCATGCGGTTCAACGTATTCAGATGCAGGATGCGCAGCGGCCTGGTTCCGTTCGGAGGTTCCCGCTCCGGTTCCCCCCAGAACAGATCGACGCCGTTCGGGACGACCACGACCCGATCGTCCGGCAGCAGGCCGGTGAAAATCGGGCGGAGCGATTCGCCCAGCACGATCATCCGACCGACCGTGCCGAGGACCATGCGCACGTACGCGCGCATGGCGGGCCAGCGCGACTGGTACCACTCGCGCAGCGCGCCGCCGTGCAGGTGCGTCACGATCTTCGCGCCCGTCAGCACCGCCGGCCAGAGCAGCAGGCTGTCCCGGATGAACCCGATGGTCGTCTGCGACAGCACGAGGTACACGATCTGCGGGCGGCGCGTCAGGAGCAGCCGCCAGAGCCGGATCCATTGCCGGATGAACAACAGCACGTCGCGCCAGTCCGGCTTGTTGACGTGGGCGATGCCCCGGCGGTCGGCCAGGTCCAGGTGCGTCACCTCGAACTCGTCCGTCAGCCGCGACATCAGGAGATGGCGGATGGCGACCGCCACGCCGTGGTAGGGCGGCGGCGTGGGACCGATCACCAGCAGTCGGGTTTTCCTGCCCGGGGTTTCCATGCCGTTGCTCATCGGACCGGGGGCGCGAGACGGCGGCCGTCCCGCCGCGCGCCGTACACGATCGTGCGCAGAAATCTCACCATGCGATCGGCCGTCGGCTTCGTATCGCAGGAACGGACCCGTTCATACGCCGCCCGTCCGATGGCTCGCCGCCGCTCCCCGGAAAGAGCAAGCAGGCCCACAATCGTGCCGGCCGAAGCCTCCGCATCGCGGGGATCGATCGCATAGCCCGTCACGCCCTCCTCCACCAGATCCCGCGTCGCCGCGGCATGAACCGACGACACGACGGGCAGTTCCGCCGCCATCGCCTCCGCCAACACCAGCCCGTAGGCATCGTAGCGGGTGGGAAACAGGAACAGGTCGGCCAAGGCGAACTGCTCGGCCAACCGCGCTTCATCCAGATGGCCGAGAAACCGCACGCGCGACCAGCCCGCCTCGCGGACGAGCCGTTCATAGGCCACGCGGCAGGGCCCGTCGCCCGCGATCAGCAGAACCGTGTCGGGCCTGGCCTTGACCACCTCGCGATAGATCGCGAAGAGTTCGTCCCAGCCCTTGCGGGGAATCAGTTGGCCAACTGACAGCAACGCCGGACCGGACGGTTGCTCGCGCGCCGGACTCTCCCGATGCGCCAGCCTGCAGACGCCCACCCGTTCGTGCAGCTCTTCCGCCTCGAACGGCATGGAGGCGGTCAGGATCGAAGCGGGATCCGCGCCGTACTGTGCGAACGCGTCATGCGCGTCCTTCGAGGAAGCCACGCAGCCGTCGGCGCCCGAGATCAGGAGCCGCCGGAGGCCCCGTTTGATCCGCGACGATTGCGCCCCGTCCCGGAGCGTGAACTCCCCCCACTGGACATAGCGTTTCCCGGACAGCTTGCAGTACAGGAAGGCGGCGACATGCGCCGGCGCGAATCCGCCGCTCAGCACGACGTCCGGATCGAGCCGTCGCAGCCGCCGCAGCACGCCGTAGTTCAGATGCACGGACACCTCCGCGCCGGGCGGCTTGAGGTGCAGGCCCGGCAGGATCTCGGCATGGAAACTGAACGGTCTCAGCCGCCATTGCCGGTTCTCTTCCTGCCGCGTGTCGGTCGGCACCGTGCAGGCCTTCGTCGATTTCCCCAGCGACTCGAAGAGCGGGATCCGGTACGGGGTCAGGATGTTCGTGACGACGGCGAGCTTCATTCCATGCCCCTCCCTGTCGCAAGCATCGCCGGAGGCGCCGC
>DIHJ01000046.1:9716-14528 GCA_002420105.1 Nitrospira sp. UBA5699
CCCGCATAAGCCGATTCCACAGTAGGCTCACATCAACGATCTTTCCTATCGTCAACATGCCGGCATGGAGAATCAGGTATACCCCAAAGGAGAGCAGACGTGATTCCACCGGGACTATCATCAAGCTTGCCGCGTACAGGCAGGAAGGTCCCAGCAGGCTGAGCCATTGCCAATACTTCAGGAGCCCGCCGTCGGGGAAGTGCCGGTGAAACATGCACAGGTTTGAAAGAGAGAACAGCGCGTATCCCGCGAGCAAGGACCAAGCGATGGAAGAGACATGCTCGGAACGGAACAGCCAGAACACCGCAATTTGAACGGCCAACACGACAGTTTGGACCACCGCACTGTATCCTGAGAATCCCGCCCCCTCGATCGTTTTGTAGAGAGCTTCCGTGGAATAATAGACGGCGAACGCTATGCACATGACGGACAGAAGCGCGCTGGCCGTCACGTCATCCGAACCCAACCAGGTATGGAGTAGTGGTCGGGAAAACGAGACCACGGCCAACGCCGCAGGCAGTAACATACCGAGCGTGACTCCGACCAATGGCCGCAATACGTTCAAGAGATCTTCCCGGCGAGCGGCCAGCAAGGCAGCGGCACCGAACACACCGAGCAGCGGGGTCGTGATGGCCGACATGAGTTGGGTGCACAATCTAAATGCGATGTCGAAAGCGGCGACCGAGGCCAAGTCATATGAACGGGCGACCAACACCTTGTACAACGGCTCTCGAAGCGCGATACAGATCGATGCGACCTGAATTCCGAATCCGAACCCAAACATATGCCGCAACTTCATCCCGTCAATCGCCCAGCTTTCAAAGGTCAGTTGCGGAAACCGACGCCGGGCCGCCCGCCAATAGGCCAGAAATAGAAAGACGTTTCCAGCCAGCGCGACAACTCCCAACCCATAGATAGTCGGACTGACCAACAAGGCGAAGAGACTTCCCGCGAAATAGGCGACGAGCCAGGCCAGGGAAATCAGTTGAGATAATGCGAGTTCTTGATGCCCTTCCAGTACAGCCTGAAACGGCAGCGAGAGGAGACGCCAGACAAAACCTCCTACCGTGATCCAAAGCACAAACGTCGTTTCAAACCGGTATTGATCCGGTACTTTGAGCAACGCCCAGACCGCATCCTGTCCCCAGACAGCTGTGGCCGTCAGCAGGATTGATGAAAGCGCCAGATATATCCACATTGTCGAGGAAAAATACCGCATGACCTCGCGAGGACGCTCGACATGCTTCGCCACATGGTAGATGAGGCTGTTTTTCAGACCGAAATCGGTCAGATTCATCAGGCTGACAATGACGGTGCTGAATGACCAGATCCCGAACAACTCCTGACCGAGCGTCCGCCATACCAACGGCGTCAAGATAAAATAAACCGGCACAGCTAGGGCAATCCTGGCGAATCCCGCCAGCGAACCACGCAGTATTTTGTATTGCAGGGTGTGGAGGTTCATGGATCAACAGGCCTGAGCGATCAACGCCGGTTGCATTGCCCTTAAGTATCCTGAGAGGAAACGGCTCGGAGTAAAGTGCCGCTCGGCATGGGCGCGAGCATTCATCCCCAGGCGTTTGGCATCGTCCGGATCGTGGATCAACCACAAGAGCCGTGCCGCCAGGGCATCCGGATTTCCGGCTTGATAGAGAAATCCGCTTTGCCCGTCGACGATGAGTTCGGGATGAGAGCCCGCCTTGGCGATCACGACCGGGAGACCGGCAAACATCGCTTCGACAACAGCAATTCCAAATCCTTCGTCCACGCACGGGTTGACATAGAGATCCATTGCGCCCAGCACATCCCCTGCATCCCTGTAGCCGGCGAATCGAACATGCTCAACGACGCTCAGCGTACGGGCAAGCGCTTCAAGACTTGAACGTTCGGGCCCGTCACCGACCAACAACAATTTGACCTGCGGGCATGACCGTCGAAGCAGAGCAACGGCCCGGATCAATGTGGATTGGTCACGTTGCGGGATCTGACCGCCGATATGTCCGATGACGATGTCATTTTCGCAGAACCCGAGTTCTTCTCTCACCGTCAAAGCGTTCGCACCGAACATCCGTTCTTCCACCGGATCATAGACGTGACAGAGTTTAGGAGCCGTTCCCGGATAGGCTGCTTCGATCGAACGCTGCGTGTAGAGGGAGTTGCAGATGATCCGATCAACCTTCGGCAGAATGACCCGTGCTGCCAATGCGCCGATGCCCCGTCGATACTCAGCACTGCTATGTTCGTGGTGCACCAATGGGATTCCCCGCCGTCTGGCCGCCGCATAGCCAGTGAGCAATCCTCGGGTATGGTGTGAGCAGAGGACGGTGGGGGTCTCTTCGCGAATCATCCGGTCGAGCAGGCTGACGATGCGAAGCGGCGACGTCGATCCGATGAGGCGAACCCTCGCGCCGGCTCGTTCCATTGCCTCGTCAAGCCGACCCGGCTTGAAGACGGCAAACACAAGTCTGCCTCGCGCGGAGTCGAGCTGCTCCGCAAGACGGAGCAGTTTGACCGGCACCCCGCCGTAGGGATTCAAGGTCTCGACAATGTGCAACATGGCCACCATGACGACGTGTCGCTCATCCCATCTCAGTGCATCCGAAGACTTTCCGTACCGCTTGGTGCATGCCGCCTCCGGCCGGTATGCCATTGGCTCAATGCCGCAACCTGATCATCAGAGAGCTGGTTATAAAGATAGACCGCCACACCGGAGCGAGGCCAACGAAGGCCGACATCGTTCATGGTATCCACGATCCATTGCCCGGATCGCGGCTGAGCCCCGTTCGGAACAAGGTCGTAGTTACCGGCCAAAATCATCAAGCTGTCGGGATTCTTCAACCGCTTCCGAATCGACTCCGTACTGGCAATGTCGATCGTCTTTGCATAGTCCATACGGAACAGGACATCGACATACCCGCGATTGGCCCACTCGATGCTGTTCTGCCCCTGCAGATAATCAGTCAGTTCCGGATGCACATCCACACTGATGATAACCTGAGGTTTTACCTTCCTGACCTGCTTTGAAATCTCGCGCACCAGACTCGTCACCGCCGATTCTTGATAGTCGATAAGCGTCGGAACAAGACGCGGGGCAACCCGAAATGTCGCGGCATCGAGTGCGAGATTTCTTCCGTACGTCTCGCGATATTCGCTGATGCATGCCTCGTTGGTACAAAGCCCCATCGCTCGGATGTAGTCGAGGTTGATCCCGTCGACATCGTAGACGGCAACGACCTCCGTGATCATGTCCGCCATGAAGGAGCGAAAGCGAGGATTATGAACGTCGAAAACGCCTAGCCTACCGCCTTCCAGCACTCCGTGAAGGGCGAATTCCGGAAATATATTGGATTGTCGCAAGGCAACGGTGAACCAAGGATGAACTTCGATACCCATGGAGTGCGCCTTCTCAATTACATAATGAAGCGGATCGAACCCTGCGGCTGCCTGGGGGTATAACTTCGGATCCCAAGGAGCAAGACGCGAAGGCCAGGTCGTCCCAGCGCCGTACCACACGACCGGAACATAGACGTTGAATCCCGCCTTTTTGATACGACTAAGCGTGCGATCGGCAGCTTCCTTTGTGACCCAGAACTGAAATGTCTCGTCTAGGATCGCGCGTTTCCCTTCCATAGGTGCAGCCCCGACGTTCTGGGTTCCAATAACCAAAACGGCCAGACTGGCCACGCAAGCCAGCAAGAAGATACGCCGTCGGTTCATGGGCAGCCCTCCCTGGACTGCACAAGCGGAAAGCGCCGCACTGCGCTCGGATAAGCGGAAAGGGGAGAGCCCGATTCGCGAATATCCGCATCGATCCGGCTATCACCGGCCTGTTGTTCGCCCGGCAGAGCGGAGCGCGGCGTCGATGCGAGCGCCAGCGCAAGGACGCTGAGATACCAAAACCACACACCATGCAGCACCGCTGCACCAAAGATGATGGTTTCGCCAAAATTGGCGATGGCTAAGAATAGAAGGCAATAGAACTCGGCGGCGTACCGTTTGCCCCGGTCATAGCGTAGAAAACACACGAGCCCGGATACGATCACTCCGATATACATCGCGGCACCGATAGCTCCCGAGTCCAGCAAGGCTTGCACATACCCATTGTGCAGCGTGACTGCTCCCTGCGAAGGAGACTTGACCGACAGCACCACGGCCCCCTTTCGACCTTCTTCGTCGAGCGCTGCCCCTCCTGCTGTAAAACCGTAGCCCAGCCATGGATGCTCCCAGTATCGTTGAAGCGCTTGGGTCCACATCGTCGTCCGACCGGAGAAGGTTTCGATGGAGTCCTGCCTGAAAAGTCTTGCCTGCTCCTGCGAAGTCATCCGAATGTCCGCGATGATCCCGATGCAGACAAGTGCCACGATCAGCACAGCGCCTACAGGCAAGAATGACCAGCGCCAGCGCACATAACGAAGGCCCGCAACGCCCATGCTGACCATGGCCGCAGCCCAGAATGTTCGTGAGCCGGTCAACAACAGACAGGGGAGGCTTGAGGCTAGCGCGATGACTTTTATCCCCCAATTCCAGCTCACAAAAAGACCGAGGCCTAGCAAAAGACCGGAGGCTGCACCCATCATGGCCGGCTTGCTGAAAAGTCCTCTGAACCGGGGGCCCTCAAACGTCTGTTCGTATGTGACTCCCGGATACCAGTACCGTACCATCAGGCTGGCGATGCACACTACGGTCAGAGCGACCAGCATCGTACGAGCCGCGTAGAGAGCCAACCGCGGGTTCTCTGTTGCGGCATCTAGAAAAGCCAGTGAGAAGAGGATGACGGCGACCAGCGCAACGATTTGCAATCCGACGTATAAC
>DIHJ01000046.1:14581-15096 GCA_002420105.1 Nitrospira sp. UBA5699
AGCAATCCGACGTATAACGGGCTCGCTGCAAATGGGATGGCGAGGACCAAGCCGGCGACATACAGTCCAAGTACCGCATGCCGCCAATTGACGATTCGAATGCCCGATAGAACAAGCCATCCGATCCCAACGACCAGTGCCAGCCCCTCGGACAATGCGCGGAGAACGTACCGGTCACCAAGCGGCGTCGCGTCTTTGGCCAAGAGCGCTAATATAAGCAGAACAAAGACGACGAGCATGGACCACAATCCTTCCGACGACTGTGCACCTAAGTCGTCCAACGCTGCCTCTGTCGCGACCTGTTAGACCAAACACACTACCCCGGAGCTGTTACACGAACATTAAGAGGGAGTTGCGAGATTGGAAAACCTCGCTGCTCCGATGTCACCCAGGTCGGACTTGGCGCCATATCCAGTCACATTGCCTTTCGGACGCGACATAAGGGTGTCAGGCATCACCCGACGCCAAGATGTAGCGGAGCACTACTCCGGCAGGTTCCCAAAATCTATATCCAT
>DIHJ01000050.1:0-410 GCA_002420105.1 Nitrospira sp. UBA5699
AGTTCTGTTTGGCGGTGCTCGTTCGACGCGCGTAGTGGAGGATCACTGGACGCCGCCCCCTGGAGGGAAAGTATACGAGCAAGCTTGGATGGACCATGTATGGACAAAGCGAGCCGGAATGTGGAGAACATGAGTGCCTGCGATTGCCAACGGCAGCACCCGCGGCGTATCAACGGGTGCGCTCATTCGTGGGCTTGCCGCCACGAGTCATCATGATGTCGGTTTCCCCCGAAACTATGGTCTTCTGACGCCGCGCAATGTACGAACAGATTATCTTCTCCTCTTCCTTCTCCCCCCCCGTCGCTACTGAAACCAGAACAACAGGCAGCCGGGCGGACGCTCCGCCCGGCTGCCTACTTCCCGAACGCCTTCTTCAGCAGCGGCTCCATCTCCCCTTTGGCCGCCATCGG
>DIHJ01000050.1:427-68058 GCA_002420105.1 Nitrospira sp. UBA5699
CGACACGGTCCGGACCGTGTCGAAGCTACTTCCCGAATGCCTTCTTCAGCAGCGGCTCGATCTCCCCTTTGGCCGCCATCGGATCGAGGATATCGGTGTCGCCGTAGAACGTGCCGTCGATGAAGACCTTCGGCAGCGTGGGCCAATTGGTCAGCTTCGTCAGGGCCTCCCGCTTCGCGGGCTGAGACAGCACGTCGATGACTTCGTACGGATACCCGTACTTGTCGAAGAACTGCATCGTCTCCCTGGTGAACCCGCACATCGGCATGGTCTTGGTCCCCTTGCCGTAAATCAAAATCTTGTGCGCCTTCACTTCCTGTTGAATTTCTTCTTCGATCGGGTCCGCCATGGTCGGCCTCCTTGATTAGGGTGGTGCGGGGTAAGTGGCGCGAGGCAAGGGGACTCTCCTCTGGCCTGAATTTTCTTGGCCGCTTGCCTCGCACCCCTCGCCTCTGCCAGGTCTTAACTTTCGTCCTTCGTTCTGGCCGTCAGCTCCAGGGCATGAATCCGCCCGTCCTTCATCGGCGCGTCAAGCGCTTGATAAATCAGGCGATGCCGATCGAGCAGGTTCTTGCCTTGAAAGGCCTCGGACACCACCAAGACTTTCAGATGATCCATCGTGCCGGTCTTGTCAATCATCGTCACCGCGGCATCCGGCATGGCGCGTCTGATGTAATCCGTGAGCGTTTCCTGGGTAATCACTGCGGCCTCCTTTGTCTGCATGCAGGATACCGTAGCGGCTTTCCGAAAGGCAATTCGACCGACGGCGCCTGAGCCGTCCTTCGCGGGAACGGAGGGGCGCATTCCGATCCACGACTGCATCACTTATGATTCTCACGCATTTCCCCCGTTCACAGCACCGCGCCCGCTGCTCCGGTCACAACCTTCCATGAATCCAGGACATTCTGCTTGCCGGCACGGCATCGCCCTGCTGGTACGAATCTTGGGGTGAATCATCGCAGCATTTGTCGACAATGAGAGGAGGTTCCCATGACAACCGTGATGGTGGTGACGGCGGCATCGGTGCTGTTGAGTTCCCTGCTGCTCCTGCGCCGCATCTGGTAAGGCGACTCCTGCCGTGACGGCATTACGGGGTCATGCTGGTGGTGGATCTCAGCCGGTGGTGGTGGCCAGCAGCCAGATTCCGCAGATGGCATGCCGATCCCGCAGAATAATCACTCGATAACCGAAGAATTTTCCCGCGCAATCCATGGCACGTCACTTGCTGACCAGTGTGAACAGGAAACGCCAACGGGCAGGAACGGAGCGGCTTCAAAAATCACAATCCACTACCACACACAAGGAGGGCATCATGGGAGAGTTTACATCCGGATTTTTCATGCCAGATCAAGCCACGAATGGGCGCGTGCTGGTGGTCGACGACGAAGCGGATATCCGGAAGGTCGTCCGCATGACGCTGCAGAAGGCGGGGTACGATGTCCTCGAAGCGGAAAACGGCGAGAAAGCGATCGAAACCATCAACGCCGGGGAAAACCGCCTGCTCCTGGATGTCGTCATCTGCGATATTCGCATGCCGAAGATCAACGGTGTTGAAGCCATCGCCTACTTCCGCAGCAATTATCCGCGCGTCCCGGTCATCGTCCTCACGGGCTTCCCGGACACGGACATGGCGACCTCCATGCTTCGCCAGGGAGTCGTCGACTATCTGGTCAAACCGGTGGAAGGCGAGAAGCTGCGCGAGGCGGTCGCGCGCGCCATGGAGCAACGCGAGCTCGCGCATCTGTGATGTTTCGGGCCTATAATACGAGGGGGGAGGGCGCGGGACCGGCCTCCCCCCCCCTTTGCAGGGAGGAGGCCGCGTGAAACATCTGACGGATAGCGCGGTGGTGTCGACGATCGCTCCGGTCAGAGTCGCCATCCTCGGAGCCGGCCGGGGCGGAACGGCGCTTCTGGATCTTCTCCATCAGATTCCCTCGATCGAGATCGTGGGCATTACGGACCGCGATCTCCAGGCACCGGGCATTCAGCGGGCGCGAGACCTTCGCATTCCCGTCACCGATCAGGCGGAGGAGTTGGTGAGGACGCACGGCCTCAACCTGATCATGGATGTCACCGGCGACCCCGCGATGGAGCGGTTCATCCAGAGCCATAAACGGCCCGCCGCGGACGTGCTCAGCGGATCGGCCGCGCGCGTCCTGTGGGAACTGGTTCGGCACGAAGCCAAGCTCCAGGCCGAGCTGTTTCACGCCGAAAAACTGGCCAGCATCGGCTCCTTCGCCGCCGGGATCGCCCACGACATCAACAATCCTCTGCAGTTGATCATGGGGCTGGCGGAAAACCTCGCCGAGGAGACGGATCTGAAGACCGTGCACGAACAGGCGCGCGACATCGTCGAAGCCGTGCGCCGGACGAGCGCCATCAGCCGCGATCTCACCCAGTATGCGAGGAAAACATCGGCGCGCGACGACGCGATGGTGGCTCTGAACGGACGCCTCGACGAGGCGCTCAAGATCGCGCGCTACGCGACCAGTTTTCACGATATCACCGTCCGCAGGGACTACCAGCCGGACGTCGCGGCCCGGGGCAACCAGGACGAGCTCGTGCACGTGTTCGTGAATCTCATCACCAACGCGGTCCATGCGATGGAACGCGGCGGGGGCACGCTCACGCTGGCCACGCGCATGTCCCGGGACGGCGTAACGGTGAGCATCAGCGACACGGGTTGCGGCATCTCTCCGGACATCTCGGGACAGATCTTCGAGCCGTTCTTTACCACGAAAGACCCGGGGAAGGGGACGGGACTCGGACTGTACAATGTGAAGACCATCGTCACCAAAATGCACGGGAAGATCGACGTCGAGAGCCTCGTCGATCGGGGCACCACCTTTACCATCACCTTTCCTCCGGCAACGGAGACGCCGTCGTGACGCGCCTCCCCCACAAGCCCGCGTCCTCCACCCGCGGATGGAGGCTTCGGACCAAGCTGATCGTGTCGATGTTGCTGGTCGGCATCGTCCCGCTGCTGGTGGGACTCGGCATGGCCTTCTGGCAGGGATCCAAGGAAATCCACGAGGTCAGCGGGGAAAGTTTCAAGGCCCTGGCCACCGAAGCGGCCAGGAAGCTCGACATTCTGATGGCCGAGGAGATCGCACGGACCTCCCGCATCGCGACGGACCCTCTCATCGTGCGTGAATTGGAACGGCGTCGCGACGCCCTGCTGGGGCAGCCGGAGGCCACCGCGGCCGCCTTGGGCGACCTGCGAAACAAGTGGGAAGCCCGCGATCCCGCCGCGGTAAAGGCGCTGACGGAGAATCCATTGGCGCGGCTGCTGCACGAATACTATTCGGGCGCCAGGAGCGAGCCGGATCAACTGATCCCGCAGGTCGTCCGGGGCGCCACCAAGATGTTGTTCATCACCGACATCCGCGGCAACCTCACCGCCGCGCTGACCACGACCCCCCCCTTCGCCAACGGGAAATCCCCCTGGTGGCAGGGCGCCTTCCACAAAGGCGTCGGGCAGCTCTATATCGAGGACGTCCATTTCGACCAACGGGTCGACACCTACGTCTTCTCCATCTCGCTCCCGATCATGGACAGCCTGCGGTACGAAACGGTGGGCGTGCTGCACCGGGTCATCGACGCGAAGGAGTTTTTCTCGCCTTCGACCCATCCGATCCGGTTCGGCAAGACCGGTCACGTGATGCTGATCGACAGCCGGGGCATCGTGATGAGCTGCCCGATTCTGCCGACCGGCGTCAGCCTCTCCGACAACAGCCTGATTCCTCTCGTGACCCCGATGCACCCGGGCTGGACCGCGGCCCCGAGCGACGGCCACGGCGGCCGTTCCTCTTCCATCATCGGATTCGCGCCGCTGCCGGAAACGAGCCGCGCCACCAACGGGTCGCTCGACGGCGGCTCCTGGCATACCTTCGTCTGGCAATCGTCGGACGAGCTGTTCGCGCCGATCAGGCACCTGTTCACCTGGATGACCGTCTTCGGATTGATCGCCCTGAGCCTCCTCGCAACGCTGGGCTACCTGGCGGCGACCCGCATCGTGACGCCGGTGCGCCAGCTGCAGCAGGCCGCGCAATCGATCGGCCGCGGCGAGCTGCGGCACTCCATCGAGATCAACACCGGCGACGAGCTCGAAGCGCTGGCGGAAGAGTTCAACCGCATGAACAAACAGCTGGAGGCGGCGTTCGCCGGCCTGACGGACCAGGTCACGTTGAAGACGCAGGAAGTCCAGTACCTGCAACGGTCCACGGACCAGATTCTCGATGCCGTGCCCACGCCCGTCCTGATCGTGGACGATCAGGAGACCGTGCAGTATGTGAACCGGACGGGCCGCGAGGCCTTTCGCCTCGGCGACGATCCCGACGCCGTCGGGCGTCTGTTCGAGATCCTTCCCGTCGAGCCTTCCCAGCAGCAGCGGCTCAGGCAGGAACTCTGGAAACAGCGGACCGCGGAAACGCCGTCCGCTCCGCTGCCCGACGAGCCGGCGCCTGCCGACCAGGTCAGAGATCCGCTGGCGCCCCGAGCCGGAGCGGCGCCGGGCGGCCGGCAGGGCGAATTGCACCTGGGCCCGCACGTCTATCAATACCAGTGGTTCCGGGTGAGCGGGCGTCCCGGAGAATCCGACCGTATCGGTCTGGTCCTCCGCGACAGCACCGACGACAGCCGGATGCAGGAAAAACTCGTCCAGGCGGAAAAATCAGGCAGCCTGGGGGTCCTCACGGCCGGCATCGGCCACGAATTGAACAACCCGCTGTTCGGCATCCTGGGCCTGGGGGAAGCGCTCCAGGAAGAACGCGATCCGGCGCGCGTCAAGTCGTACGCGCAGGACATCGTCGAACAGGGGAAACGGATGGCGGCGATCATCAGGGATTTCACCGGCGTGGCCACGCGCGAGACCTCGGATCAGCGGCAGACGGTCCACCTCGAACGGGAGATCGAACAGGCGCTGGCCGCGGTAACGGGAAGCCTGGGCACCCCGGAGTTGATCGTCGAGCGGCACTATGCCGGAGACACCACGGTCTCCGCGCTTCCGGATCAGCTCAGACAGGCATTCACGAATCTCCTGATGAACGCCGTCCAGGCCATGAAGGGCAAGGGGCGACTGTGCCTCTCGACCACCGTGGCCGGCGACTCCGTCGTCACCACCATCGTGGATACGGGATCCGGCATTCCCAAACACCATCTGTCGAAGATCTTCGACCCGTTTTTCACCACCAAAGGGCAGGGCGAAGGGTCCGGGCTCGGCCTGACCGTCGCCCGTCGCATCATCAGAAAATTCGGCGGTGATATTCGTCTGGAAAGCGTCGAGGGAGCCGGCACATCCTGCATCGTCACGCTTCCGGTGATCCCCCCGCCGGCACCGTCGCCCAAGGAGGAGTCATGGACCGCTTCGGAGCGTCAGGCGTTGCAGCAGCCGTCGCATTCCTGACCGTCGGACTCTGGTGGGGCACCGCCGTCTATTCCGCCAGGGAGGAGCCCAAGCCGGCCGGGATCTCCCCGGAAAGGGTCGCGGGCTTCGTGCACGCGGTGCTCCAGGCGCACCGTACCATCTACACCACCCACATCGTGAACCGCCTCCAGGAAAAGGGCGTCGTCGCCGCAGCGGAGCATTGGGAGCAAGAAAACGCCCTGCCGCTTCCGGCGCAGTTTCTGCAACATTCGGGGCGGCTGGTGGCCGAGAGCGGCCAGGGAATCCGGTACCGGCTGATCGGCCTCTCGCCGATCTATCAGCGCAACGCGCCGGCGACGGACTTCGAGCGGAAGGCGCTGGAATCCTTGAATCGTGCGCCGGACGCGCCGGTGACGGGCATCGTGAGCAGCGGACGGAAGCAATACTTTCAGGCGATCTACCCGGACCGCGCGGTCTCGACCGCCTGCATCGGCTGCCATAACAGCCACCCGCTCAGTCCGAAGCGGGACTTCAAGCTCAACGACGTCATGGGCGGCATCGCCATCACGATCCCGATCGAGTGACCGCGAGGCGCATGCCGTCATGAAGGCATCGCGGTTTCTGCCGGCGGAGCCGTACCGGTCTCGGAGTACTGTTCGCGGTAGATGTCCAGCGCCGTGATCAACAGGCTGACCATAACGGGTCCGATGAACAGCCCGATGATCCCGTAGAGCGCCAGCCCGCCGAGGACGCTGAAGACGAGAAAGAACACGGGGATCTGGACTTCCTGCCCGATCAGCCAGGGCCGCAGGATCTGATCGACCATGGACACCACCCCGATCCCCCACCCCGCCATCATCAGAGCTTTCCACAAAGACGCGCCCCAGAGCAGATAGAGCGCGACCGGGCCCCAGATCAGCGCCGTTCCCCCGAACGGCAGCGGCGCCAGGATGACGGTCAGCGCCGTGAGGACCACCGGAAAGGGCACTCCCAGAGCCACATAGGCGATTCCCGCGAGCAGGCCCTGCACGATCGCCGTGAGAAACATCCCTTTCACGACGGCGAGCACGGTCCGGTCCACGCGGGTGAAAATCTTCTCCTTATGCGACGCGTCCATCGGAATCACGTCCCGGAGCGCCGAGAGCCATCGACGGCCGTCCTTGAACAGGAAGAAGAGCGCGAACAGCATGAGGATGAAATCGGTCACGAGCAGGAACGCGTTTTTCAACAGATCCCCCGCCTGGTCCAGAAGGAACCGGCTGACGAAGGTCGCCCCGGCCATGAGCCCCTGTTCAACCGTGTCGGCCTGCCACAGCTCTCCGCCGGCGATCCGATCGAAGGCCCACCCGAGCAGCGGCAGGGTCCGCAACTGGTCCGGGAGCCGGTGGAGTCCTCCCCCGGCAACCCAGGCGCGCACGGCCTGCTCGGCCGCCGCCGCTTCATGCACCAGCAACACTCCCAACAGGGAAACCGGGATCACGACGAGGGCCAGCACCAGGGCGGTGAGACAGGCGGCCGACAGCACGGCTCTCCCGCGAAACAGCCGGGTCAGACGGTCGTGGATCGGAAACGTGACCTGCGCCAACAGCGCGGCCCAGAGGATCGGGAACAGAAAGGGAAGAAACATGAGGGCGATCTGATACAGGAGCAGGACCAGCAGGGCGAAAAAGACGGCGGTGAAGAGTTGCGGTCTGGTCATGGGTCAGGCGGGAGCATCAAACCCGGCGACGTCGCGCGCCGCCGGCATGGGAGGTGACGCCCTACCCGTTCGCTTCCTGGTCGAGCACCGCCACCTGCTTGGGGCGACGGGTGGACAGGTCCCGAACGGCGCCCGTGAGCTTGGGCAACTCGTCGGGCCAGGCGGTGACGCCCATATCGGTCACCCCCTGAAGCTTCGCGCCCTCTTCCATCATGAGCACCGGGGCATGGACTTCGCCGATGAGGATCGCGGTTTTCAGCAGCTGCACGCGCTCGACCGCGGTGACCGTCGCCTTGATCCGGCCGCTGCTGACCACCGTCCCCGCCGAGATGGTTCCCTGGACCAATCCGTCTTCGCCGATGATGACCTGGCCTTTGGTATGGATGTCGCCATCGAGACGCCCGTCGATCCGCACGGTGCCCTCGACCCGGATCTCGCCCTTGAGCTGCACCCCTTTGGCCAGGAGGGTGATGTTGTCGTCGCCGCCGAATCCGTTTTTCTTCATGCGTGACTCCTCTCTGCTCGAATGTCACCGCCAGCTTACACTAATCGCGGCCCGCCGACCTAGCAGATTGTTGAAAGGGGGCCGGCCGCGCCCGGTCCATCCGGTCACGAGAACCCGAACGTCTGGCGGAGACGCTCCCAGAGCCCGCCGCCGTGCACCTCACAATAGACGTCCGGCGCCGTGCCGTCGATGAAGACTTCGTTCACCTGCTCGGGGCACTGAGAGGTCGCCAGCTGTCCCGTTTTGGGATCGATGGCGCGCACGACGATGCCGGAGGGCTGAGGGAACGGCGGCGCCTGTTCGGGAAACATCCGCCTGGCGACGTCCATCCAGATCGGCAGCGCCGCCTGCGCGCCCGTCAACCGCACAGGTTGTTCGTCGTCGAAGCCGACCCAGACGCCGATGACGGCATCCGATGCGTACCCGATAAACCAGGCATCGCGATACCCGTCGGTCGTGCCGGTCTTGCCGGCGACCGCGCCGGTGAGGCCCAGCGCCTTCGCCCTGGCGGCCGTCCCCCGTTGAATCACCCCCTCCAGCAACGAGGTCACCAGGTAGGCCGCCTGAGGTGACACGGCCTGACGGCGATCGGGCACGGCGCTCCACAAGGCGGTTCCGTCACGATCGGACGTCGCGCGGACGGTGGTCGGGCGGACCCAGACGCCGCCGTTTGCAATCGCTCCGTAGGCCGACGTCATCTCCAGGAGCGACACGGCCGGGCTTCCCAGCGCCACGGACAAATCGTCCGTGAGAGGCGCCGTCACGCCAAGCTGACGGACCACGTCGTTGACGGACTGAATCCCGACGGCTTTCGCCACGCGCACCGCCGGCACGTTGAGGGACTGCTCCAACGCATGACGCAACGTCACGTTTCCGCGAAACTGCCGGTCGTAGTTCTGAGGCGCCCAGGTCCCGGCCTCCGATTCGAAGGTGACCGGTTCGTCGGCCAACAGGCTGGCAGGCGTCAGATAGGGTTGTTTCCCGTTCCGGCTCGCTTCGAACGCCGCAAGATAGACGAAGGGCTTGAACAGCGAACCGGCCTGACGACGCGCCTGCACCGCCCGATTGAACTGACTGATGCGGTAATCCCGCCCTCCGACCAGCGCCAAAATCGCCCCCGTCGACGGATCCAGCGCCACCACCGCGCCCTGCACCGGCTGCTCGGCCTTCTTGAGCGGCGGATGGCTCCGCTCGAGTCTGGCCAACCCGTTCTCCAGCGCTTCCGCCGCCGCCTGCTGCACGAGCGGATCGAGCGTGCTGTCGATGCGCAGGCCTTCCGGCAACGGCGTGCCGCCGGATTCCTCGACCTGTTTCAGGACCGTATCCACAAAATACGGAGCGTCGGCCAGGGCATCGTCCGGCGGCGCCACGCGAACCGGCTGATTCACCGCCCGTCGCCATTCCTCTTCCGTCACATGACCGAGGTCCCGCAGCAGACGCAGCACCACGTCTCGACGCTGCTGCGCCAGCGCGAGGTGCTTCGTGGGGGCGTAGGTATTCGGCCCCTTGATCAATCCGGCGATCACGGCGATCTCGCCGGCCGTGAGTTCCTGGAGGGATTTTCCGAAGTACCGGTGCGCCGCCTCCCCGACGCCGTAGATCGACACGAATCCGGCCTGCCCCAGATAGATTTCGTTCAGGTAGCTCTCGAGAATGTCCTGCTTGCGGTACTTGGTCTCGAGCACCACGGCCGCAAGCGCTTCTTTCACTTTCCGGACGAACGTCCGCTGCGGCGAATAAAACAGATTCTTGGCGAGTTGCTGGGTGATCGTGCTGCCTCCCTGCACCACCCCCCCCTTGGTCAGGTTCCTCCAGACCGCGCGGCCGATGGCGACGGGATCGATCCCCACATGGGAATAGAACCGCCGGTCCTCCACGGCCAACACCGCGTCGACAAGGCGGGGAGGAATCCGGGACAGCGGGATCCATTCGCGCACTTGACGCGATGCGCCCCGCAGCCCGCTGATCAGTTCCGGCTCGAGAAAGACGGGGAAAATCGGACTCCGGTCGGGCTCCGACAACACCTGGATCGCCACGCCCTCCTCGAACTCCACCGTGACCATGGAGGCTTTGATGTGGGTGTCCGGCTGCGCGTGCAGGTACAGGGTCAGACTGGAGGGCGTGAACTGATAGTCGCCGGGCGCGGTCACCGGACCGGTGACCGCCCGGTATCCGAGCCGTTGCAACCGCTCGGGCAGCCGAGCGGCTTTCAGCGAAAGACCCGTCTTGAGCTGGAACGGCGCCGCATAGAGACGCAGCGGCGGATGGTCCTCGCTCTTGGGCAGTTCCAGGAACGTCGCGAGGTAGGCCCCGTACAAGCCGAGCGCCGCCGCCAGCCCGGCGATTCCCGAGCATCCGAACACGGCCAGACGCTTCAGCCGGCGATTGAAAAGTGATGAACGCATGGCACCCGGTGACAGAATACCCGACCCCCCGCCCAAAAGCGATGACGCGCGCGACGGATCACCCGGGGCAAGACCGGATCGCTCCTCCGTAAGGAGCGGCCGTGCTCAAGACTCCCGGCGCGACGCCGGCTTGCGGTCGTGAAGCAATCGTGGTACTGAGTCCTGCCGGTTCAGACGGCTCCCTCCCGGTCGTCAACGTCCCGGTGCGACGCGGAGGCACGCCGACCCCGAACGCGGGTGCGGGAAGGGCAGGCCGACCGGCTCACGCCTGGGACCCGCCGCGGGGCAGCGGCCGGTCCGGAAGCGCCAGTGATCCGACCGCCATGGCCGCCGCAGAAGCGAGCAGGCCGGGCAACTGCGGCGGCCACAGCGCATCGGCCGGTCCCGCGATTTCCAGCGCCAGCCAGACGGTCAGTCCGGCCAGCACCGCGCACAACGCGCCGCCGGTCGTGGCCCGCTTCCAGAACAATCCGGCGCACAAGGGAACGAAGGCGGCCACCAGGGTCACCTTGTAGGTGTTGACCACCAGCTTGTAGATGCTGGCGTCGGAACTCAACGCGATCGCCAGCACCACCGCCGCAAAGCAGACGAGCACGACGCGCATGGTCCGCAGGAGCGCCCACTCATCCATATGGGACAATGCCCCCTTGATGACATTTTCACTCAGAATGACCGACGGGGCGAGCAGCGTGGCGCTGGAACAACTCATGACGGCGGAAAGCACCGCGCCGAAAAACAGCACCTGGGCGAACGCCGGAGTGTGCTCGACGATCAGCGTCGGCAGCACCAGTTGGGAATCCTGCTCCAGCAGGGTTCCGAATTTCACCGGATCGACCAGCAGCGCGGCGTAGGCGAGAAACATCGGAACGAAGCAAAAACAGAAGTAGAGTCCGGCGCCCAGCAGCGAGCCGCGAACCGCCGTGCGTTCGTCTTTCGCGGAGGTGATGCGCTGAAAGACGTCCTGCTGCGGAATGGATCCGAGCATCATCGTCACCCCGGCGCCGACGAACGGAATCCAGGCCTGCAGACCGGCCGCAGGAAAGAACTCCAATTTTCCCGCCTGCGCCGCATGACCGATCACCGCCCCGGCGCCGCCGGTCAGATCGCTCACTGCATTCACGATATAGAGCAGGCCGCCCATGATGACGGTGATCTGCACGAAATCCAGAATCGCGACGGAAAACATCCCCCCGAACGTCGTATAGGTGAGGACGATCAAGGCGCCGATCACCATGCCGGCCTTCTGACTCACCACGCCGTCGCTGACCACGTTCAGCACGAGCCCCAGCACTTTGAATTGCGCCGCGACCCAGCCGAGATAGGACGCCACGATGCAGAGCGTACAGAGCACTTCCACCCGACGGTCGAAGCGGAGCCGATAGTAGTCGCCGACCGTCAGCAGATTGAGCCGATAGAAGCGCGGCGCGAAGAACAGGCCGGCGAGAATCAGACACAGACTCGATCCGAACGGATCGGCAACGACGCCTCGCAGTCCCTCTTTGGCAAAGGTCGCCGAGATCCCCATCACCGCCTCGGCGCCGAACCAGGTGGCGAACACCGTGGCCGTCACGACCGGAAGCGGGAGGCTCCGGCCGGCGACGGCGAAATCTTTGGCATTATGCACGCGGGTCGCGGCATAGAGGCCGATGCCGACCGAGACCGCCAGGTAGAGGATGACGAAGGCGAGAATCATGCGGGGTTGGACACGGAGTGTACCGGTGCGCGAAGCGGGGCGCAACTCTCGGCCGGAGATGCGGCCGGGAGGCCGGCCCCCTGACCGGCCTCCCGGCACGGCGCGCCGTTACTGAATCGCGCCCTCCTGCTTGTTCTGTTCCCCTTTGCGCTCGTCCTTGTCGTCGTCATCGTCCTTGCTTTTGTCGCGCCCCTGCTTCCGCGCTTTCTTTTCGGCTTTCCGCTTCTCCTTTTCGGCCTTGCGCTCGGCCTTCCGGCGTTCCTTTTCCGCCTTCCGTTCGGCCTTGTCGCGATGACGGTCCCCGCCCCTCCGCTGTTCTCCCTCCTGCTTCATCTCGCCGCCTGAGGGAACCGGAGCCGGCGCCGGCGCGGGGGCAGGAGCCGGAGTGGAGGCCGGCGGTGCCGGCGGAACCTGAATCTGCTGGGCCGGAACCGGCTCCTGGGCGAACGTCGCCACCCCGAACACGAGGGCAACGGCAATGGCTGAAACCTGCACGGTCACGGGACGCATACTCGAACCTCCTTCGGTGAAGTTAAGGGCCGGAGCCCGGGTCACGCGCCTCTATACGCCACATTTCTCGGAAAGAGGCAAGCCCCTGCCGCGCAGCGCAGGCTTCACCGGCTAGACACAAATCTCTTGAGCCTCCTTCCGAGATGGCTTACTGTACGGTGGCGGTTCACTCCTGTGATCATCCCTGCGGATCACACACACAGAAAGGACGTTTCATGCGTATTGCGACGGTATGTCTCGCCGGGCTGCTGAGCCTCGTATTCACTCAAGACATCGCGAAGGCCGCGGACCCCGCGACGGACGACCAGAAGAGTTTTTATGCCCTCGGCCTGGCGATCAGCCAATCCCTGGGAGGGTTTGCGCTGAGTGAAGCCGAGCTGGAATTCGTGAAGGCCGGCCTGACGGACGGCGTGCTCAAGAAATCCCCGAAGGTCGACCTGCAAGCCTACGGACCGAAGGTGAACCAGATCCAACAAACCCGCGTCGCGGCGCAGGCGGAAGCCGAGAAGAAGACCGGTGCCGCCTTCCTGGCGAAGGCCGCGGGAGAGACCGGCGCGAAGAAAACCGAATCCGGCATCGTGCTCACCACGATCAAGGAGGGGAAAGGCGCCTCGCCGAAAGCCACGGATACGGTGAAGGTCCACTATCACGGCACGCTGATCGACGGAACCGTGTTTGACAGTTCCGTCAAACGGGGCGAGCCGGCCACATTCCCGTTGAATCAGGTCATCAAGTGCTGGACCGAGGGCGTGCAGCTGATGAAGGTCGGGGGGAAGAGCAAGCTGGTCTGCCCGTCGGCGCTGGCCTACGGAGACCGCGGTGCCCCGCCGAACATCAAGCCCGGCGCCACGCTCATCTTCGAAGTGGAATTACTGGACATCGAGAAGGGCGAGAAGAAATAGTCGCCCACGGATCCGATCAACGAGCGGGACCGCGGTCGCGGTCCGTGCTCGTTGTCGGCCGCGAGCCGGACTTGCAGTTGATCCCGCCGCCCCGTACACTGGTCCTGCTACGATCCGGCCAGACCCCCCGCGAGTCCTGCGCCATCGTTCACCATCTGATCATTTATCGAGCCCGTCGACGTCGCCATGCCGCCCACCATACTCCTGAGCTGCGAATCGATCAGTAAGAGCTACGGGGTGAAGCCGCTCTTCCGCGACCTGTCGCTCGCTCTCTTCGAAGGCGACCATATCGGACTCGTCGGCCCGAACGGATCCGGGAAATCGACGCTGCTGAAAATCCTGGCCGGGCTCGAGGAACCCGACAGCGGCACCAGATCCGCGCGGCGCCAGCTCCGCATCGGGTATGTTCCGCAGGAGCCCACCTTCGCCGACGGACAGACGGTCGAGGAGACCCTCGCCCAGGTGCTTCTCGACGAAGGGTTCGCCCCTCACGAGCAGGGCAGCAGAGTCGCCAGAGCGCTGAGCCTCGGAGAATTCACCGGGACGGATCAACCGACCGCCGAGCTCTCGGGCGGCTGGAAGAAGCGCCTGGCGATCGCCCGCTCGCTGATGATGGAACCGGACGTCCTGCTGATGGATGAGCCGACCAACCACCTGGATCTGCAGGGCATCCTCTGGCTGGAGCGGGTGTTGCGCGATGAGCCGCGCGCGTTTCTCGTCGTCAGCCACGATCGTCGTTTTCTCGAGTCGGTGGCCTCCCGTATGGTGGAGTTGAACCGCCGCTATCCCGACGGCGTCTTCGAAGCGAAGGGACGCTACAGCGATTTTCTGGAGCAGCGCGATGCCGCGCTCCGGGCCCAGGCCGACTATGAGGCCTCGCTGGCCAACCGCGTCCGCGGGGAAGTGGAGTGGCTGCGCCGCGGGCCGAAAGCGCGCACGACGAAGGCCAAAGCCCGCATCGACGCCGCCGGTCAGCTGATCGATGAACTGGAGGAGGCGCGGTCCCGGCGGGGACAGTCCGCCGCGGGCATCGACTTCACCGCCTCGGGACGGAAATCCAAGCAGCTGCTGGTCGCCGCGGATCTCGGGTTCTCGCTCGGCGGCAGGCCCATCGTCACCGGCCTCGACCTGCATCTCGGACCGGGACAGCGGCTCGGCCTGCTGGGCCCCAACGGCAGCGGCAAGACCACCCTCTTGAAACTCCTGGCGGGGCGGTTAACGCCGCAACGCGGCACCGTCGTCCATGCCGACCGGCTGCGCATCGTGACGTTCGAACAGCATCGCGAGTCGCTCGACCAGCAGGCGACGCTCCGCCGTGCCCTCGCCCCGGCCGGAGACGCGGTCGTCTACCGGGACCGTTCCGTCCACATCGTCTCCTGGGCCAAACGCTTTCTGTTCCGGCCGGAGCAGCTGGATCTTCCCGTCTCCCGCCTCTCCGGCGGAGAACAGGCCCGTCTGCTGATTGCCCGGCTGATGCTTCAGCCGGCCGATCTGCTGATTTTGGACGAACCGACCAACGATCTGGACATCCCGACGCTCGACGTGCTGGAGGAAAGCCTGCTGGAGTTCCCCGGAGCCCTCGTGCTGGTCACGCACGACCGCTGGCTCCTGGACCGCGTATCGACGACGATCCTGGCCCTGGACGGCCAGGGCCAGGCCGAATGGTTCGCGGATTACGCCCAATGGGAAACCGCGCAGACGCGCAAAGGGGCCGGGCGGGATTCGCCGGGTCCTTCTTCGCCGGCCGAGCCCTCTTCGGCGGCCGCTCCGAAAAAACGCCGGGGACTCTCGTACCGCGATCAGCGGGAGTGGGAACGGATCGAAGCCACCATCCTGAACGCGGAAGCCACGGCGGCCGCCTGCCAGGCCGCCGTGAACGACCCCGCGATCGTGTCCGACGCCGAGGCGCTCCGCGCCCGCTATGCCGCGCTCGAAGCCGCGCAGGCGGAGGTCGACCGCCTCTACGCGCGCTGGGCCGCGCTCGAGGCGCAGCAGGCGGAATCCTCCGGCCAGATGAAACCCTAAAATTCCGGCAGCGGTCCGTGTAGAATGACCGCCATGCGCGCCGCCACCTGGTGCTGGATCATCGCCGGCATCGTCGCATCGGGCCTCCCGGGCTGCGAAACCACGGACCGTATGCTCACGGCGACGGAACGGGCGCTCGCGAGCCGGACGGGGCAGACGGTCGTCGATCTCATCGAAGGAAAAGACCCCTCGCAGTTGGCCAAGCGCCGTCTCAACGAATACGCGCAAGACCCCGAACGCCTGATCACAGACCTGCGCGCCGCGCAGCGCGATTTCAAGGCGCTCTACAATCTTCTCAGCGGCAGGGTGGGCGAGCAGTGGGGGAAAAAAGAAATCAAGCTCCCCCGGCAGAAACAATATGTGAAATACACGCAGAACTACCGGAGCCGGGCGATCGTGGATTTCGATACCGGCGACATCGTCGTCGAAACCGTGGACGATCGGGAGCCCCGGCGGAGTCTCAAGAACGCGCTGGTCACGACGCTCCTCACGCCGCAAGACCCCCGCGCGGTCGATCTGTTCTCGGACAAGGAGATCGTCTTGACCGGCGACCAGGAACCCTACCTGTTCGGCCTCGTCCTGGACCAATCCGGCAAGCCGATCGGAACGCCGGAGGGCGCGGAACGGTTTGCCGCCTATCTTCTCGAAAACAAATCCGGCACCCGGACGGTCGAGCAGGGCGGGACGAAGAAAACGGCGACCTATGCCCGCATGACGATGGTCGCCAACCGTTCGCAGAAGCAGGCGGACAAGTATCGCCCCCTGGTCAATCAGTTCGCGCAACGGTATCGCATCAGCCCGAGTTTGATCCTTGCGGTCATCCGCACCGAAAGCAATTTCAATCCCTACGCCGTGAGCCCGGCGCCGGCCTACGGGCTCATGCAACTGGTCCCCACCAGCGGCGGGCGCGAGGCCTACCGGCGCGCCAAGGGCAAAGACCTGGCGCCGTCGCGCGATTATCTGTTCGACCCGGAAAACAACATCGAACTGGGAACCGCCTATCTGCACGTCCTGACCTTTGATCAGCTCGACGAGGTGTCGCATACCGTCTCGCGCGAGTATTGCGTCATCGCCGCCTACAACACCGGCCCGAGCAACGTGCTGCGCGCCTTTTCCCGCGAGACGACGGCCGCGGTCGACCGGATCAACAGCCTCCAGCCCGCCGCCGTGTACGATCAATTGCGGCGACAGCTGCCCTATCAGGAGACCCGCCGTTATCTGGAAAAAGTGACGACGTACCGGAAGGCGTTCGTCACGGTTCCAGGCGGTTCCTGAACGACGAACGGCCCTCAGCAGGGAAGATCGACGCCCGGATCGCACAGCAACGGAGGGATGACAGGCGGCCGCATATAGCGGCCGGAAGGGTCCTGCGCGCCCAGCGTGCCGTTGATCGCGGGACCGCCCGGCATGCCCGGCAGTCCCTGTCCCGCGGAGCCGAACGACTTGCCGCGGCTTGAACTCTGATTTGAGCCGGCGCCGAGGGCCGGCGTCAGCGGAGCGCCGGCCGGTGAGACGGAACCGGCAGCCCCGGTCGTATCCGGCGGGGGAGAGGGCGACGCGGGAACCGGCTGGTTTTGCAGACCGGGCGGCGCCGGCGCCGTTTGCGCCAGCCCCTCGACAGGTCCCAGCATGACGACGCCCGACAGGACCAGAATACGGCTCCATCCGATGATGGATCGGCGCATGCGCTCCCCTCCCGGATTCATGACAGGGCCGGCGTCCGCACGCGCTCGGGCCGGAACCCGAGACCGATGATGCGGGCCGTGATCCGGCGCAGAATCGGGATCCGGCCCAGCATCCTGAAGGCCCATGGCGGAGACAACGGCCGCGTCTCCTCAAGCACCGGCTGAATCACACGGTTCTGGACCATCACCTGGACCCGCTGCGTCACCTTCGTGGGCCATTCCCGCCGGTCCTGCACCCGGCGTAAGTCCTCCGTCGACAAGTCCCCTCGGCGAAGCGGGCCGGCAAGCCTATTCGCGGCAGCGACCGCATCCTGAATCGCCAGGTTGATGCCCACGCCGCCGACCGGCGACATGGCGTGCGCCGCATCACCGATGCAGAGGAGACCGTCGCGATACCACCGCCTCAACCGATCGACCCGGACAGTCAACAGCCTGATGTCCTCCCAGCTGTGAAGTTCGCCGACGCGCCCGGCGGCGAACGGCGCCAGCGCCGCCACTTGTTCGCGAAACGCCGGCAGCCCTCTTGCCTCGAGCCGCTCTCTCGTGCCTTTGGCGATCACAAACCCGCATTGCCAGTAGTCCCCGCGGTTCAACATGATGAATATGCGGCCGGCATCGAACCGGCCCGTCGGATCGACGGGATCACCCGGCCGGCGCGAGAGCCGGAACCAGAGCACATCCATCGGCGCGCCGAACTCCTCCACGGTCAATCCGGCTTTGGCCCGCACCGTGGAATGCCGCCCGTCGGCGCCGACGACCAGATCGGTGCGTACCTCCAGTGGTCCCTGGGCCGTTTCGGCGCGGAGCCCGACGATCCTCCCGGCTTCCGCGACCAGATCCGTCACCCCCGCACTCATCCGCAACTGAAACGCCGGATACCGCTTCCCCTCTTCGGCCAGAAAGTTGAGAAAATCCCACTGCGGCATGAAGGCCACGAATCCGCAACGCGTCGACAGGGTCGAGAAATCCGCCACCGTGACCGCCAGGTCGCCGAACTGGCCGTTGAGGCGCGACACCCTCTGATGCGGTGCGGCCAGAAGCCGCTCCAGCACACCCAATTCGTGCATCACCTCGAGCGTGGAGGGATGCAGGGTGTCTCCCCGGAAATCCCGGAGAAAATCGGGATGCTTCTCCAGGACCAGGACCGGCACCCCGGCGCGCGCCAGCAACAGTCCCAGCATCATCCCGGCCGGACCGCCGCCGGCGATGCAACAGCGCACGGACGCCTTCATCGTGCCCACCCTTTTCCCTGCCCGGCCGACGGACGCATGCACGGCCGCCTGATGCCGGGCGGCGTCAGGACGAGGGCCCCGCGGAACCGCGGCAGGGATCGCAGCCCTTGTCGCGCACCTCGTAGTCCGCGACCCCGCGCCGGCGGTCCAGCTCGATGACGCAACATTCGTCGAGCAACTGCTTGAGTTGCCGGCGGCCGCGCTGGACCCGGGATTTCATCCCGGAGACCGACAGCCCCAATCGTTCGGCTGCCGCCCGCTGCGTCAGCCCTTCGAACTCCACCATCGTCACGGCCGCGCGGGAATCCTCCGGCAGTCGTTCCAACATCGGACGCAGGCAATCGGCCAGGTCCGTCCGGTGCCGGTCGGACTCGTCGTCAGCCGAAAAGGAGGCCGGGGCGTTCTGCTCCAGATCTCCGGCCAAGCCGGCCGGCCGTTCGCGCCGACGGCCCGGAGCGCGGTAGTAATCGATCACCGCGTTGCGCGCGATCCGGTAGAGCCACGGGACCACCTGTTGCGGATCATTCAACCGGTCCAACCGGCGATGAACGCGCAGGAACACCTCCTGCAGGATGTCCTCGACCTCGGCCTCGTTCGCCACACGCCTGGCGATGAACGCACGGAGCCCGTCACGGACGTTCCGCCAGAGCTCCGTCACGGTTGTCGCCATCGCCGCCCCTCCGCCGTTCGCGTCCATACGGTACCGCTCCCGCCTCATGCCGCGCAAGTCAGCGCTCCGGGCGACCCGTCGCCTTTGGGCACGCAGCAGCCGGTGCGGGCCAGCGGTCCCGAGACCTCCAACTGCTCACGCACCAGGAAGATCTCCCAGGCATTGCCGTCCGGATCGGTGAACCAGAGCTTGTCCTGACGCGCGTAGCAGCAGGCGACATCGTCCTCGACCCGATCCAGGATACCCTGTTCCTGCAGCCGGCCGCGCCATCCGGCAATCTCCTCCACCGTTTGCACCTCGATGCCGAGGTGGTTGACCGCGCTCACGTTCCCGGCGGAAGAGACGAGGGAGAAATTCAACGCCGGGTCCGACAGATCGAACTTCGCATAGTCGGCCGTCTGTTTCTGCGGGGCCCGGCCGAACACCTTTTCATAGAAGGCGACGGAAGCCGGCACATTGCGCACGTCGAGAGAAAGATGGGGACGCATGGGACGCTCCTTTCATGAAAGGGCGGGTCATTCCGCCGCTCACTTCTCCAGACGGAGCAACCCCCGAAAGGACGCAACCACACCAGGCGGGGAGGACCGGACCAGCCCCAACCGCAATGATATCGTGGGGTTCCGCATCCTGTACCCCGGTTGCTCCGATCGCGTCGGCGCCGCTCGAACCGGACGACCCGCCGGCACAGCCCGGGCCCTCCCGGCTCATAAGTCAGACAAATTGTACCATCATCAATGATGAATTTTCCTAATGGGTCTCAGGCAGGTACAGTTCGACCGGGCATGATGATCCGGAGCAGAATCCGATGGAAAGGAGGCCCCCTATGATGCTCAAGTCAGCCATGCACAACGGTCTCTTCTTGACCGCACTGCTGCTGAGCGGTTGCGCGGCCGTCGTAGAAGCCCCTTCCGGCGCAGCGGACCGAGAGGGAAGCGCAGTGGTTTGCAGGACAGTTCGGTACGCGGGATGAAGCGGCCGATCAACGCGCGCAACAGGCCAGACAACTTTGGACCGCAGCCGAAGAGGCCGACCAGTCGGCGCGGGCCTAGGGCAGGCAGGTCCCTCACGGGCAGATGCAATGACCTCAACGGCCCGCGAGTCGGAAAAGGGCTCCCGGGCTGTTGGCGGACATCACGGAGTTACAAATGGTGGGTCAGGGCGTACCGGATCAATGCGGACGTGGTCTTGAGCTGAAGTTTTGAAAGCAGGCGCATGCGGTAGGTGCTGACCGTCTTGACGCTGAGGTCCAGGGCGGCGGCGATTTCGGTGACGGACTTCCCGCCGCCGATCATCGACAAGACCTGCAACTCACGGTCGGAGAGCAACAGGTGCGGCAATTTCCCTCCGGCCTCCGATGACACCGTCACCATCCGTTCGGCAAGGGCGGGGGTGACGTACTGACGACCGGCCAGCACGGCCTTGATCGCGGTGGCCAATTCCTGCGGCGCACTGTCTTTCGTCACGTAGGCCGCCGCGCCCCCCTTGAGGGCCCGGAGCGCATACTGTTCCTCCGGATGGAAACTCAGGACGACGACGGGAAGAGACGGACGGAGCGATTTCAACTTCTTGAGAACATCCAATCCGTTCGTGTCGGGAAGGTTGATGTCGAGGATTGCCAGATCCCAGTTGGTTTCCTGAGCTCTGGCGACCGCGTCATGGCCGGTCCCCGCCTCGGTCACCTCGACCCGGTCGAACGCATCCGTCAGCATCTGCTTGAGGCCCACTCGAACAATGGCGTGGTCGTCGATCAGCAGAATCTTCATACACCCTTCCCGGGTCCTGTCGGACTCAACCGCTGGAGAGAGGGCAGCTTGATTTGGCAGCATTATATTGGTGCCCACAACCGCCCGCTACTCTATCTGATTGAAGGGAAAAGAAAAGAGAGGGACTTCCGATGCGGATGTAGGACGTTTCCTACATCCGGACCTGTGGCTCGCGCCTTGTCCTGGCCTAGAACAGGGCGTGATCAAGGGTGTAGCGGATCAGATCCGTGGTGTTTTTCATCTGCAGCTTGTCGAGCAGCCTCGTCCGATAGGTGCTCACGGTTTTCACGCTGAGGGCGAGGTCTCCGGCGATCGCCGACACGGTCTTCCCCTGCCCGATCGCACAGAGCACCTGGAACTCGCGGTCCGAAAGCCGCTCGTGCGGCAACTGCTCCACGGGCGAGAATGCGACGGCCGCCAGGCGTTCAGCGAGCGTGGCGGTAATGAACCGGCGTCCCGCCAGCACCTGCTTGATGGCGGTGGCCAATTCTTCGGGCGCCCGTTCCTTCGTCAGGTAGGCCGCCGCCCCCGACTTCAACGCCCGCAGGGCATACTGCTCTTCGGGGTGAAGGCTCAACATCATCACGCGTATGGAGCCGTGACGAGCCTTCATGATCTTGAGGAGTTCGACCCCGTTCTGGTCGGGCAGATTGACGTCCAGGATCACCAGGTCCCAGCGCGCCCGGTCCAGCAGATCCAGCGCCTGCCCGCCCGTCGCGGCCTCCTCCAGTTTGGCGTAGGGACACGCTTCTTCGATGAGCTGCTTCAGGCCGATCCGGACCACGGCATGGTCGTCGACAATGAGCACGTTCATGATGGCTCCTCTGTAATCTGCTCGACTCCTAGATGAAGGGGCAGCAACAGCGTCGCCTCCGTCCCCACGCCCGGGGCCCCGGCGATCGAAACGGTTCCGCCGACCGATGCGACCCGTTCGTACAACCCCCGCAATCCCAGGGAGCCGGGACGATGCCACTCCCAATCATGCATGCCACGCCCGTCGTCGCAGATTTTCAGACTCAGCCGATCGCCCTCGATCGACAACTCCACCGACAGCGTCGAAGCCTGCGCATGCCGCATGACGTTCGTCAGCAGTTCCTGCGCTCCTCGAAACACGGTCGTGGCCACCTGCGATTCGATCGACAGCCCCTGGATGTCGGGATCGATCGTCAGTTCGCAGGGCAAGCCCGTCCGCTCGCGAAACGAAGCGACCAGCCATTCGACGGCCGCCACGAGGCCCAGGTCGTCCAACAGCCTCGGCCGCAACGCCGCAGCCGTTTCGCGGACCGTTTGAATCAGCCCGTCGACGACCCGGGCCATCGCCAGCGTCTTGGACGTCAACATCGCCGCTTGATCGCCCGGCCCGAGGGAGGCCAGCTGCCTCGTGAGCCAGGCCACGTCGAACTTGAGACCGGTGAGGGACTGGCCGAATTCATCATGCAACTCGCAGGCGATCCGACGCCGTTCCCCCTCTTCGGCTTCCGTAAGCTGACGAGTCACTTCGCGCAGACGGTCATAGGCGGCTCGAAGCTCTTGTTCCGCCCGCTTGCGCGCAATCGCCGTGGCCAGGCCGTTACACACGGACTCGATCGTCTGCCGCACCGCCTCGGAGATCGGTTCCCGTCCGAATACGGCCAGCACGCCGAAGCGGCGGCCGTCGACGACCAGCGGGAAGCCGGCAAACGACCGCAGGCCGTTTTTCAGGATCCAGGACTTGTTCGGCATGCGCTCGTCCCGGAGAAGGTCGTTCGTAATGAGAGGGCCGCCGCCCTGCGCGATCCGGCCGATTTTCATGGCGCCCAGGGGAATGCGGCGATACTCCCCGTCAAGGCTCACGGACAGACCGGAACTCGCATGCAGGTGGAGGCATTCCGTGCGGTCGGCGCAGCGGGACGCCATGCGACAGCCTCCGCAGAGGTCGCCCGGCTCCCGCAGCCAGATCCGGGTGAACGCCGCTCCCAGAAATTGCACCGCCGCGTCGGTGCAGCGCTGAAGCTGGCGATCGAGGGATTCGTCGTGATTCAGCAGCAAGCTGACTTCGGCGGCGAATGCCGCGCACTTGGCCCGCTCTTCCAAGGCCTGCTCCGCCAGCTTGCGCGCGGTAATGTCGCGGGTGATGGCCTCCACCCCGACGACCTGTGCGTCTCTGACCCGCAGCCGCACGTGCTGGCCGAACCATAACTCGCGGCCGTGCCTGGTCACAGCGGGGAATTCGAAGTAGGTGCTGGGAATCCGCTCGGCGACCTGTTGCTTGTAGAACCGTTGCGCCGCCTCGCGGGCCTCGGGCTTGATCAGCTCCAGGTAGTGCTTCCCCAGCAATTCCTCTTCGCGATACCCCATGATGGCGCAGGCCGCCGCATTGACGAACGTAAAGCGTCCGTCGGGACCGGCGGTATAGATGATGTCGGTCGCTTGGGAGACCAGCGATCTGTACCGTTCTTTGTTCTCCCGGAGAGCCTGCTCCATCGCTTTGCGGTCCGTGATGTCCTCCACAACGGCGATGTGAAAGGTCGGCTCCTGACCGTACGCCCACATCGGCGACACGAAGAGTTTCACCCAGACGATGGTGCCGTCCTTCCGGTAGTACCGCTTCTCCATGGAAAACGTATGGATCCGCCCGGACCGCAGTTCCTGCATGTTGTCGAGATCGGCCTGGAGGTCGGACGGATGGGTGATGGCCATGAAATCGGTCGCGGTCAACTCCTCCTTGGTCATCCCGAGGATATCGGCATGTCGCTGGTTGACGCGGACAAACCGTCCCGTCTTGCTGTCGATCTGGGCGACCCCGACGGCCGCCTGCTCGAAGATCGCGCGGAAGCGCTGCTCGCTCTTGCGCAGCGCGTCCTCCACCCGCTTGCGCGCGGTAATGTCGATCTCGATCCCCGCCATCCGGGTGGCCGCGCCCTGCGCGTCACGCTCGATCACCTGCCCGCGATCGAGGACCCAGGTCCACTCGCCGGCCTTGGTTCTCACCCGCATCTCGGCTTCATATTCACCGGTCTGTCCGGCGAGACAGGCCCTCAACTGCTGTTCAACCAACGGCCGATCCTCGGGATGGATCCCGTCCATGTATGAAGAGACATGCGGCAGAACCTCGTCGGGCGCAAAGCCTCTCATCTGCGCCCAGCGCTCGTTGAAGACGACCGCTCCGGTTTCCACGTTCCAGTCCCAGGAGGCCAGCCCCGCGCCGTGAAAGGCCATTTCCAACCGCTGCCGGCTTTCCTGCAGCGCGGCCGTCCGTTCCGCCACGCGGCGTTCCAGTTCCTCGCGAGCCTGCTGCAGCTGCACCTCGGTCTGTTTGCGCTCGGTGATGTCGTCGGCGATCCCGGCGATGCGATAGACCGATCCGGACGCATCACGGACCGGAAAGGCCCGGTCGCGGATCCACCGGACGGAGCCGTCCGGCCTCACGATCCGATATTCTTCGTCGTAGGTGCCGGCGACTTCCTTGGTCGTGGCAGCCTGCAGAATCCGCTCCCGATCGTCCGGGTGGACGGCCTCTAGCCAGGAAAGGGGCGCGCGGTAGAGACTTTCACAGGATCGGCCCCAGACGGATTCGTATCCGGGGCTGATATAGAGGACAGCCTGCTTGGACGTGTCGCTCAGCCAGAACACTTCCTGGATATGCTCGGTCACCTGCCGGAACATTTCTTCGCTCTCCCGCAACGCCGTCTCGGCCTGCTTCCGCTCCGTGATGTCGACGGCGACTCCGCCGACCAGCCTCAGCACCCCCTCCTCGTCAACGATGGGGAATTTGCTGACCACGCTTTCATGCAGTCCGTCGTCGTGAGGCGCCGTTTCCACAGTCAGGATGGGGAGTTTCGTCGCGATCACCTGCGCATCGTTCGCCTGGAACTGGGCGGCCACGGCGCCCGGCAACACCTCCCGATCGGTCTTGCCCCGCCAATCATCGAGGCGAACGCCGAACGCCTTTTGGAACGCGTCATTGAGATAGGCGTACCGCCCTTCCGCATCCTTGATCCAGGCAAGCGCCGGGAGGTTGCTCATGAAGGCGGCAAAGAGCCGGTCGCTCTGTCGTCTGGCCTGATCGGCTTCGTTGATCGATCGCACCGTCCAGAACAGGACCCCCCACAACAGCACGACGTTGAGCGCCACGGCCACCGCCGCCCCGGACGCGGGGTCCAAGAGTCCCGCCTGCTCGCCGGCGAGCAGCACCCACCCCACGAGGGGCGGAACGATCATCGTGGTCGGCAACAGACGTCTCGCCACGCGGCTCCCGAGACGGGAGCCGACCAAGGACGCCAGCGGACCATCGGCCGGATCGAGCGAAAGGATGCCGAACCCCAGGACGAGCAGGCCCAAGGAGGCATGCAACGACATCTGCGTATAGCGCGCGAAACCGGAGAGGGACTCGACTTGGTAGGCGTACCCCAACAGCGCCATGAACGCGATGAACAATCCGATCAGCGTGAGCCACTGCTCCGCGTGCGCCAAGCGACGCCCGGAGAGACTTGCATGCCAGAGAGCCGATCCGTACAGCGCAAAACAGAGGGCGGTGTTCAAGCCCATGCGACCGGGAAACGTCGTACCCATGCGCTCCGTCGGCTCAGCGATCAGCCACCGGTCGAAACCGAAGTCGATTCCCCGAAGATACTCCGCACCCGTTGCGGCGCCGATCAGGATGGCCGCAGCGGCGCAGATTCGCACGGTCCACCGGCTGCGGCGGGTCTGCGACCGGAGCTGCAAGCCCAGAAGCGCGAGCCCGCAGAACACGAAGGCCACAGCGGCATTGGGCATCATCGGAGTCAATCCGGGAACGAGACTTTTCAGAACGGTATTGCCGGTAATCCAGCCGAAGAGCACGAGCAGGCCCACGGCAACGGACAAGACACCGGCCAGAAGAGCGGGATGGGGGAAACGCGATCGAAGTGCCGCTAAAGGACTCACGACAACTCGCGTATAAGGGGAAGTGGAAGCAGGATGAAAGGAAACGGCGGGTTTGTCAAGATCGCGTCAGTCCTACAGAGCGCCTCTCTTCGGACCATCGCGGGACGGCGACGCGACGACGGACTCCGTCCGTTCACATAACAGAGGGCGCGCACCCCGCTCTGGCCTACCACCGGCGGTCGGCCGTCTAGTCGACGAGTTCAACCTTCTTGCCCATGGTCTTGGCCCGCTTCAGACAGTCCGCATCGGTCGTGGCACAGCGGAGGGTATCGAGTTCCGTCTCGTCGACGATCTCGACTTTCTTGCCCTGGACCTTCGCCTGCTTCAGACAGTCGGTATCCGTCACCACGCACTTGGCGGGATCCGCGGCGGCCGGGGCCGTGACGACCGTCACCGGTTTTCCCTGTTCCTTCGCCCGTTTAAGGCATTCCTGGTCCGTAGCGACGCATTGCACGGCTTCTTCGCTCTTGTTGATCGCCTTGTCGATGGTCTGATCGATCCGCTGATTCACCCGGTCACGGGCCTTCCGCTCGGCACTGCCTTTGGCGCGATCCATGAGGCCGTCGAGAATGCCCTGGGCCTGAGCGACGGCGCCCGCGAACAGGAACATCGTAAGAAAGAGTCCTCCCAGCAGTCGCCTAGACATGTTTGCCTCCTTGCCGGCCCGGCAAGAGAATCCCCGATCACCGTGAGGGCTTGACTCTAGCACAGAAGGGGGCGGGAGGAAAACGACGGCCGACGGCGGAAAACCGGGCGTCGCGGCGAAAGACGGAACGGGCCGGGCGAGCAGCCGGTTTCCTGCCGGATTGCTCCATGCTACACTCGTGCGACTCCGGTATCTGAAAGGACCGAACATGCCGCACCAAACCCCGCAGCAAGTCATCGAGGCCCAACGCCAGGATTGGAACCGCGTGGCGTCCGGCTGGGAGAAATGGGATCAGTTCTTCGACCGGCAGATGGCGTTCCTCAACTACCGGCTCGCCGGCGACGCCCGCTTGCGCCAGGGGCAGCGGGTCCTCGACCTGGGTTCCGGTACGGGATACCCCGCCCTGCTGGCCGCGCAGATCGTCGGCTCGACGGGCAGCGTCATCGGAATCGACCTGGCCGAGCAGATGCTCGCCGCAGCCGAACGCAAAGCGACGCGACTGGGACTGACCAACATCTCGTTCCGCGCCGGCGACGTCGGCCTGCTTCCGTTCGAGGATCGCTCGTTCGACGCCGTCACCAGCCGGTTCTGCCTCATGTTCCTGCCGGAGATTCCGAAGGCCGTCGCGGAAATCGCGCGTGTGCTCAAACCGGGAGGCTACCTGGCCGCGGCGGTGTGGTCGCTGCCGGAGAAGAATCCCTATCTCAAGATTCCGATGGACGTCGTCAAGCCGTTCATGGACCTGCCGCCTCCCGACCCCGCGGCGCCGGGGATATTCCGGCTGGCCAAACCGGGAGACCTGGCCGACATGCTCCGGCAGGCCGGCTTGATCGAAATCACCGATCAGGAATTTCCCGCCGATGTGCGGTTCCCGACGGCCCAGGAGTACGTCGCCAGCCTGATGGAACTCGCCGCGCCGCTTCAAAATCTGTTCGCACAACTCACCGCAGGCCAGCAGCAGGAGGCACGGGCACGGATTCTCCAGGCGACGGAGCGCTTTCAGCGGGACGGGGCCGTCGCGCTGCCCATCGCCGTACGCTTCGTCTCGGCCCAGGCCCCGGCGTGAAACGGCCGTGTCCCGGCACCGGAACGACGGCTTCAAGGACTTCGTGCTGGATCAACTGGCGGATCTCCGCGGCCTCAGGTGCCGCGCCATGTTCGGCGGCTACGGCCTGTATCGCGGAAACACATTCTTCGGCATCATCCACAGGGGACGGCTTTACTTCAAAACCAATCAGACGACGGCAGGCCGCTATCGCGACCGCGCCATGAAGCCGTTTCGGCCTGGACCGGCTCAGACGCTGAAGAACTATTATGAGGTGCCGGTCGAGGTGCTCGAAGCGGCCGAAGAACTCGTCATCTGGGCCTCCCAGGCGACCGAATTGTGATCCCTGTCACGTGCTCCAGCCGACCGCTCATTTGCCGGGACATCCTCGCGCGAACCGGCGATCGCCATATATAATGCACGACATGCCTGTCGAGCCCTTCTTACCGCGAGCATCCCGGTGATCCGCCTCCTGGGCCTCATTCTCTTCATAGTCGTCGGCCTGGGCCCCGCGTCGAATCGCGCCGCAGCCGCGGCCGAACAATCCGGGCCGATGGGTCTCTGGCATCCTGCGACACCTCCGCCCGGCCCCGAGCAACCGCCGGTGCCCCGGAAACCCTGGGTCCTCCGGGAGCAGGAGATCGCTCTTGACCTGCCGCTGCTGCAGACCTTGAAGGACGCGGCGGCCAGGCCTCACCCCCGGGTAACCGTCGAGCTCTTTGACGGAATCCGCGCCGAGTTGGACATTCTGTCGACGGTATCCCGCATCAATGATACCGCCGTCATCCGCGGCACCTTCAAGCCGCCGTCCCGGGGAATCTTCACCTTCGTCGCCAGCGGCAATCTTCTCGTCGGAACCATGCAACTCGGCGACCGTCTCTACAAGACCGAACACATCGTCAACGGCCGGCTCAAACTGCTGGAAGTCGACCCGGCCAAAATGCCGCCGGACTGAATGCGGCCCCTCGTCCGATGGCCTTCGTGCCCCCACTGTGCCAGACTAAGGCATGACGCAGCCGCATACCGTCCGGACGATCGGCCACTCAACGAGATCGATCGAAGAACTGCTGGCACTGCTGGAGGCCCACGGCATCCAGGAACTCGTGGACGTCCGTACCATTCCACGTTCCCGCCACAACCCACAGTTCAACCGCGACGTCCTGGCCGAACGCCTCGGAGAGGCCGGGATGATCTATTACCACATGCCCGGGCTGGGAGGCCTGCGCAAGCCCGCAAAGGATTCGATCAACACGGGCTGGCGCAATGCCAGTTTCCGCGGGTACGCTGATTACATGCAGACGGAGGCATTTCATCTGGCCCTCACGGACCTGATGACGCGCGGAACGGAACGGAGAACGGCCGTGATGTGCGCTGAAGCCGTCCCCTGGCGCTGCCACCGTTCTCTGATCGCCGATGCCTTGCTCGCACGCGGCTGGGCGATCCGGCACATCCTGTCGGCCTCTAAGGCGGAGCATCATGCGCTGACACCGTTCGCGGTGATCGATCAAACCCGCGTGACCTATCCTTCGCAAAGGAACGCCCGATCCGGGCTACCACTGTTTTGAGCCATGGGATATGCGCTGTTTGCGGACTTGGTCGTCTGCCTTCACCTCGGCTTCGTCCTCTTTGTCCTGTTCGGCGGCTTCCTGGCCCTGAAGCGGCCCCGCGCGATCTGGCTTCACCTGCCGGCCGCCGCCTGGGGAATACTCGTCGAGTTCACCGGTTGGATCTGTCCGCTCACGCCGCTGGAACAGTGGCTCCGGACCCGGAGCGGCGGGTCCGCTCTTCAAGGGGACTTTCTCTCCCGTTACCTGCTTCCCATTTTGTACCCGGACTTTCTGACCCCCGGTCTCCAGACCGCGCTTGCCCTCTTTGCCCTCGCGTTGAATCTCATCATCTACGGTTGGGGCTGGCGGAGGAATCGCGCAGGACAACGGTAGCAGGCCCCTCCCCTCGGCAGTCTTCGATCGCCGGTTTCGGGGAAGGCACCGGTCCCGACGGCGACCGGAACGTCGGCAGCCGGTCATGAGGCTCCCGCGTTCCATCACGGTGCGCCTGCCTGTAAGACGATCCGGCAAACGCCGACACATGAAAGTCCGCTGACTCGGCGGGGCCATACCCCGCTTTGGAGGTTGACGTTCTCCCCGTTCTCTTGGTACATGGAGAACTCTGCATATTTTTCTCAGCGACGAGGGGGCCATGCCGATAGAGGAAATCGCCAAAAAAGTCAGCGATCGCTATGCCAGAGCCGCCAGCACGGGCGAACAGATGTGCTGCCCGACCAGTTACGACTTCGCCGATCTCCGGTCGTTCATACCGGACGAAGTACTGAAGATCTCGTACGGGTGCGGCACACCTGCCGGGCTGAAGACCGTAGGGCCAGGCGAAACCGTGTTGGACATCGGCTCGGGGGGCGGCATCGACTGCTTCGAGGCCGCACGGCTCGTCGGCCCGTCCGGGCACGTGATCGGCCTGGATATGACGGACACGATGCTGGAGATCGCCGGGAGGAACGCGCCGATCGTCGCAGCCAACCTCGGCTATACATCCTCCAATGTCGAGTTTCGCAAGGGGATGGCCGATGCGATGCCGGTGGAATCCGACACGATCGATCTGATCATCTCCAACTGTGTCATTAACCTGGCCCCGGATAAGCGCAAGGTCTTCAAGGAAATGTTCCGCGTAGCGAAACCGGGAGGGCGTTTTACGATCTCCGATATCGTCTCGGACCGGCCGGTCCCCCAATATCTGGTTCACGATACGGGCAAGTGGGGCGACTGCCTCTCCGGAGCGCTCACGCTGTCGAACTATATGGCCGGCATGACCGAAGCGGGCTTCTTCGGCATTCATCTCGTCAAGTCGGCTCCCTGGCAGGTCATCGACGGCATTCACTTCTTCTCCGTCACGTTGACCGGCTATAAACCGGCGCCGGCGGCATCCCCCCCGACCGTACGTTATGCCACGCTATGCGGTCCTTTCAGCCGCGTCATCGATGAGCGGGGAACGAGTTTTCAGCGCGGCATTCCGCAGCCGATCGGACCGGATACCATCACGCTGTTGAGCCGGCCGCCGCTGGTTCCCCATTTCGTGCTCTCCTACGACCCGCTCTGGCTCGATCGTGAAGATCCGCGGTGGTCCGCCGTCCTGCCCGCGCAGGAACCCTGTGTGTGGCGCGGGGACTTTGCCCTGCTGGCCGGACCTTTTCTCGAGGTCGCCGATGACGATTCCCACGTCTATCGCCGCGGGGAGCCATTGGAGATCTGCTCGAAAACCGTCACGGTCCTGGCGGCCGAGCGGTATGCGCCGCACTTTGCGATCATCAATCGGGCCGGCAGCGCCGTGAGCGGTGACGCGGCCTCCTGTTCCCCGACCGGCAGTTGCTGCTGATGAAAGAGACCGTCGCCGGCGAGCCCCGCACTCCGCGTCAATGCGCCACCGTCTTGAAGGCCCTGGCCGACGAAACCCGGCTGCGGCTTCTTGAGTGCCTGCTCGTCGAAGAGGCCTGTGTCACGGAGCTCGTGCTGAAGCTGAACCGCCCTCAACCTCATGTATCCCATCACCTCAGAATTTTGCGGGATGCCGGATTGGTCGAGGGCCGGCAAGCGGGCAAACAGGTTTGTTATCGCATCACACCCGGTGTCCGCCGCCCGCTCGCCCATCGTCAGGGGCGGGCGCTGGACTTCGGCTGTTGTGAATTGCGGTTCCCGGCTCGCGGCCTGCCGGCTGCGGGCCGCATGCCTTGAAGACGCCGCGGGGCAGAACGTTAACGTTATGGCACTGACGCTCCTGAAACGACAGAGCTCCCTTGCCTCGTCCACCCGACAGTTACAACTGCTGGCGGAGGCGCGGAGTTGCCCTCCCTTCGAGCAACGACTCGCGGGGGCCGGCCTGTTCCCGCTTCGGGCCACCGGCATCACGGTCTTCCAGATCAACGTCGGCAAGCTGTGCAATCAAACCTGCCGTCATTGCCACGTGGATGCAGGGCCGGATCGCACGGAAAGCATGTCCCGGGAGACCGCGGCATGGTGCATCGACGCATTGGCGAAAACCGATATTCCGACCGTCGATATCACCGGCGGGGCGCCGGAGCTCAACCCGAACTTCCGTTGGCTGGTCGAGCAGAGCCGTATGATGGGATGCCATGTGATGGATCGCTGCAACCTGTCCGTGCTGCTCCTGCCGTCGCAGGCGGACCTGGCGGAGTTTCTGGCCCGGCATCGCGTGGAAATCGTGGCGTCGCTGCCCTATTACCGCGCCGGTCAGACCGATGCGCAACGGGGCGAAGGGATTTTCGAGAAATCCGTCGACGCCATCCGGTTATTGAATCGCCTCGGGTATGGCCGGCCCGGTACCGGTCTCGCGTTGAATCTGGTCTACAATCCGGTCGGCGCTTTTCTGCCTCCGAAGCAAGAGGCGATCGAGGCGCAGTTTCGAAAGGAACTCAAGAACCGCCACGATATCGAGTTCAACCGCCTCTATACGATCACCAACATGCCGATCAGCCGGTTTCTGGAGTTTCTCGTGGAAAGCGGCAACTACGAAGGCTACATGGAACGGCTGGCCAACGCCTTCAACCCCGCCGCGGCGGCCGGCGTGATGTGTCGTTATACGCTGTCCGTCGGCTGGGACGGCACGCTCTACGATTGCGACTTCAATCAAATGCTCGATCTGCAGGTGGACCGCGGCGCCCCGTCACACATCCGCAACTTTGATCCGGTCCGACTGCATCATCGCCAGATCGTGACGCGCAACCACTGCTACGGCTGCACTGCCGGCTCCGGATCCTCTTGCGGCGGAGCGGTGGCGACCGGAGCCGTAACACCGTGACGTCGCGTCCGGGCTTCGACGGATCGGCCGACGGTCACCCCCCGCGCGGTTGCGCTGGTTCAGACAGTCTGCTAAGGTGACGCCCGAACATTTCGATCGCAATTACCTTCAACCGACAACAACCCGAACATGGTCTGGGACTCTAAAGATCCTTGGAGCAGGAAGAGCGACCCCCTTGAGGACGCCCTCAGGCAGGCCCGGTCGCAGTTCAGGAATTTCCTCCCCGCCGGCGGGTTCAGGAACATGCTTCTCGCGGGGCTGCTGATTTTTATCGCCTGGCAGAGCGCCTTCATCGTCGGTCCGGACGAAGAAGGCGTCGTAAAACGGTTCGGCATCCCCGTCAGAACGGTCGGACCGGGTCCCCACATGAAGATCCCGCTCATCGAAACGGTGCTTCAACCCAAGGTCGCCAAGCTCCACCGGGTGGAGATCGGGTTTCGAACCGACCGTCAGAGCCGCCAGCAGATGATCCCGCAGGAGGCGTTGATGCTCACCGGCGACATGAACATCCTGGCGATCGAGTTCATCGTGCAATACAAGATCAAAGAGGCTGCGAACTTTCTGTTTAACGTGGCCGACATTCATGACACGATCGGCAAGGCGGCCGAGGCCTCGATGCGGGAGGTCATCGGCAAGAGCAAGATCGACGAAGCCCTGACGACCGGCAAGGCTCAGATCCAGCAGGATACACAGGACCTGCTGCAGAAGATTCTCGATCAGTATCAGGCCGGCGTCCAGATCGCGGCCGTCCAACTTCAAGACGTCGATCCTCCGGAAGCCGTGGCGGCGGCGTTTAAGGACGTGACAAACGCAAAGGAAGATCGGGAAAAGCTGATCAACCAAGCGATCGGCTATCGCAACGACATCCTGCCGAAAGCAAAGGGCGAAGCCGCTCAAACGGTCAACCAGGCGAAGGGCTACGCTCAGGCCCGGTTGAACCGGGCCCAGGGTGAGGCCAACCGCTTCCTCGCCACACTCAAGGAATACAACCAGGCCAAGGACACCATCAGCAAACGGATCTACATCGAAACGATGGAAGAGATTCTCCCGAAGATGGACAAGGTGATCATCGACGGCAAGGCCGGCGAGCGGGTTCTCCCCTACCTGCCGCTCGATCGCCTCTCGAAAAAGCCTCCCGTGACCTCGGAGGGCGGCAAGCCATGACGAGGCAAGGCTTGGCGATCGCGCTGATCGCGGTTTTCATCGGCCTCTTCGTGCTGGGCGCATCGCCGTTGTTTGTCGTGGACGTGACGCAAACGGCCATCGTCGTCCAACTGGGGAAGCCGGTCCGCACCGTCACAGAGGCAGGGCTCTACGTAAAAATGCCCTTCGTTCAGGAAGTCACCTATTTCGACAAACGGCTGCTGGATTACGATTCCGATGCCCAGGACGTCATCACGCAGGACAAAAAGACCCTGCTGCTCGACAATTTCGCGAAATGGCACATCGTCGATCCGCTGAAGGTGTATCAGAATTTCCAAAGCCAGCGGGGTGCATTGCAGCGGCTTCATGACATCATCTACTCGGAGCTTCGGGTGGAGCTCGGCCGGCACGATCTGCTGGAAATCGTCTCGACCACCCGAGCGGAACTCATGAAAGTCGTTACTCAGCGGTCGAACGAAAAGGCCTCCGTGTACGGCATTGAAATCCAGGACGTCAGAATCAAACGGGCGGACCTTCCGCAGGAAAACGAGAAGACCGTATTCCAGCGCATGCAGGCCGAACGGGAGCAGCAAGCCAAGCAATACCGCGCGGAAGGAGCCGAAGAAGCGCAAAAGATCCGCTCTGAAGCGGAGAAGGACAAGGAGATTCTACTCGCGCAGGCCTACAAAGAATCCGAGGAAATCCGGGGAGCGGGTGACGCCAAGGCGTTCCGCATCTATGCGGATGCCTACCGGCAGGATCCCAAGTTCTTCGATTTTACCCGCTCGATGGAAGCCTACAAGAAATCGTTCGACGAAAAATCGACGGTGATCATGACTCCGGACTCGGAATTCTTCCACTACCTCAAGCAGCGCTGACCCTTCCTACGACAACCCGACAATCTCACCCGTCCGGGGATCAATGCCGATCCGTTCCCCCGCCGGTTTCTTGGGCAATCCGGGCATCAACTGAATCCCCGAGCACACGGCGGTGAGGAATCCTGCTCCGGCGAGGAGTCGCACCTCTTTGATCGGCAGCGTGAAACCGGTCGGTCGGCCCTTCAATGCAGGATCGTGCGAAAGGGACAGCGGCGTCTTCGCCATGCAAATCGGCAGTTCGCCATACCCCAACCGCTGAGCCGATTCGATCTGCCGCTCGGCTTGCTCCTCGAATGAGACCCCGACGGCTCCGTACATTCGTGTCGCAATCGTCTCGATTTTCTGTTTGATCGGCCACGTGACGTCGTAGAGATGCGCGAACGATGATCGCCCGGCCGAGGCGCGAATGACGGCGCGGGCCAACTCTTCAGACCCTTTGCCCCCGTCAGCATGGTGAGTTGAGACCGCGGCCTCCACGGCCCCGGCTTTTCGAGATTGCTCACAAACCCATTCGAGTTCCGAGGCAGGATCGTCCTTGAAGGCGTTGACCGCCACGACAACCGGGATGCCGTGGACCTTCACATTTTCGATATGCTGCTCCAGGTTGGCAAATCCTCGAGCCAGCGCTTCAGGATTCGATCCCGTGAGCGTGGTCGGAAGCGGGGCGCCCACCTTTACGACCCCGCCGCCACCGTGAAGCTTCAGAGCGCGCAACGTCGCGACGACCACCGCGGCGGCCGGCTTGAGACCGGAGATACGGCACTTGATATTGAAAAACTTCTCGGCACCGAGATCGCTGCCGAATCCTGCCTCCGTGACAACATAGTCAGCGCAACGGACCGCCATGGCGTCGGAGAGGACGGAGCAGTTTCCATGGGCGATATTGCCGAACGGCCCCGTGTGCACGAACGCGGGGGTCCGCTCCAACGTCTGGACCAGATTGGGCAACAGAGCTTCCTTGAGCAAGACCGCCATAGACCCCGCGCAGCCCAGTTCCTCCGCCAGAACCGGTTTCCCGTCGTTCTTGAGGCCGATGACGATCTGCCCAAGACGCTGCCTGAGGTCGGCCTGACCGGAAGCCAACGCCAGGATCGCCATGACCTCCGAAGCTTCCGTAATGACGAACTGGCTCTTCCGGTTGCCCGCTCCCTCGCCCAGCGTGATACCCCTGAGCGCTCGATCGCTGACCCCTAACGACCGCGGCCATGACAGTCGGGCAGGATCGATTCCTAACTCATTTCCATGGAAGAGATGGTTGTCGATGAAGGCCGATAACAGATTGTGCGCACTGGAAACGGCGTGGGCGTCGCCGGTGAGATGGAGATTGATTTCCTCCATGGGGACTACTTGTGCGTAGCCGCCGCCCGTCCCTCCGCCTTTGATCCCGAACACGGGTCCGAGTGAAGGTTGTCGCAGGGTCACGACGGCGCGTTGGCCGAGCCGGCACAACCCCATCGTCAGCCCGACCGACGTCGTCGTTTTCCCTTCACCTAATGGGGTGGGATTGATTGCGGTAACTAAGATGTATCGCCCTTGAGGCTTACCGCTGAGCCGCTGCAATGCGCTCAGCGCCACCTTCCCTTTGTACCTGCCGTACGGATGCACTTCGTCAGGCGACAGACCGAGCTGCTTGCCAATTTCCTGAATCGGAAGCGGCTGGCACGCTCTGGCAATCTCGATATCCGTCATGATTGAAGCAGGCTTGTTACGAACTGGTGCGGGACGAAGAGTATAGCACGGCGATCGTCAAAGAGCGGGAGATCCGCTCAAAAAGAAACGCGTTACGATAGACTTCGTAACGCGTTTCCAAGCATCCAACCGGCCGAGGGAAGAGCGCCTAATCGAGAATGTACTTGGTCGGATCAAAGGTCTGACCGTTCACCTTCACCATGTAGTGAAGATGGGGACCGGTCGCCAGACCGGTACTCCCGACTAAACCCACTACATCACCGCGCTTCACACGCTGCCCTTCCTTCACCAAAGCCTTCGCGAGGTGACCGTAGAGGGTCTCGATGCCGAAACCATGATCCAACTTTACAACATTTCCAAGTTTCGGATCGAATCCGACAGTCGTGACCCGTCCCTGAGCGGGAGCCTGAACGGGCGCATTGGCCGCCGCACCGATATCCAAGCCATCGTGCCAGGCAGGCTTTTCTGTAAAGGGAGATACCCTGGGGCCAAAACCTGACGTCACCCAGCCCTTGACCGGCCAGATGGAAGGCGTCGCCGCCCAGCGTGAGGATTTCTGCTCAGCGGCCAGAGAGAGTTCCTGGAGAGTCTGTTCTTGGGTTTCTGCCTCTTTAGACAGCCAGGCAAGGCCCTCCTTTACCACAGCAACCAATTGCTGCTCATCCACTTCTTTTGACCAGGAAGAAGCCCTTGCATTCTCGGCCTGCCCGTCTGTTTCTACCCCTTCGGAAGCACCCCGCTGCCGAGATGCAGCCTCGCCCTTCGTAGCCTTGTCAGGCTGAAAGAAAGTGCTGCCTTCCGGGAGCGGTGTTTCTTCACCACCCCTACCATTGACCAAATCGCCTGTTTTGGGGGTTTCGATGCCGAGCATGACCCGCAGCCGTTGATTGACCTCTTTCATGCTGGTCAACCGCTTCTTCAAATCATCAATAGCGGTCGAGAATGCAGCCGTCTGCTCGCGTGCGCTCATAGCTTCCGCCCGAAACGCCGATAACTCCCACACTTCACCAGTTCGAATTACATAGTGGGAAATGACCAGGATGTCGGCGACAAGGAGAATTGCGCCAACAATCAACATCTTGCGAACGAATTTCCTTGGGAAACTGAAGCGGAGCGGCTTGGCAGTAGAGCCGCGGAAAATGACTACCGTATAGGCGTCGCTTGATTCTGCCCCGTTCACCTGTCCCATGACCTTCACCCCTTGCTGCAAGGGCACCTCTGCATTCCAGATAGACTTCGGCCAGTTTACTTATCTAGAATGCTTCGGTCAACCCCTCACGTTGGTAATGAATTGCGCATTGGGAACATCAATTAGTTGCGGTCTCTTGCCTAATCCACCCAAGATATCGATCGAAGCCCCGATCAACCCGCACTGCAATAACTTCAGGTACTTCATAAGAATGTATCGACAGTATCTTTTTCTCTAGCGCTGCATACCGTCGCTCTGTCGTCTTAAAAATCATGAGAACTTCGCGGCTCTTATGAACGTTCCCCTCCCAGTGGAAAAGGGAGGTGACCGCTGGAACAAGGTTTACACAAGCCGCCAGTCTTTCGGCCATTACTGCCTGACCTATCTTCATTGCCTCTTTCTGGCTTGAGGCCGTTATAAGCACGATTAGGACCTTGCCCGTCGATTTACTCATCAAGCGGCCGACGATACAAGAAGTCCTTTGATTCCCGCAAGAGCCACCCGGTTGTCCTTGCCCCATGACATTGAGCAAGTACTATGCCGTAGGATCACACAAATATGAAGCATGTATAAATTTTTCAATAACTTACGTGAAAATTTTCGCCTGTTTTTGTTGTTATGCACAATAATTTCACGTGTCAGAAATACGATAGCTTGCCCATTAGGTGACAAAAATGAACAAAAATTGCCATCGGGTGTACTGCGTAGAGATCAAGTCGCTTTGGACAGCATCGGGGAAGCAGTCCCGATCTTCCTAAAATAACCTTTCCAAACTGACGCAACCAGGTCGTCACGAGGTGCATTGACAGCCTTTTCAATGCTCACTTATGATGCAAATCGTCGGGAAATTGACGGGAGGTTGGCGCAATGGGCTTTACGATTACTCCTACTGAACTCAAAGCCAGGCTTGATCAAGGGGACAGGCTCGTTCTTCTCGATGTGCGGGAACAATGGGAGTTCGACCTGGCTAAACTCAACGGATCGACTCTCATCCCATTGGGAACGCTCCCACAGTCTCTGGGCAAGTTGAGCCGCGACTCGGAGATCATCGCGATCTGCCATCACGGGATGAGAAGCGCGGATGCGACGAACTTCCTGCTGCAGCAGGGCTTCCCGAATGTGAAGAACCTGGTGGGCGGAATCGATGCCTGGTCCGTTCAGGTGGATGGTTCGGTTCCCCGATATTAGCGGGAGCCTCACGACAGCGGCTGAGAGACCTTCTCTGGTCGTCGTTCAGCGGAGGCGTTCCCGGAAGTATTCGAGCGTCTTCTTGAGCCCGGCGCTTAAATCCGTCTTGGGTTCCCACGACACGTCCAGTCGTAATTTCGTATTGTCGATGACGCTGCGGGCCTGTTCGCCCTTTTTCGCCGGTCCGTGGACCTCCTTGCAAGTTGAGCCCGTGTGTTGAATCAACATCCTGAATAAATCGTTGATGGATGTTTCCACGCCGGTTCCCACGTTGTAAGTCCCCTGCGTTTCCTGCCCCATCATCGCAAGGTTGGCTTCCACAACGTCGTCGACAAACACAAAATCTCTCGTTTGACGCCCATTCCCATTGATCACTGCCTGCTCATTATTCAGCAGCTTTTGGATGAAGATGGCGACAACGCCTGCCTCCCCTTCCGGGTCCTGGCGCGGGCCGTACACATTCGCATACCGGAGAGTGACGACCTGTAACCCGCTGACCCGCTGATAGTAGGAGAGGTATTGCTCTCCGCAAAGCTTGCTCAGACCATACGGGGACAATGGTCTGGTGATGTGGGACTCCGGAGCAGGGTAGGTTTCCTGTTCCCCATAAATCGCGCCTCCAGAGGAAGCAAAAACGACTTTCCGCACCCCATGTCTTACGGACTGCTGCAACACGTTCAGCGTTCCCAGAATGTTGACTTGTGCATCGAATACCGGATCTTCTACGGACTTGCGCACGTCCATCTGCGCGGCCAGGTGCATGACGACATTGGGCCGCTCATTGCGAAACACCCGTTCCAAGCGCCAGCTCTGAATGTCCAATTTATAGAAACGGGCCGCTCTATTGATATTCTTGCGCTTCCCGGTGGCGAGATTGTCCACAATGATGACTTCGTGCCCCTCCTGCACAAGCCGATCGACCAAATGCGATCCGATGAAGCCGGCTCCGCCTGTCACCAGTACTTTCATTCATCCTCCCGTCGCATACAAGCCCACGTATTATGAGGGACTGATTATACCCCGACGTTGAAAGCCCACAAGGATTTCCCGATTCCCCTTTCTCCCCTTGACCGGAGAATCGATCACGCCGGTGTTGTGCAATCCGAGCCGGACTGCGCAATCGATGACTTTCCTCGTCACCGCTTCGCGTTGCGCATCATCGCGCACGATCCCCCCGGCTCCGACCTGCCCCTTGCCCACCTCGAACTGCGGCTTGACCAAGGCGACCACCCTCGCATCCTGCCGCAAAAACGGCACTACGCAGGGCAGAACGAGCGTCAAAGAAATGAAGGATACGTCGATCACGGCGAGAGCGATCGACTCGGGAATCATCGTTGCGTCCATATGCCGGATATTCGTCCGTTCGAGCAAGACGACTCGCTCGTCATGACGAAGCCTCCAGTCGATCTGTCCGTACCCGACGTCAACGGCATAGACCCGATTCGCGCCACGCTGGAGAAGACAATCGGTGAATCCGCCGGTCGAACAGCCGACATCGAGCGCGACCACCTTCCTGGGGTCGAGGGAAAATGCATCGAGCGCGGCTGCCAGTTTCTCACCGGATCGACTGACGAACGGAGCGGGTTTTTCGATCTCGATCTGCGCATCGAGCGGCACCAGTTTGGCCGGCTTGTCGACGATCGCGCCGTTAACAAGCACCCCGCCGGCCAGAATCGTTCTCGCCGCGACCTCCCGGCTCACGGCAAGACCTTGATCCACCAGGAGACGGTCCAATCGTTCTTTTCCGATACGCACCCTAGAATCCCAGAAGAGTTTGGATGGGGACGGAGACGGGGAACGGACGACCGATGTGTTTTCTCGAGAACCCTCAGGACGAAGAACTGTCTTCTTCCTCGTCAGGCGAGAAGGCATGAAGCCGCTTCTTGCCGTTCTTGTCCTGAACGAGCACTTCGACCTTGCGTTCGGCGTCCTCCAGAATTTTCAGGCAGCTCTTGGAGAGCCGGATCCCTTCTTCGAAGATCTTGAGAGACTCGTCGAGCGGAAGCTCGCCCTTTTCCAATTCGCCGACGATCGCTTCCAGTCTGGCCATGGCCTGTTCGAATTTTACTCCGCCCACGGTACGCCTCGTCCTTTCCTGAAACAGCGAGCCTCATTATACTCAGGACGACCCGGATTTCAAACCGATGAATCGGACAACACGCGCTTGACCGAGCAGCAGAGTCGGCCCTCCGAGAGCCGCGCGACGACCTCCTCACCGACCCGGACATCCTGAGCCCGTCGGACAATCGTCCCGTCCTGTGCCTTCGACAAAATACTATACCCTCGCCCAAGAATCGCCAGCGGGCTCAGGTTATTGAGCTGCGCGACCCGCGCCTCGACCTGCCTCCATCGAGTTGCGAGGGCGACCGTCATTTGCCGTTCCAACCGCTTCACGAACTGCGGCACCATGGCCAGACCGTTCTTCACCAGCAGAATCGGATTCAGCGAGGCCAGCTCCCGTTGCCTCTCCTGCACCAGCCCGCGAGCGGCTGCGACTCGAAGCCGTACGAGGTTCCGCATACGGTCGGTCATGTCATCGGTGCGCTGCGATTCTTCCTGAATCCGGAACCGGACGTGGGTCAATCCACGCCGGGAGGACTCCAGCCGTTGATGTTCGAGCACGCAATGACGGAGCGTGGCCTGCCCGACCCGTTCCGTGAAATCCCGAATTCGTTCCACTACATCCGCTAAGACGGGAACCACTGACTCCGCCGCGGCCGACGGAGTCGGCGCCCGATGGTCGGCGGCAAAATCCGCCAGCGTCACATCAATCTCATGTCCGACGGCGGACACGACCGGAATCCGTGATGCCGCGATCGCGCGGACGACGACTTCCTCATTGAAACTCCAAAGATCTTCCAACGATCCCCCGCCGCGGCCAACGATAATCACGTCGGCAACCCCCTGATCATTCAGCAATGCCAACGCATCCGCAATCTGTCTTCCCGCCCCCTCTCCCTGGACCGACACGGGAGCCACAATGACATGGAGTATGGGCCACCGCCGTTGGAGCACGGTAAGGATGTCCCGAATTGCCGCCCCGGTCGGCGAGGTCACCACACCGACGGTTCGAGGAAACATCGGCAACGGTTTCTTTCGGCTCTCATCGAACAATCCTTCCGCCGCGAGCCTCTCTTTCAGTTGTTCGAACGCCAACTGAAGCGCGCCGATCCCCTTCGGCTCCAGCGTATCAATCACGATCTGGTATTCGCCCCGCGGCTCATACACCGTCAGCCGCCCCCGCACGATCACCTGCATGCCTTCCTGCAGGGCAAACCGCACACGCAAAGCGCTCGATCGAAACAGCACCGCACGAATCTGGCTCGACTCGTCCTTCAGGGTACAATACACATGCCCCGATCCGGGCATGCGAAGATTCGAGATCTCCCCTTCGAGCCAGAGATCGGGGAACGCCGATTCGATGGAGTTACGGATGAAACCGGTGAGTTCGGAAACGGTCAGTATGGGCCTGGCGGAACCGGACGGCGTCTGATGGCTCCTGGCGGGCATGCCTCAGTCGAGAATGCGAAGGCGTTCGATGGACAGGGCCTTGCCGATCCGCGCGTCGAGTTCGATGAGGACTGCGCAGAACACGGTCGGACCGGACGCCACCTCAAACCGGCGCGGCATACCGGTCAGGAACTTCTCGATGGCCAGCTCTTTCCTGACTCCGATCACGCCATGGAGCGGCCCGGTCATTCCGATATCCGTCAGATACGCCGTGCCCTTGGGAAGAATCTGTTCATCGGCCGTCTGTACATGCGTATGAGTTCCGACGACGGCGGTCGCCTCTCCGTCAAGATAATGCCCCATAGCCATCTTCTCCGACGTGGCCTCCGCGTGCATATCGACGACCACCGCCGCAACTCGCTGCTTCAGCTTGGCCATTTCTCGCCTGGCAGTTTGAAACGGGCAATCCAGTGTCGGCATATAGGCACGGCCCATCAGCTGAAGGATGCCCAATTCTTCGCCGCCCGGCGTCTCGATCACCACACTGCCCTGCCCCGGGACGCCTTCCGGATAATTGGCCGGCCGGAGCAGGCGCCGCTCACGAGGAAAGTACTCCAGAATCTCTTTCTTGTCCCACGCGTGATTGCCGGTTGTAACCGCCGACAAGCCCAGTTCAAACAACTCTTCGGCCAGCTCAGGGGTGATCCCGAATCCGCCCGCCACGTTTTCGCCGTTCCCGATGACGAGGTCGACGTTGCGCTGGGAGACCAGGCGGGGGAGAGCCCTGGCAACGGCGCGACGACCTGGTTCTCCCATAATATCTCCGATATAGAGGACCTTCATTTGGCGTACTCGACGTAACGGCTCTCGCGAATAACAGTCACTTTGATCTGACCGGGATAGGTCAGCTCCTGCTCGATCTTCTTCGCCAGATCCCGGGACAACTGAAAGGACTCGCTGTCCGTCACATCTTCCTGGCGGACGATTACGCGGATCTCCCGCCCCGCTTGAATCGCGTAGGCTTTCTGGACGCCCTTCTGCGCATGGGCCAGCGACTCCAACTTCTCCAGTCGCTTGACGTATGACTCGAGGGCTTCGCGCCTGGCGCCCGGCCGCGCCGCCGACAGGGCTTCCGCGGCCGCCACGAGCACCGATTCCGGGCAGATCGGCTCCACCTGTTCATGGTGAGCCGCAATGGCATTGACGATCTTTTCGCTTTCGCCGTACTTCTTGGCGATTTCGGCCCCCAGCATGGCGTGCGGTCCTTCTTCTTCATGGCTGACCGCCTTGCCGATATCGTGCAGCAAGGCCCCCCGTCTGGCCAATCGCACGTCCAGGCCCAGTTCGGAGGCCATGATCCCGCAAATGTAGGACGCTTCCCGCGCGTGATAGAGGTTGTTCTGTCCGTAGCTGGTCCGATACTTCAGCCGGCCCAGCACCTTGATCAGCTCCGGATGGAAGTCCGAGAGGCCGAGCTCGAAGATAATCTTTTCGGCCTCTTCATACATCAGCTTGTCGATGTCGGCTTTGACCTTCTCGACGATCTCCTCGATCCTGGTCGGATGGATGCGACCGTCGTGCATCAGCCGCTCGAGCGAGACTTTTGCGATCTCCCGCCGCAAGGGGTCGAACCCGGATATAATCACGGCCTCCGGCGTTTCGTCGATGATCAGGTCGATGCCGGTGGCGGCTTCGATCGCCCGGATATTGCGCCCTTCCCGGCCGATGATGCGGCCCTTCATCGCGTCGTTGGGAATCGGCACGACGGAAATCGTGGACTCCGAAACGTAATCACGCACGACCCGCTGGATGGAGGTCGTGATGATTTCACGGGCTTCCCGCTCCGCGTTCTCTCTCGCCTCTTCCAGCGTCCGCTTGGCAATGCCGGCGGCATCCAGGCGCGCCTGGCTTTCCATTTCCTGGAGCAGGTGTTTCTTCGCTTCGTCGGCCGTCATCCCCGCCACGCGCTCCAGCGCCTCGCGATGCTCTTTCTCCGCCTGTGCGCAGGCAAGCTCCTTCGCCGTCAGTTTTTCTTCGCGCCGTCCCAACTCCTGTTCGCGTTTCTGAGCATCGACATCGCGCTTATCCAGCACACTGATGCGTTTATCGATGGCTTCCTCTCGTTGTACAAGGCGCTTCTCAGCCGTGGAAAGCTCGGCCAACTTGGATTTCTGCTCTTTTTCCGATTCCGCTTTGGATTGGAAGACCAGATCCTTGGCTTCAAGTCTGGCTTCCTTAATGATATTTTCCGCTTCACGCTGCGCGTTCTGGACGATGTGGCGAGCCTGCTCCTCTTCCTGAGCCCTCTTCGCGGACGCTGACGACCGGCGAATGACTTCATAGAGCCCGATGCCCAGCAATGCCCCCACCAACCCGACGAAGGTGTAGACGACAATGGAGGTCGACATAGCACTGACCCCTTTCACGATCGAAGCCGAAGAGTCCTCTCCGGCCTCGCACAGGAGGATACCGCAACTAGTTGTGCGGGGAACGCAGCGGGGAGACGAACGAGCGGAAGAGGATGGTCGACCGACGGCTGACGAACCTATACCGAGTCACGACTCCGGAAGGATGCGCGTGTTGCTGGGATTTGAGAACGAGCCGGCCCCCGTACCGAGACCCCCCTCTCTGCTTGGGCAAAGCGCCTCACACGTCTTGTCCGAGCGCCCACGGAACGCACCGGCAGGAGCAGCAGCCTGTTGCCGCTGAACTCGGCTCCGGTCGGCAGCACGGACTCCACGAGTCTCCCCAGCGTGGCAGCGAGGGTCGACAGAAGAAGCATGACTCCTTGCACAGCTCTCCATTCTTTCAACGGCACCAGCATCACCACTCCCGCATCTATTCCTATCCTGGAAACGAAACCGTGTCCCGGAATTTCAACCGGTTCGAGATTGACCTGATCCTCATCCCTGTCGTCGTATGAACTGCCTCCCGACACACACATTTAGTGTAACAATATCAAACGCCTACGGCTCTTTGCAAGGGCAATCATCGAAACAGCGAGGTCGGAACCTGTTCCTCGATCGACTCCATCAACGACACCATTCGCCGCTCGACGTCCGCTTCGCCTTGCGCCCGCTTTTTCTCCGCCTCGAATAGCTGGTGCGCCAGGTTCAAGGCGGTCAAGACGGCCAATTTCGAAGGAGTCGTCGTGTTCATTCCCTCCGCCAACTGGCGCATCTGTCCGTCCACAAAGCCCGCCAGCCGGCGCACGTACGCCTCATCCGCATCGCCTCGAATCGCATACCGCTGGCCGTAGATTTCGACATCCGTCGTCTTAGTCAAAGGCCACCTCCTTGCGTTCTTCAAAGCATTCCAACAGCTCGATATCGCCGAGCACTTTCTCAATGCGCGTCTTGATGTCGCCCCGTTCCCGTTCCCAGCGCCGATTTGAGTCGCTTTCTTCGGTCAACCGCTGGCGCGTGGCCTTGAGGTCCTCCTCAAGGCTGGCGTTCTTTCTTTTCAGCTCATGAACGAGTTTGACCAGATCCTTCACCCGCGTTTCCAACGCATCCAACCGATCCAATGCCATGCTTCAATTCTCCTCGATTGCCCCTACAAATTGTGGGGCACTATAGAAATTTGCCCACATCTTGTCAAGAAAGGAGGGTTAGAAACTCGCCCCCAGCCGGACGTATTCCCGGTAACTTCGCAGGACCCGTTTCACGTATTGCCGGGTTTCCTGATAGGGAATCAATTCGACGAACTCATCCTGGCTCTGATCACGGTACTGGTCGATCCAGTTCGCGACCGCGATCGGCCCCGCATTGTAGGATGCGATCGTGTAGACCAGATTTCCCGAAAACTGTTCGAGCAACTGCTCGACATAGCGCACGCCGATTCGGATGTTCGTTTCCTGGTCGAACAGATCGTCCCGCTCCACCGCCGGCAACCCCACCCGCTGCGCCACATTGTTCGCCGTCGCCGGCATCACCTGCATCAGACCGATCGCGCCGACGCGCGAAACCGCCTTGACATCGTATTGGCTTTCTTCCCGAATGATCGCGGCGATCAGATAGGGATCGACGCCTTTCGCCCCTTGGAGCCTGATCGTCGGCAGCAACCCGGTCGGATAGGCCACGTTCCAGAGAGCCGGCGCCACGGTTCCGCCGCTCCGTTCCAACTGCTCGCGGAATCGCGCCCGCGTCAGGCGGAGCGCCTGGTGATAGGCCCCGACTTCGTTGAGCATCGTGGACAGGGCAACCAGGACGTCAGGGTGACGGGCGTACCGCTCCGTCAGCATGGCCACCTCGCGGGCCGCATCGGCATCCAACCCCAGGGTTTTCAGCTCAATGGCGCGGCGATACGCCGTGTGCTGTTCGATGTCGCTGCGGGTGACGACGGGTTGTGCCTGCTCGCCGTTCGTCGACGGCACGGACGCGGCGGGAGGGATCTCCGCGGGCGTCTCCGCGCCATCCGGAATCGTCGTCCGTTCCCGCGCGAGCTGACAATAATAGGTGTGTCGGTACCGATCGCAGACCCGGCGGTAGAGATCCTGCGCCTGCGGCTGTCGGCTCTGCTCCGCGGCGCGGGCCAGCCAATAGAGCGCCTGGGGCTCGAACTCGCCGTCGTGCTGTTCGGTGAGGGCCCGCAAGACCTCGGCGGCTTCCCGGTAGCGCCCGGTCCGGTAGTACACCCAGCCGACACGCCACTGGGCTTCCGCCCGTTGGGACGAGGGCTCCCCGCTCTTGGCGACATGCCGATACCGCGCAATAGCCTCGTCGAACTGCTTCTGGTCTTCCAGCCAGATGCCCGCGAAGAGACCGATCTGTCCCTTCTGTTCCGGCGAAAGAGACGAAGAAAGCGCCGTACGCGCGAGGTCCAGCAACTTGTCCCCCTGCCCCTGCCGAAGATACACGCGGGCCAACCACACCGAAGCTTCGCGCGACTCCTGCCCTCCGTCCTTGAGCAGAGCGCGGAAGGTGTCGCGCGCCTGGTCATATTGCTTGAGGCGGACCTGCGCGATTCCCAGTTTCAGCCTCGCCTCGTCGCGCCGGGGGGAATGCGGATCCATCGCGAGAAATTTCTTGAGCTCTTCGATCGCTTCGACATGGAAGGCTTGCGCGAGATAGGCCTGCGCGCGACTGAACCGCTCGGCCGCCTGCACGGTCCATGGCTCGCCTCCCAGATTCGACGCCAGCAGGGCTTCCGCTTCTCTGGCTTCCGGCTGGTACGGAAACCGAACCCACAACTGCTTCAACGTCTCACGGCCTTCCGCAATGTGATTCTCCCGCAGCTGACAGGCACCCCGGCGCAAATAGGCTTGCGCCGCGCCCGGCTCCTTGTCGCTCAACGCCACCGCTCTGTTCAACCAGGTCATCGCCTCCGGACAGCTTGCGGCTTGATACCATGCCTCGCCGGTCCGGTAGGCGGCCTTCGTCAGGATGTTCGAATCCGGAACGGCCGTCGGAATGCTCTCCAGCATGATCGCCGCCTGTTTGGCATCGCCGAGATTCAACATCGCTTCTCCGATCCAGAGACGAATGTAGTCATCCAGGACGGGAAAATCGCGCTGTGCGCCGCGGAGAAATTCGATCGACACGGCAGGATTGCGGTCCAGCAACAGCACCCCGGAGAGCACTCCCGCCCGCTTCGCCCAGATGGTGGCGGGAAACCGTTCCATCAAACGCTGGAGCCGCTCGAGTTTGAGCGCCAGCACCTGTTCTTTCGTGAGAACCTTGCCGAGCCGTTCTTTGGGAAGCGCCGCCGCCTGATAACAGGCTTCCGGCTGATCGCAGCGCTCGCTTTCGTCCGGCGGGAGAACGGAAGGGGCTCCCATCGCGCCGGACGGAGACATGAGCGCTCCGGCGAGCCAGCAGCCGAAGGCAAGACAGAGATGCCGGGAGAATGATCGGGCCGGGCCGTCGCGCACAGGATCCTCCTCGCTTCTACCATATATAACAGTGTCGCTCATCCCTTGCCAGCGGAGGGCCCAGGCCCGACGCTCGCAGCGCTCCTTGTTCCACTTTTTCCCGCTGTGTTAGGCTGCTTCATGCGCGACATCACCACACCGGTTGCAGCCTCCCCGGCGCCGTTGAACCTCATGAACCTTGACGAGCAGGCCATGGCTCGCCTGGTCCTGCAAGCCGGATGGCCGGCATACCGGACCGGCCAGATCCTGCGCTGGCTCTATCAACGGCGGGTACGGACGATCGGCCAGATGACCGATTTGAGCCGGGCCGACCGCGCCCGGTTGGCGAGCCTGGCCGTGATCGGACGGGCCGCCGACTGTACCGTCTTCCGTTCCTCCGATCGGACGAGAAAGCTGGTCTTGGCTCTCGAGGACGGACTCAGCGTCGAAACCGTCCTGATTCCCGACGAAGAGCGGCTCACGCTGTGCGTCTCGACACAGGTCGGCTGCACCCTGGACTGCGGCTTCTGCCTGACGGGCACCATGGGATTGAAGCGCAATCTCAAGCCGCATGAAATCATCGAACAGGTCCTGACCGCCCAGGATCAGCTGGATGCGGGTGAACGCGTGACCAACATGGTCTTCATGGGCATGGGAGAGCCTTTGGCGAACCTTGACGCGCTCTCCGAAGCCATCCGGCGGCTGACCAACAAGAACTGGGGACTCGGGTGGTCGCCGAGACGCATCACCGTTTCGACCGCCGGGCTCGCATCGCGGCTCAATGACGTGGCGCCCCTCGGGGTGAATCTCGCGATTTCCTTGAATGCCACGACCGACGAACAGCGCGCGAGCCTGATGCCGGCGGTCAACGGCATTGCCTCGCTTAAAACGCTTCTGGCCGCCTGCCGGCGCTATCCGCTCCCCCCGAACAGACGGCTGACATTCGAGTACGTGCTCCTGGCCGGCGTCAACGATCAGGAGGCCGACGCCCATCGGCTCGTCAAGCTGATCCGCGGCCTGGCGTGCAAGGTCAACCTGATTCCCTTCAATCCGTTTCCCGGCAGCCGCTTTGAGCGGCCCTCCGACCGGACCGTGCTGGCCTTTCAATCCATCCTCCGGAGCGCCGGCCTCGACGTGTTCATCCGAAAAAGCCGCGGGCGCGACGTCCTCGGCGCGTGCGGGCAACTCGGGAATCTCGATCCGGCGCGGCGGGAGCGAACCTTGACACAAATTGAATCGCGTTGTTAGCATGCATCGTCGCGTTTCTCACCACCGAACATGATCAGTTTGCACTTCCGACACATCGCTTCCCGGCTGCTTCCGGCAACGGCCTTTCTGCTCTTGTCCATTATCCCGGCCGGCGCATTCGAACCCCACGAATACATTCTTTCGAACGGCATGAAAGTCCTGCTGGTCGAAGTGCCGAAGGCACCGGTCGCCACGGTCCAGGTTTGGTACAAGGTCGGCTCCCGCAACGAAGTCATGGGTCGCGCCGGACTGTCCCACATGCTTGAACACATGATGTTCAAGGGCACCGCCAAGTACCCCAAAGGCTCCTTCTCACGTCTTATTCGCAAAAACGGCGGGATGGATAATGCCTTCACCAGTCAAGACTTCACCGCCTATTTCGAGAATCTTGCGGCGGACCGGGTCGACCTCGCACTGGAAATGGAAGCCGACCGCATGCAGGGCCTCATCCTGGACATGAACGAATTGAAGACCGAGCGGGAAGTCGTCAAGGAAGAACGCCGCCTCCGCACGGAAGACGACCCTCAAGGCGCCTTGGTCGAAGCCCTTTTCGCCCAGGCCTACTTGAGCCACCCGTACCACTGGCCGGTGATCGGATGGTTCGGCGATCTCGACGCCATGACGCTCGAGGATCTCCAGCGGCACTACGACACCTTCTATTCTCCCAACAACGCGACCCTGCTCGTCGTCGGCGACATCAAAGCCGACACCCTGCTTCCGACCATCAAGCAGTTGTTCGAACCGATTCCTCGCGGACCGGAGCCCAAACCGGTGAGCACGATGGAAGCCGAGCAAAAAGGGGAGCGCCGGTTTCTTCTCAAGCGTGAGGCGCAAGTCCCGTTCGTCATGATGGGCTATCGCGTCCCGAACCACACCAGCGAGGACTCCTATGCGCTGGACGTGCTGGAATCGATCCTCTCGAGGGGGAAGAGCTCCCGCCTCTATCAGAGCCTGGTGTACGACCAGAAGCTGTCCCTGGCGGTAGGGGCCGAATACGGCCTGATGCAAACCGACCCCGGCCTTTTCTATTTCTATGCGCTGGTAAGCCCGGGTCAGAAGGTCGAACTGGTCGAGGACGCCCTCCACAAGGAAATCAAGCGACTCCAGAACGAGCCGCCGACGGAACAGGAACTTCAGCGGGCCAAGAACCAAGTCGAAGCCTCCCGCGTCTTCGAACAGGATTCCAATTTTCGGCACGCGATGCTGCTCGGCCAGGCTGAAACCGTCGGAGCGGGATGGCGTAAAGTCGATCAATTCCTGGATCGTATCCGCGCCGTCACCGCGAAGGACGTCCAGCGCGTCGCGCGCCAGTACTTGATCGAAGACGCTCGAACCGTCGGCACGTTGATCCCGATTCCCCCGAAACAGCCCGATGCCCCGACCGCCGCCGCATCGCAAGGGAAGCCGTAATCATGAGGACCGTCCGAGAGAGATCCGGCCTTCTGTGGAAGCTGTGCCGCTGCCTGCCGGCCCTGAGCCTCGTCATCATCGCCTGCTTCCCGCCGCCGGCCGTTGCCGCCGAAATCGTGCCGACGAAATTCGTGGCGCCGAACGGCATGACCGTGCTCGTGCTGGAACAGCACTTCCTGCCCATCGTCGAAGTCCACGCCTTGATCAAGACCGGTTCCGCGCAGGATCCGCCGGACAAGGCCGGCCTGGCCAATCTCGTCGCCAGCCTGCTTGACGAAGGCACCACCTCGCGCAGTTCGAAACAGCTGGCCGAACAGATCGATTTCGTCGGCGGCGCGCTGGAGGTGAAGGCCTCGGAGGATTTTACGACCGCCTCCGCCCGCGTGCTGAAAAAGGACGTGGACCTGGGGTTCACGCTGCTCGCCGATATCCTCCAACATCCGGCGTTCCTGAAGCCGGAGTTCGAGCGGATCCGGTCGCAGATTCTGGGCGAAATGGCCAGCGACAACGACGACCCCGGCCACGTCGCCATGAAAGCCTTCAATCAGCTGGTCTTTCACGGCCACCCTTACCGCTGGCCGCTCAATGGTACGGAGGAATCGCTGGGCAAAGTGACCCACGCGGACGTGCTGAACTTTTATGCCAGGGAATACGTCCCGAGCCAGGTGATTCTGACCATCGTGGGTGACGTGACGACCGAGCAGGTCACCGCGCTGGTGCAGACGCACTTCGGCGCATGGAAGAAACCCCCGCCGCCTCCGCGAAACGTCAAAAAATCCGCCCCCGTGGAACGCAAGACCGTGCAGTTGATCGAGAAGGACCTGACTCAATCCAATGTCATTCTCGGGCACGGCGGGATCAGCCGCACGAATCAGGACTTTTACGCCGTCACGGTGATGAACTACATTCTCGGCGCGGGGGGGTTCTCCTCCCGGCTGATGGATTCCATTCGCGACAAGCAGGGGCTCGTGTACGGCATCATGAGCCATTTCGACGCGCGGCTCATGCCCGGCTCCTTCTGGGTCAACTTTCAGACGCGCACCGAGGCGACGAACCAGGCCATTCAGGGGGTGCTGGCGGAGATCAAGAACATCCGGGACGCTCCGGTGTCCGACCAGGAACTGTCCGAGGCCAAGTCGTTCCTGATCGGCAGCTTTCCCCTGCGGCTCGACTCCACCGCCAAGCTGGCCCAGGTGTTGGCTCAGGTGGAATTCTACGGGCTGGGGTTTGAATACTTTTCGCAGTATCCGAAGTGGATCGAGCGCGTGACGAAGGAGGACGTGCAGCGCGTCGCCAAACAATACCTCGATCCGCAACGGTACGCCCTCGTCGTGGTCGGCAACGTGGCCAAGGCAAAACTGAAGCACTGACCGATCAAATCGTGCGCTCGCATGAGTCCCGTCATGGCGATAGAACTCCCCACCGGAAAACTTGAGCATCTGCGGCACGTGATCGCCGACATGAAATCGGTGCTCGTCGCCTTCTCCGGCGGGATCGACAGCGCGCTGGTCTTGAAAATCGCCCACGAGCAACTCGGCGACCGGGCCTGCGGCGTGACGGCCGTCTCCCCCACGTTTCCGGCGTTCGAACTGGAAGAAGCCGCCCGCATCGCCGGTGAAATCGGCGCGCGGCACGAGATCGTCCGCACGGACCAACTGGCCATCCCCGCGTTCGTGCAAAACGACGCCGCCCGCTGCTTCCACTGCAAGACCGATCTCTATCAATTATTGGACGGCATCCGTGAACCGCACGCGCAGTGGGTCGCGGACGGCACGAATCTGGACGACCTGGGCGACGACCGGCCCGGCATTAAAGCGGCGCGCGAATGGCGTGTGCGCAGTCCCCTGGTCGAAGCCTCCTTTTCGAAAGCCGATGTCCGGGCGGCCGCCCGGAGCCTGGGTCTGTCCAACTGGGACAAGCCCGCGGCCGCCTGCCTCTCGTCCCGGATCCCCCGCGGAACGCCCATCACCATCGACAAGCTTCGCCGCGTTGAACAGGCGGAGGCCTTCCTCCATGCCGAAGGATTTCGCCAGGTCCGAGTGCGGGACCACGGGGACATCGCGCGGATCGAGGTCGGACCGGAGGAATTCCCGGTCCTCACCCGCGGGGACCGGCGGGAGAGGATCAGCGCCCGCCTGCGCGAGTTCGGATTCCGGTTCGTGTGTGTGGATTTGGAAGGATACAGGCCGGGCGGAATCAGCCTCAGCTGACCCCGCCCGTCTTTAGGTCTTACCGCGCCGCGGATTTCGTCAGCGCATCGAGCGCTTCATCGGCGAGCCGGCGGTGGTCGGCCTCGTTCAAGCTGCGCTGCACCACCTTTTCGGCGACCATCAACGCCAGCTCCGTCGTCTGCGCCCGGATCTCCTGAATCGCTTTGCGGCGTTCGTGGTCGATCTCGCGTGTCGCGTCGCCCTTGATCCGTTCGGCCTCGGTCGTCAGCCGCTGCTCGTTTTCCTCCAACAGCCGCTGCGCCCGTTCCTTTGCCGCCGCCAGAATCCCTTCGGCTTCTTTCGCCGCGGCGTTCAACTTCGCTTCATATTCCTTGAGCTTCCGCTCGGCCTCCGAGCGGTGACGTTCGGCCTGGTCGAGGCTGTCCTTGATTTTCTTCTCCCGTTCCTCCAGCACGCTCAAGATGCCGGGAAAGGCGAACTTGTAGAGCACGAACAGGAGAATCGCAAAGGACACGACCTCCCAGAAGATGAGGGACGAGAAAAAGTGTGATTCAAACTGCGGCATGTTTCACACCAGGAAGGCTGAGGTTCAGGCCGAAATCGTCGCTCGGCCCGAACCAGAACCGTAGCCTGCTCCTACTTGCGAAGGCCCATGATGATGAAGGCGATGACCAGACCGTACAGCGCGATGGCTTCCACCAGCGCGAAACCGATCCACATATACTTGCCGACCCGGCCTTCGGCCTCCGGCTGACGCGCCACCGCCTCAATCATCTTGCCGAAGATGTACCCGATCCCCACGCCGGCCCCGGCGAATCCTGCGGCGGCCAATCCCATGCCCAACAATGCTGCGGCTGCTGAATCCATCGTGTCTTACTCCTCCCTTGTCTGATCTGCCACGCGTCAATGCGCGTGATCATCGTGGCCGTGCAGATGAAATGCGTCGCCCAAATAGACGCACGTCAGCACGGTAAATATGTACGCTTGAATGAACGCGATACCGACTTCCAACCCGTTCATCGCGATCGTGAACGCGAACGGCAACCATCCGATCAAGACCCCTCCGCTGATGGCGAGTCCGAACAGCACACCCAGAATCACGTGACCGGCCGTCATGTTGGCGAACAACCGGACGGCGAGTGAAATCGGACGGGCCAACTGGCTGATGAGTTCGATCGGCACCATCAACGGCAACAACCAGCCGGGCGTGCCGGGCGGCACGAGAATTCCGAGAAACTTCGCGCCGTGCAACAGAAACCCCATCACGAGGCTGAGCCCGTAGACCACGCAGGCAAAGACCGCCGTCACCACGATCTGGCTGGTCACGGTATAGGAGCCCGGAATCAGCCCGATGAGATTGCAAAACAGGATGAAGAGAAACAGGGTGGCGATCAGCGGGAAAAACCGCATGCCGTCCTTGCCCATCGTATCGAGGATGATGCCGCGGATGAAATCGACCATCATCTCGGCCAGGCTCTGCAACTTCCCCGGCACAAGCCGGCGCGCGGAGCCGGCCATCACCATGAGGACGGAGATCAATCCGACCACCACCCACATCATGATCACGGCTTTGTTGATCGAAATATCCAAGCCGCCGAGACTGATCGGCACGTAATTGTGGAGTTCGAACGGATGCAGCGGACTTTCTTCCATAAGACTTCCGGAGCCTTTCTCAACCGGCTACGAACGCTCTAGCGTTGAGGCCATCGTTGCGCCATGCGGTAGGCGTTCCTCACACCGGCCGCAGCGCCCAGGATCAACCCCACCACCATTCCCCACGGACCCGTTCCCAGGAGATAGGTATCGGTCACCCACCCCAGCCCTCCCCCGACGATCAGCGCAGCCAGCAGTTCCGTGCCAATCCGAACGGCCTGGCCGAGCCCCGCGTAAAACGGATCCTGTGTAGGAGGCATCTTCTACCCACGTGCAGGCGAGTACTCATGCGGTCACTGAGCAAGGTCTCCCCAATGGCGGGCGCGCAATTCAAGCAGAAAGCTCGTGAATTTGTCAAGTTGCGCCTGCTGGGAAACGATTGAAGCGCTGGAGTATAGTGAGGCGCGCGCGAATCCGCGGCGGGCAGGTATCCTGTACGATGGCCAGATTCTCTCAACCGTCCTTCCTCAACGGCCCCCCCCGACCGCTTATCCTCACGCTGGAAGGCCGGTGCGAGAGCCCGCTCGACCTCTATGCGAAGATCGCCACCCCTTCCCAACCCTCCTTTCTGCTTGAAAGCGGGAAGAGCCTCACCGGCGAGACTCGCTATTCCTTTCTCGGCAACGGGCCGGTCGCCACGCTGACTGCCGGTCGGACGCCGGCGGATGGAGCGGCGCGGGACCCATTCGAGCCGCTCCGCCGGATCACTGCCGGTCCCGCAATCAAGCGAACGCCCGAACTCCCTCCGTTTTTCGGCGGAGCAGTCGGCTACCTCAGTTACGACTTCGTCCGTCACTTCGAGCGCCTGCCGTCCCGCGCGGCGGATGACCTGCCGCTCCCCGATTTCCAGTTCGGACTGTACGACCTCGTCACGGTGATCGATCACCGGACGGACCGTGTTCAGATCATCTATTGCCCTTCATCGGAACGGTTTCTCGGGGAGGACCGGGAGAAACTGTATCGCGAGGGCCTCGACCGCCTGACGGAATGGGAATCGAAACTGACCGGCCCGCCGGCGCCCCAGCCGGAACTTGCGTTTCTTGATCCGATCGAGTTTGCGGCCGAACAGACGAGAGACGAGTATCTGGACCGCGTCCGCCGCTGCCGGCGTTACATCGCGGCGGGAGATATTTATCAGGCGAACCTGTCCCATCGATTCACGCTCCGGATTCCCGGACGGTACCGGACCGGACCGAACCGCCTGCGATACGAGCGCGCACTCTACCGACAACTGCGCCTTGTCAATCCGTCGCCGTTCTCCGGGCTGTTGCATTTCGACGGCCTGTCCCTGATCAGTTGCTCGCCGGAACGATTGGTCCGCCTCCAAGGGCGCCGGGCCGAAACGCGTCCGATCGCCGGCACCAGACCGCGCGGCTTGGACGCCACGGACGACCGCCGGCTCGTCGGGGAGCTCCTGGCCAATGAGAAGGAGCGGGCGGAACACCTGATGCTCGTCGATCTCGAACGGAACGATCTCGGCCGCGTCTGCGAATTCGGCAGCATCCGTGTTGACGAATTCATGGCCGTCGAACAATATTCGCACGTCAGCCACATCGTCTCGAATATCAGCGGCACGCTACGGGCCGATGCCACGCCGTTCGACCTGATCAGGGCCACCTTCCCGGGCGGCACGATCACCGGCGTGCCGAAGATCCGCTGCATGGAGATCATCGACGAACTGGAGCCGGTGCGCCGGGGCCCCTATACCGGATCCTTCGGCTACCTGGGATGGAACGGCGACCTCGATCTGAACATCATCATCCGGACGCTGGTGCTGTCCGGGGAGAAGGGCTACCTGCAGGTCGGAGCAGGTATCGTCGCGGACTCCGACCCGCTTCGAGAATATGAAGAGACCCTGCATAAGGCACAGGCGTTTTTCAGCTCATTCCAACGGACGGAACCATCATGTGGATCTATCTGAACAGCCGGTTCGTGCCTGAGGATCAAGCCGTCGTCTCCGTTTTTGATCACGGGTTTCTCTACGGCGACGGCGTCTACGAAACCATTCGTTCCTACGGGAGTCGCATCTTCATGCGGGAGCAGCACCTGGCCCGCCTGCGCCGGTCGGCCGATGCCATCGGGCTGCAGATCCCCGAGCGCGACTGGCCCGCCCTGCTGCATGAAGCGATGACCCGCAATGAGGTGGGCAATGAGCGAGTCGATGCCTACATTCGAATCACGATCTCCCGCGGAGTCGGCGAGATCGGCCTCGATCCTGCACTCTGTCCCGATCCGACCGTCGTGGTCATGACCAGGCCGCTCAGGCCCCCTGATCCCGACCTCTACCGCGGGGGCGTGCGCCTGATCGTGGCCAAGACAAGACGCAATCTTCCGGCCGCGCTCGATCCCCAGATCAAGGCCACCAATTTCCTCAACAATATATTGGCCAAACGCGAGGCCCTCGCCGCCGGAGCGTTCGACAGCCTTTTGCTGAACTGGGAATCGCACCTGGCCGAATGCACCGTGAGCAATCTGTTTTTCGTCGCCGCGGGCCGGCTCTGCACCCCCTCTCTTTCCTGCGGCATCCTGGACGGAATCACCCGCAGCCTCATTCTCACCCTGGCCCGCGAGGAGGGGATCCCTGTGGAAGAGGGACGATTCGACGTCGAGGCCCTCCGCCGCGCGGACGAATGCTTTCTCAGCAACACCACGATGGAAATCATGCCGGTCACGACCTTGGACAACCGGCCCGTAGGAGGCGGGAACCCGGGACCCGTAACGCAGACACTCCACCGACAATTTGCCGCCCACCGCACGCGATTTCTCGAATCCTGACGCTCTGGGCTTTTTCGATCCCGTTGTTCTTGCAGCACTTTCCCCTCCAGAAACCGGGCACGGGATCTGCATTTTCTTGACAGGCCGGACTGGGCTGCTATCGTTGGGAGCATGCAAATGGCGACAACAGCTGGACGGACGCACCGGCGGATTCCCCTCTCGATCGTCGCGCTCACCCTGGCAGGGCTCGGCGGACTGGCCTGTATTTCCCCCGCCGTCGCTTCGGCCGAGATCTATCAATATATCGGCCCCAACGGCACCATCTCGCTGACGAATGTTCCGTCGGACGCACGCTACCGGAAAATCGACATCGAGTCGGCCCGCTTCCATTCGACCTTGTCGGAGCGTGAACTCGAACCGGTCATCAAGCGCCACTCGTCCCGACAGCAACTGCACCCGGCCTTGATCCGCGCAGTCATCAAGGCCGAATCGAATTTCGATCCCCGAGCCGTCTCGCGCGCAGGCGCCATCGGCCTGATGCAGCTCATGCCGCAAACCGCCCTGCGGATGGACGTGCGCGACATGTATGATCCGGATGAGAATGTGGGCGGGGGAACGAAATACCTGCGGCAGTTGCTCGACCGGTTTCACGGGAACCTGCCCCTGGCCCTGGCGGCCTACAACGCAGGCGAGACCGTCGTCGACCGCTATCAGGCGCTGCCGCCGATAGACGAGACCCGGCAGTACGTTCGTAAGGTGTTGCGCTACTACCGCACGTTCCTGGTGCGCGACGGCGTGATCACCGAGCGGCCGGTCAGCCAGTACGCCCCCGCAGCGCCAGCAGCAGCCCCCGAGACTTCCGAGACTTCTTCCCGCTGATCCCCTCGCCCATCGACAAACGACTGTGCTGCTGCCAACCCGGCCGTTTGGCCTGGGGGAAATCCGAACGATAGTGGGCGCCGACGCTGTTCTCACGCCACAACGCCGCCTCCGCGATACATTGCCCCACATGAACCATGTTCTTCACTTCCAACGCCGCCCGATTGGAAAACGGCTGGGCGACCAGCTGCGCCCAGCGCGATAATTGCGCGCAGGCCCTGATCAACGATTCCCCGGATCGAATGACGCCGACATGCCCCCACATCGCGCGCCGGAGCGAACTGCGGAGTTTTTCGGCATCGTCAAGCGATCCAAAATGTTCCGTCTTGAGCGCGGCTTCCTGCGCGGCCAATGAAGGGACCTCGTGCCGCCCCGCGTAGGCCACCGCCGCCATGGCGGCCCGCGCGCCGAATACCAACCCTTCCAGCAGCGAGTTGCTCGCCAGACGATTGGCGCCGTGCACGCCGCTGCAGGCCACCTCTCCGGCCGCAAACAAGCCGGGAACCGTCGTCGCACCGTTCAGGTCGGTCCAGACCCCGCCCATCATGTAATGGGCGCTGGGAGACACGGGAATCCATTCTTCCGTAATATCGATGTCGTACCGGAGGCAGGTCGCATAGATGGTCGGGAACCGCCGCTTGACGAACTCGGCGCCCAGATGAGTGACATCGAGGTACACGTGGCGCGCCTTCGTCGCGGCCATCTCGGCCCAGATCGCCCGCGAGACGATGTCGCGCGGAGCGAGAGCCCCCATCGGGTGATAGCGATGCATGAAGAGTTCGCCCTTGTTGTTGCGCAACTGCGCGCCTTCACCCCTCATCGCTTCGGACAGCAGAAACGGCGGACTCGACGGCAAATACAGCGCGGTGGGGTGAAACTGGACGAACTCCATGTCCTGCAGGACCGCTCCCGCGCGAAGCGCCATGGCCATGCCGTCGCCGGTCGCATTCGCGGGATTGGTCGTGCGGGCATACACCTGCCCCGCGCCGCCGGTCGTCAATACCACCGCCCGCGCGGGCAGGATAAACTGCCGGCCCGAATGTTCGTCCAGGACGAGCGCTCCGCAACACCGGCCGGCTTCGACGATCAGATCCACCGTGAAGTGATAGTCCAGCCGCTGGATGCGCTTCCGGCGCATGACTTCGGCGATCAATACCCGCACCATTTCGTTGCCCGTCGCATCGCCGCGGGCCCGGAGAATCCGGCTGCGGCTATGCGCCGCTTCCCGCGCAAACGCGAACTTGCCCCCCGCCTTGTCGAACACGGCTCCCCATTCGATCAACTCGTGAATCCGCTCCGGTCCCTCCTCGACCAGCACCCGAACGGCTTCTTTGCGGCACAGGCCGTGTCCGGCCTTCAGCGTGTCGGTCAGATGAATCGCCACGTCGTCTTCTTCGCTCATCGCGACCGCAACCCCGCCCTGCGCGTGGATCGAGCTGCTCTGGAGCGGATGCCCTTTCGTGAGCACCAGCACGCGACCGGTGCGGCTCAGTTCGAGCGCCGCGCGCAGACCGGCGACGCCGCTGCCGATGACGAGAAAATCGGCTTGGACCGCGGATGGAGAATGGCGGGAGGACATGAATTATTTCGTGAGCGGCTGAGCCGGCCGTCCCGTCAGGGCCTGACGCGCCTTGGCGCCGAACGGAATATCGCCTTGCACGCCTTGAAGCAGAATGGACTTCGTCCCGACCCATTGGAGGCGGGAATGGCCCCGCTGCCGGATTCCCGAATCATCGGGATCTTTTTTCCACAATCCCTGCCAATGCACGTACACGTCGATGTCGTCGCTCTCGATCATGATGCGTTCGATTCTGAACTCCAGCGCGATATCCTGAAACGACTCGAAATCGTTTTCCGCCTCCCGCTGCAGCCGCTCAACCGACTCCGTCGGCATCATGAGCGCGGCCATCGCGGAGGCGTCTTTCTTCACATAGGCCTCGCGAAGGGCTTCCACCGCCTTGTCGATCCGGAGATACCGCTCGTGATCCTCCGGATACTGAATCGTCTTTCCGCTGCAGCCCGCGCCGGCCAGCAGCAGGACCACAAGCAGAATTCCGATTCCGCTCATTCGAGTCACGGATCGCGTCGTCGTCATGCTCGCAGTATAGGAACGGGCTGCGAGGCAGGTCAAGCCGCGCCCCGGCGCGGATCGATTCCGGGCGCGAGCGGATTTCCTCCGCGACTTGCAATTTCAGCCGAAAGACTCTAGACTCACGCGCGTAGGAGAGACACCGTATGGCAAGCGTGCTGAAAAAACGCCGGAAGAAAATGCGCAAGCACAAGTACAAGAAGCTGCGCCGGCGTCAAAAGTTCCTTCGTCGTAAAAGCTAAGCTCAGCCCCCGGAGAGGAGGAGGAGACCGTGCCCGAAGGGAAGAAGGTTCGCATTCGCGTCCGCACTGTGAACTGCGTCTACGTGGGCGACTTTCTGATTCCCCCGATGCGGAACCGTGTCTCCGATGCCATCAACGAAGAGCAGCGGCTTTTTATCAGCCTCACCGACGTGGTCATCAACGAGAAGGACCGGTCGGATTTCGTCGCCGTCAACAAGAACCTCATCGAATCCATCGCGCAGATTTAGCGCCCAGATCTGCCGGCCCGATCGCCCCGCCCGGGGGCACACGAAGCACTTGGTTTTCTGTACCGACCTCCTCTAAGATCCCTCCGCCGCCATGTCGACGTTCAAGCGCTTCCTTCCATTCCTGAAACCGTATCTCCCCCGCATGCTGTTCGCCGGCCTCCTCGTGATGGGCGTGGCGGCCGTCAACCTCGCCCTGCTCCGCCTGGCCGGCACGCTGTGGGACGTCATCACCGTTCACCATGACGCCGCCCGGATGACCGAGTTGATTGCCCTGTTCCTCGGCCTGGTCGTATTCCAGGGCCTCTGTTCGATGGGGCACGGCTATCTGACGGCCTGGGTCTCACAACACATCGTCGCCGATTTCCGCTCGCATCTGTTCGCGCACCTGCAAACCCTCTCGGTCAGTTTCTATGCGCGGCGGAGGACCGGCGAGCTGCTGTCCCGCCTGATGAACGATGTCACGGTCATTCAGTCCGTCGTCACGGAAACGCCGATCGACACGGCCAAGCAACTCGTCACGTTCATCGGGGGGATCGCGTTTTTGCTGGCCATGAACTGGCGGCTCTGTCTGCTTATTCTCGTCCTGCTCCCCCTGCTCGTGATCGTGGCCAAATTTTTCGGACGCAGGCTGAAATCGCTCTCGACCTCGATTCAGGATCAAACCGCCGCGCTCAGCACGTTGATCGAAGAAGTCATCTCCGGCATCCGCATCGTGAAATCCTTCGTGCAAACAGACCGTGAACAAGCGCGATTCGGCGCGCAGGTCGGGCAGACCCTGTCGCTGACGATGCGGCGAGCCGGCATCATGGCCGTCTTCATTCCGGTCATCAGCCTGCTGACCTTCTCCGCCGCGGCCGCCGTGCTGTGGTACGGGGGCCGCCAGGTCATCGACGGCGCCGTGTCACCGGGCGACCTCTTCGCCTTCGTGCTGTTCGCAGGGATCTTGATCGGTCCGTTCAGTTCCGCGGCGCGCGTGTTCGCGCAGATCAGAGAGGCGCAGGGGGCCACCGAACGCGTGTTCGAAATCCTGGACACCAGACCAGAAGTCGGCGACGCTCCCGATGCCGCACCGCTCCAGACCGTGTCAGGACACATCCGCGTCGAGCATGTGAGCTTCGCCTACGATCCGCGCCAGCCGGTGTTGACCGATGTGTCCTTCGAGGCCAAACCGGGCGAACTCGTGGCGATCGTCGGTCCCACCGGCGCGGGGAAAACGACCGCGATGAATCTGATCCATCGGTTCTACGATCCGACGGAAGGCCGGATTACGATCGACGGTCGGGACCTCCGCCAGGCCACCCTGGACAGCTGGTACCGGCAAATCGCGCTGGTGCCGCAGGAGACGATCCTGTTCGGCGGCACGATTCTCGACAACATCCGCTACGGCAACCGGGAGGCCGACGAAGCGGCCGTGACGGAGGCAAGCCGCGCCGCCCATGCCCACGATTTCATCATGAGTTTCCCCGACCGGTATCAGACCGTGGTGGGGGAAAAGGGCATCAACGTGTCGGGCGGACAACGGCAGCGCATCGCCATCGCCCGCGCCATCCTGAAGAATCCGCGGATCCTACTGTTGGACGAAGCCACCTCCGCGCTCGACAGCGAGTCGGAGCGGCTGGTCCAGGAAGCCCTGGAGCAGCTGATGAAAGGCCGGACGACGTTCGTGATCGCCCATCGCCTCACCACCATCCAACGGGCCGACCGCATCCTCGTCCTGAACAAGGGGCGCCTCGTCGAGACCGGCACCCACGGCGAGCTGATGGACCGCCAGGGGCTCTATCACCACCTCTATACGCTCCGTCTGACCGAGCTGCCCTCGTAATCGACGGCGCCGGCGGTCGGCTTTCTTCCCGAATCGATCCCCCGATCACCGCCCCGGCCGGGAGTCGGACTGCCCCGACACCCGGCAGCCAGATCGATCCGCCCCCCATGGCCCCGCAATTTAACACCGGCTTAACAGCGGCGTAACGCAGCCGCATCTCTCCCGCCGTATCATGCGACCATGAGGATTCTCCCTCATCGGTATGATCGAAGATGCGTACGGCGCATAGGACATCGCCGCAGCCAAGGAGCTTGTCATGGTCACCGCGAACAGCAGGAAGGTCCTCATCGTCGAGGATGAGAAGGATATTCTCCAACTGGTCAAGATGTATTTCGAGAAAGAGGGGTTTCGAACCCTGACCGCCGCCACCGGCACGGAGGCGCTCCGGCAGGTTCGATCGGAACATCCCGATCTGGTGATCCTCGACCTCATGCTGCCCGAGATCGACGGACTCGAAGTGTGCAAGAAAATCCGCCTGACCCCTCAGACGGCCACGCTGCCCATCATCATGTTGACCGCCAAGAGCGAGGAGTCCGACACCGTCGTCGGATTGGAACTGGGAGCGGACGACTACGTGTCCAAGCCGTTCAGCCCGAAAGCCCTGATGGCGAGGGTGAAGGCCCTGTTTCGCCGGATCGAGCGCACCGCGGATCGGGAAATCAGCGTGTACCGCTACGGCCCGTTGAATCTGAATCTCTCGCGCCACGAAGTGACGGTGGAGGGGCGGGAGATCAGCCTCACGGCCAAGGAATTCGGACTGCTCGAACATCTGCTGCGCAATCCCGGCCGGGTCTTGACGCGGGACGTGCTGTTGAACAGCGTGTGGGGCTACGATTATCATGGGACGACGAGGACGGTCGACGTCCATGTCCGGCGCATCAAGCAAAAGCTTCCCCTTCTGAACGACGCCATTCTGTCGGTCAAGTCGCTCGGCTACAAGCTGAAAGAAGAGGGCGCGAACGCTTAGCACCCGTTGCCGGCACCGTCTCCCGTCGAGCCATTCACCGGCCGGAGGCGCCCGTGCGCGGCAGCAAGCGACGCTGCCGTGCAGTCTCCGAATGAACTCCACTCTGCCACTTCCACGTCTTACGCTCGCAGCAGGAAGCCTCCTGGCGATTCTGGTCTCCTGTGCGCCTTACCGCGTCGAGTATCTGGAGGATTCGCTCCGTCAGACGACCCAGGAGGAGCTCGTCCGCAAGTTCGGCTATCCGCAGCGGCTCAAACGGGCCGGGAACGGCGACCAGGTGTGGGAATACGACTTTCAGGGAAAGGAGTCGAACTGCGCGTCCTATGCGATCACCTTCGACGCCGAGGAACAGCTGCGTCACTGGGAGCGCCGGGATTGCGGGCCGACGACGGGCGGGGCCGCGATCGTCAAGTAAACAACCCGGACGATCACGAGCTCCGGGGTCAGTAGGAAGGTCGCTGCCTGGGCTTCGAAGGCGGAACGGCCGGCTCGACGTTGCGCGGCGGCTGGTCGGGCTGCTCCTTGATCTGCAGACCGATTTCCTGAAGCGCCTTCGGGTACTGCGCACAATACTCTTTGGCCCTCGCAGGGATCTGTTCGTACTTTTCCAGGCAGGCTCGGTAGGATTTGACGAGCAGCGACGCCTCGGTGTAGACGGCGGTCGCCGCTTCGGCCTGCCGGAAGGTCTGGCATTGGATGGCGGCCTCGCGATCGAGCACCGTTTCCCCCGCCATCTTCGCGCAGGTCACGTCGATATACTGATGGGGCTTTGCGCAGGCGATCGGTCCGGTCGCCAGCAGCAGGCCCACTAGAACCACCTTGGCTTTCCAGTTTCTCCACTCCATCATCTTTTATCCTCCCGCACCAACATTACGTGCACGACAAGTCGATGTTACAGATTCGTTAACTTTCCATGTAGTCTGAAAGAAATCCGACATCTCTTGCATCGCGGGATCCGACGTTGCAGCTCCCTCAAGAGGGGTCATGAGCTGTTACAGAGACTTGACTGCCTCCTGACTTCTCCGTGCCTCGCCGGCCGTAGAGTGCGATCGTAAGGAAGGAGGGTGACCGCATGGCACGAAACAACCGGCACCTGCGCGATGCATCTCCTCATGACCTGGTCTTCACAAGGCATCTCCCGGATCGGACCAGGGCACTTTATGTGGACCTCTGGATCGAACTGAAGCGCCAGCGAGCGGCCCTCTTCCGTGAAACGACCTCTGGCGGGATTCAGACGGTTGGACCGGAGCTGTCGCCCGACCCTGCCGATCAAGCCTCAATTGATCAGGAACAGGAGTGGTTCCTGCTCGCCAAAGCTCGAACAAGGGACAAACTTCGCCAGATTGATATGGCGTTGGATCGCATGGAAAGGCGCACCTACGGGCTCTGTGTCCGCTGCAGGCAGGAGATTCCGATCGCCCGTCTCAAAGTTCACCCGGCTGCGCTCCAATGCGCCCCCTGCCGCGAACTCGATGAACAGAGCCGGCCGGCCGTGAACTCCGTGTCCTATGCCAGGTAAACAAATTGAGGTGAAGATCGAACCGGGCCGCACCGATCAGAAGGAGGTGAACATGCAGTGCAACCGCTGTAATGGGTTACGGGTTCTCGAAATGGTGCAGGATGGAGGGCTGAGAGCGTTGGTCTACCGTTGCATCCTCTGTGGGGACCTGGTGGATCAGAAAATTCTGCTGCATCGACGGAGCCGCGATCGCTCCAGAATGAGCCGGCCGCGAACGCCGGTGCACGGAAGCGAGCGGTGGAAACGGAACAGGATGGCGCTCTCCTGATCTTCCGCCTCCCCCGCCGGCTTGCCGGCGCGCATCAGCCGCCGCGGTCGCCGGCGGTCTGCTTGGGCTCGCCGACGGCAACCAGCCGTTCTATCCGCTCCTTGAGCATGAAGAACGCCCGGTCGAACGCCGCTTCGATTTCTGCCTCGGTCCCCCGGGCCTTCGCGGGATCGGGCGTGCTCCAATGAAGTTTTTCCGGCTTGCCGGGAAACAGCGGGCAGCTTTCGCCGGCCGCCTGATCACAGACCGTGATCACCAGATCGAACGCCTGATCCGCGAACTCGTTCCAGGACTTGCTGGAAGGACGGCCCGGATCGATGCCGTGCCGTTCCAGGGTCTTCAGGGACTGCGGGTGGACGTACCCGGCCGGGGAACTCCCGGCGCTCCGCGCCCGAACGCGACCCTTCCCGAGATGATTCACCAGGGCCTCGGCCATGATCGAGCGGCAGGAATTTCCGGTGCAGAGGATCAGAACCTGTTTCACGTCGGTAGCCATCAGGCGCAGCGCCCTCCCTTCCGTCCGGACGGCTGAAGACTGATCAAGGCCTCCGGCGCCTGCGGCGCGCAGCAGGCGCTCTCGGAACGGTCGGCATGGCTTGAGAAGAATTGGGCGTCCTCCATGGTCCGATACGCCTCCCATGGAATGCCTGCCGGATCCTGAATCCAGGACTTATCGGATCGGGCATAACAGCAAACGGTGTCGCCCTCCTCCAGCACCGTCATGTCCGCCGTTTCGATCCGCTCACGCAATTCGCTCAACTCGGCCTCCTCCTCGGCTTGAATCCCGAGATGGTCGACCCCCTTCCTGTTGGCGCGGGTGGACACGGCAAAATTGACACGCGGATCGTCCAGCATCCACTTCGCATAATCGGCTTTGGTCTTGACCGGCTCCGCGCCGAACAGCGCGCTGTAAAAGCGGATCGCTTCATCGAGCTTCTCGACACCGATGTGGATATGAAAGCGTTTCATGATGCTCCTTTTCCGTGGCTCAACGGGGCTATTCCTGCCGGAGGTTCCGGCACCACATCCTGACCCCAGGCTCCGTCACGTGACGGCCTCCGCCGCGAACCAGTGCCGCGTGCGGTTACAGACATGGCAGACGGACAACATCACGGGGACTTCGACCAACACGCCGACGACGGTCGCCAGCGCCGCCCCCGATTCCGGGCCGAACAGGGCGATCGCCGTCGCGACGGCGAGCTCGAAGAAGTTGCTCGCTCCGATGAGCGCTCCGGGCGCCGCCACGGCATAGGGCACCCCGACCCACCGCATGAGTCCGTATGCCAGTGAGGCGTTCATATAGACCTGAAAGAGGATCGGCACGGCGATCAAGGCCACATGCCACGGCTTGGTGACGATGTTGTCCGCCTGAAACGCGAAGATGAACACCAGCGTCATGAGCAGCGCCACGACGGTGACCGGGGCGAAGCGCGGCAGGAAATCCCGTTCGAACCAGCTCCGGCCGTGCTGTCCGATCAACCAGATCCGGATCAGCGTGCCGGCCGCCAGGGGAATGACGATGAACGCGACCACGGAATAGAGCAGCACGGCGAACGGGACGGTCAGGGAGGACGCCCCGCTCACCAGCAGACTGATGATCGGGGCAAAGAGCAGCAGCATGATGAGATCGTTCACCGTCACCTGCACCAGCGTATAGGCCGGATCGCCGTCCGTCAGATAACTCCAGACGAACACCATCGCGGTGCAGGGAGCCGCGGCCAGAATGATGCAGCCGGCAATGTACTGGTCGGCCTCCGCAGGGGTCATCCAGGCCGCAAAGACGAACCGGAAGAACAGCCAGGCGAACAAGGCCATGGAAAACGGTTTCACCAGCCAATTGACGACGAGCGTGACGAACAGTCCCTGGGGCCGGCGACCCACGTTTCGCAGCGCCGTAAAATCGACTTTCATCATCATGGGAACGATCATCAGCCAGATCAGGACGGCGATCGGCAGGTTGATGTGGCTGCCCTCGCCGAACTCCCAGCTTCGCAACGTGCCGACCAGTGCCGGGAAAGCGCGTCCGACCAGGACGCCGGCGACGATGCACAGGCCGACCCAGACCGTCAGATAGCGTTCGAATACGTTCAGTCGTTTCTCGGAAACCGCCGGTGAGGATAACGCAACGTCCATTCCGTTCCTTCCGCTTCGGATGACGGCTAGTTGATCAACGATTTTTGATGCGTCGGACAAAAAAACTACTCGCACCTCTTCGAAGAAACCGTGCGTCCCGCCGCATCCTTGAGCTCGCGCACGAAGTCCTCGAGATCCGCCAACGCCTCCCGGTTGAGCGCGTAATACACCCAGCGACCCTCCCGGCGGTCGTGAATCAATTCCGCTTCCTTCAATACTTTCAGGTGAAACGACAGCCGGGACTGTCCCGTATGAAGGGCGTCGGTCAATTCGCACACGCACTGTTCGCCGTCTTTGAGTTTTTCAATAAGCGCGACCCGCGTCTGGTCCGACAGGGCGTGAAACAATACGGCCGCGTTGGTTCGGTGTTTCGTGGTCATGGCAGGAACAATACATCAACATTTATTGATTAGTCAACTCCGACCCGATCCCTCCCGATTCCGGCTACCCGCGTCCGGACGTGTCTGTACGGCGTACGCGGCCGGTTACAGCGCGCATCCCTTTCGGCGAAACCCGAAGCGATCCCGGGAACCGGCTATTGGTCGTTGATTCGCTGCAAAAGCAGGCTCTGGTGTTGCAGATATAGAACCCTGATCTGATCCTTGGCGTTCCCCGGTCCCCGCACCTGCAGCCAGGCGGCGACGCCGTCGGGCTCGACATCGATCTCAAAGGTCAACCGGGGCGAGTGCCTGGCTTCAAACAACAGGTAATCCGCCATGCGCCTCGCAAGGAATGCCGACCGCCGGAACTTGAACGCATAGCCGTCCTCCAGTTCCAGCGCCTGCGAGGCATATTTGAACAGGCCGGACACCAGAATCTGCCGGCGGAACGCCAGGGCGGGATCATACGGCTTGGTCACGATCGACTCATCGCGGTATCAGGGCATCCTGGGGAGCCCGTGCGCGCCTGCCATGCAGGCGCGCACGGGACAAACCAACGTTACTGCTGGAACCGGGGAGGAATCTTGAACCCGGTGATCTTGATAATGTCGTCAGTCGCGTA
>DIHJ01000050.1:68173-68451 GCA_002420105.1 Nitrospira sp. UBA5699
ATCTTGAACCCGGTGATCTTGATCAGATCATCGGTCCGATAGTCGTCGACCAACGGCATATTCGCGTCGTTCGAATGCTGAATCGACAGGTATGCCGTCCGGCCGTCCGACGTAAACTTGAAGCCGGTCGGCTCGGCGGAGCTGTCCTTGACGGACAGGATCTTGATGCAGCCGTCGCTCTTGATGTCGCGATCGGTGCCGTCCGGCAGACAGGCGAAGATATCGCCGTTGGCATTGTCCTCGATCACGTAGACATTGCCCGTCAACGGCTGGAATTC
>DIHJ01000050.1:68553-68875 GCA_002420105.1 Nitrospira sp. UBA5699
TTGCCCGTCAACGGCTGGAATTCGATGTTGTCGTGAGCGTTCATGTCCATATCGCCTTCCAGAAGGCGATTCACCACCACCGTGCGCTGGGAGGCGCTGGCGGTCATCGGCGCATTGTCCACCGCGCACACCAGTTCGCCGTACATCTGCGCGCCGCGATTCTGGGTATCCATCCAGCAGATCCGGATCCCGCCGTTCGGATCTTTGTACATCGGATCGAGTTCCAGATCTTCCGGACGATAGTAGCCCGTCGCGCCGTTCTTGAACGCGTCCGTGCGGGCATTCGCGGCGCTCACCGGCAGCCAGGCGGCAATCCCCACCT
>DIHJ01000050.1:68940-70333 GCA_002420105.1 Nitrospira sp. UBA5699
AATCCCCACCTCGCAGCCCTGCCCGTATTGCTGGCCGGTCGTGCAGGACACCTGCATCGCGTACAGGTTCCCGGCGACGAACGGCGATTCCGACAATTGCGAAACGGGCCCCGCCGCGGTTCTGGGATTCGCCGGAACGAACTTGAAGATCGCGCCGCCGTCGCCGTCCGGTCCGTTCCCCGCGCCCGACAGAGGCTCGCCGGGCCGCAACTCATCGCCGGCATAGAGCACCCCGCTGGGCAGAATGGCGATGCCTTCCCAGGCGAACTTGCCCAGGGCCGTCCGCTTCACGATCTTGGTCGACGGCAAACCGTTCGGATCGACCACCGTGCCGAGCGCGCGATCGGTGATGGTATGGTTGGTCACACCCAGCGGATCGATGATCTCGTAGGCTCCGCCCGTATCGTCCTCTTCGGTCGCCAGAATCGTGCCCCAGGGCGTGCGCCTGATCCCGTCGCAACCGGCCGTACCGCGAAGAATCGTCTCGACCGCGCCGGTCTGCAAGTTGATGCGCTGGACGCCCGGCGTCAGTTTCTTCACCAGCCCGCCCGGGAGAAACAGTTCCTGCCCCGCCGCATTCCTGAGCACCCGGGGCGTGAACTCCTCGATGCACCAGATCTGATGCGTCGGGCTCTCGTCGCTCGGCCAGAACGCGAACTGGTCGGCATTGTTGGCGATGCTGCGAGAAAAGTATTCGACCTTCAGACTGTCGGCGACGAGAACCTGATCGACGGCCGGCTGCGCCGGCGTGCGATAAGCGCCCGATGTCGCGGGGGCCGAAGGGCCGAGCGGCCCCTGGATCCCGAACCAATGCATCGCGCTGTTCCGCAGCAGCTGCTCGATACCCCCTCCGAAATCGTTGCCGAAGCCGTTGTTCGCCTCCGCCGGCAGAGCCGGCACGGCCAGCATGGCCGCGGCCAGCGAGAACTTCGCCGCCGAGAGCCCCCATTTCGCCATCCGCTTTCTGATCCGTGTCATGAACGTCTCCCTTGTCAATCTCCTCACTGCCCCGGACGATGCCAGCAGCAGCGGGAGTGCCGTTGTAAAGGTCGCCATGTTGAGTTGATCGAGCAAGCCGGGCTCGCACCGCTCCGCCATTCCTCCTCCCCTGAGCCCCTGCATCCACGGCCGCGGGCCCGGCGGCTGCGCCGATCGAAGCCGGAACCCGGAGCGTCACGGAAGAAGCTGCAGTCTTCCCCGCGCGTCCCCTGTTCCGCTTCCCGCACGGGGTCACTCTCACAAGTGCCGGTTACGAATCGCTCTGAGCGATCTCAAGAAGTCGTAAAGACGACGTTAAGAGGCGTCATGCATGATGCGCAGAGACAGCGGAAGGCAGCAAGACTGCGGGCGCGTAAAAATGGTAGTGACGTCTCCCCCGAAAACGACGGCAACG
>DIHJ01000091.1 GCA_002420105.1 Nitrospira sp. UBA5699
CGCTCGTGAATAATACGGGCTAGTTCAGCGCGTTCAGACTTCCGGTCGCCCTGGCAAGATTCACCCGCGACGCATTCAATTGAAACAACGCATTGACGAGATTCTCCCTGGCCCGTGCCACAGCCGTGAGTGCGTTCGTCAGTTCGAAATGGCTGGCCGTCGTCATGACGGCATAGCGTTCCCGCGCAAGATCCAATTCTTTCGAGGCCGACAGCAGCCCCGTTCGCGCGATGGCGACCTGCTCTTTCGCGGCAGTCATGGCCGCCAAGGCATCTTGCACGTCCAGCTTCACCTGATTCAGCACGGAGCGCATCCGCAACGCCTCCTGCCGCAACTGGCTTCTGGCTTCGGCAATCCGGCCTTCGCGCTGAGCGCCGTCGAAAATGGGAATCTGCAGCAGCAGCGCCATGTTGTAACTGTCGAGGCTGTTGTTCCATCGATTGCCGATCAACCCGTAGTCGCCTTGCGCGACCAGCGAGGGCAGCCGTTCGCCTGTGATGGACGAATAGGTCAGTTCCGCCGCCTTGATGCGCATCACCTGCGCCTGCACTTCCGGCCGATTGCTCAAAGCTTCCTCAACAGCCGTTTGCGGCATCGTGATCCCGTATACCTCGTCCTTGAATTCATCGCTCAACACGACTGCCGTCTCGTAGGGGAAACTCAGGAGATTGAGCAGGTTCAGCTTGGCGTGCTCGACGTCGTAGCGGGATGATGCCGCCGACTGGCGTTCGCCGGCCAGTTGCGCTTCGAGTCTCGCGACGTCGAGTCCGGTGGCGACTCCCCCTTTCTGTCGCTGCTTGACCAAACCAAGCAATTCACCCATCACCTGCTGGTTGGACTCATGCATCTTCAGCATCCCCATCGCCTTGAGCCCTTCCATATAGAGCAGGGCTACGCTCGCCATGGCATCGAACTTCCGGCTGTCCGCCTCGAATTCCGTCACATGCAGGCGTTCGCGCGACGCACGCCACTTCTGAATCAGGCTGAGGCTCAAGAGATTCTGGGAAGCATTCACCCGGGCATCGAAGATACTGAAAGGATCGGTCCGGACCGGAGCGAGTCCGAACGTCCCCAGGAATTGCGTCTGGCTGGTTTGCCGGACATTCGAGGAGAGGTTCGGCAACATCGCCCCCAATTGCGTCAGGACCTGGCCCTGCGCGGCTTCTATGCGCTCCCTATAGAGCTGGACGTCCGGGTTGTTATCCACCACCGCCGCCAAAGCGGCGCGCAGCGAGAGCGTCAGGGCCGGCAAGGGAACCGGGAGCGTTTCGACGGACGACCCGCCCGCCGCCCCGCTCACGCCGCCGGCCAGGAGTGCGAGCAGCAGGAGTCCCATGGCGCTGAAGAATAGCCCAGCCCTGCACGCATTGCTCATGGTCGATCCGGTTGCCGGCTACCGCTCCCGCAAACTTTCCTTGACCGACTTCAACAATGGACTCAGCAGATATTCGATCACTCGGCGCCGGCCGGTCTTAATTTCCACCGTGACGGCCATGCCCGGGGAGAGATCGACCGCTTTGCCTTCGACCTGGATCGTCGACCGATCCATGCCGACTCTGACGGGATAGACCAGCCCGACCTTTTCAACCGGCGCAGCATCGTCGGAGACCGTGAGCACCCTGCCGGGAATCGTTCCGTACAGCGTGAACTGAAACGTTTCGACCTTGATTTCGACCGGCTGCCCCTCTTTCACGAAGCCCACGTCCTTGTTCTCCACCTGTGCCTCAACTTCGACGGAATGGTCCTGCGGGACAATGATGAGCAGCTGCTGCGCCGGCGTGACGACACCGCCCACCGTATGCACGGCCAGTTGCTGCACGACGCCGTCGATCGGCGTCGCCAGCCGCTGAAGATCAGCCTTCTGGCCGGCCTTCGTGACGTCCAGGAGAAGCGACGCGGCCCTGGTTTCAATGGCCGACAGCTCGGCCTGCTTCCCCCGTTGAAACTCCGCGACGAACGCCCGATAGTTCTTCCCGGCTTCCGAGAGCGCCCCCTGATCCTGAAGAAGTTTCTTGCGCTGTCCCGCCAGTTCCTGCGTCTTGTCGATCCGCTGTCCTTCTACCTGAAGGAAATCCATCTTGGTGACCGCCTCGTGTTCGAGCAACTTCTTGTAGGCATCCGCCCGCTCCGCTTCCATCGGCACGGTGGCTTCCAGCCGCCTGATGTTTTCCTTCGTCTGCTCCAGGGCGGCTTTCCGCTGATCGATGAGGTGTTGCGCCGCGCCCACACGAGCCTGATATTCCGCCAGTTGATCCCGCAGCAGTTGCCGTTGCAGCAGCACGTGCCCGGGTTCTCCGTCGACAGGCGCCTCGAAGCCCGCCTCACCCGCGATCAACGCGCGCAATCGAGCGGCTTCCACCTTCGCCGCGCGATATTCGTTCAAGGCCCGGTCGCGGTCTGCCCGGTTCTGCGTAGGATCCAGTTCGATCAGCACCTCGCCGCGCTTCACGGCTTGTCCGTCTTGCACATGGATGGCGGCGATCACGCCGGTTTCGTACGGTTGAATAATCTTCGAATAGCCGCTGGGAATGATCCGGCCCTGTGCCGTCGCGATAATGTCGATCCGGCCGAACGTCGCCCACAGCACGCCTGCCGTGAAACAGGCCAGGATCGTCCAGAGGATGGCGCGGCCGGTCGGTGAAGGCGGCGCCTGCTGAATCTCCAGGACCGCCGGCAGGAACTCGGCCGCCTTTTCGCTCCATACCGCACCGGCCTGTTGACGCGATTCGGCCTGCCAGGCCGTCTTCCAGACCGTCCAGTGCCGTGAGAGAGCCCCGAATGCCATGGGTCGCCCCTGGTTTCTATCCCTCAGCCTTCACACCCGCGTGCCCGTCTTGATACCGGTGAAGGCGCGCATAGAACCCTTGCCGGCGGAGCAGCTCGTCGTGCGCGCCCTCTTCGACGATCTCGCCCCTCTCCAGCACGAAAATACGATGGGCCGGCCGCACCGCGCTCAACCGATGGGCGATGATAAATACCGTGCGCCCGTTGCAGATCTGCGTCATGTTCCGCTGAATCACCGCTTCCGATTCATAGTCCAGGGCACTCGTCGCTTCGTCGAACATCAGAATGCGCGGGTTCGCGACCAGGGCCCTGGCGATTGCAATCCGCTGGCGCTGGCCGCCGGAGAGAGAACAGCCGCGCTCCCCGACAATCGTGTCGTAGCCGTCCGGCAGTTCGAGGATGAACTCATGCGCGCCGGCCAGTTTCGCCGCTTGAATCACCTGTTCCATCGCCAGACCGGGGTCGGTCAGCGCGATGTTCTCCCGTACCGAACGGTTGAAGAGAAAGTTCTCCTGGAGCACGACGCCGACCTGCCTCCGCAGCCAGGCCGGATCGACCTGCGCGAGGTCCACCCCGTCGACCTGGATGCGTCCCCGCTCCGGCACATAGAGCCGCTGGATCAACTTTGCGATCGTGCTCTTTCCCGACCCGGACCGTCCCACGATCCCGATCACCTGACGGGGCAGGACCGCGAAGGAGACGTTTCGCAGCACCTCAGGACCGTCCGGCCGATAGCGAAACGTTACGTCGTCGAAGACCACCTGTCCTGTCACCTGAGGCAGGGTGATCCGGCCAGGGTTGTACGAAGGCTCCGGCTGCGTATTCAGCACATCGCCGAGCCGCTGCACCGAAATGCCGACCTGCTGAAACTCCTGCCACAGATTGACAAGCCGCAGCAGTGGCCCGGTCACCTGCGTCGACAGCATGTTGAACGCGATCAGCTGCCCGATGCTCAGATCTCCTTCAATCACGCGATAAGCCCCGACCCACAGGACCGCGACCGTCGTGATCTTTTGCAGACAGCCCGCCATCTGACCGGCCGCCGCGATCAGACTCGTGGCGCGGAAGCTCGCCCGTACATAGTCCGCCAGCTGTTCTTCCCACTTGCGTAACAGCGGCGGCTCCACCGCCATCGCCTTCACCGTCTGGATACCGCTGATCGTCTCCACCAGGAACGATTGGTTTTCCGCACCGCGATGGAACTTTTCATGCAACCTGGCGCGAATGGCCGGGGTGATCGCGACCGACAGCACCGCGTAGAACGGGAGCGAGGCCATCACGACCAGCGTGAGCACAGAACTGTAGAACCACATGACGACCAGGAAGACGGCGGTAAAGAACACGTCCAGCGCCACGGTCACCGAATGGCTCGTCAGGAACTGGCGGACGTGCTCCAGCTCGCGTACCCGCGCGACGGTATCGCCGACCCGGCGCGACTCGAAATACGAGAGCGGCAGCGCCAGGATATGGCGGAACAGTTGTGCGCCGAGGCCCACGTCGATCCGGTTTGTCGTATGGGAAAAGAGGTAGGTGCGAAGCCCGCCGAGCATCGCATCGAAGACCGTGAAGGCAACCATGCCGATCGCCAGCACGTGCAAGGTGGTGAACCCCTTGTGGACGAGCACCTTGTCGATGACGACCTGCGTAAACAGCGGCGTCAGGAGAGCGAAGAGCTGTAGAAAGAACGAAGCGACCAACACTTCGCCCAGGAACTTGCGATATTTAACGATGGAAGGGATGAACCAGGTGAAATCGAAGGTCAGATCCTGCGGACGCAGGTTCGCCCGCTTGGTGAACAGCAGGAGGTCCCCGGTCCAGTCCGATTCGAACTGGTCGCGCGCCAGCACCAGCGGACGGCCGGCGAGAGGATCCTGTATCAGCGCCTTGTCGCCGTCGATCTTGGCCAGCACCACGTACCGGCCGTCCCGTCGCTTGGCGATGGCAGGAAGCGGCGTCCTGTGGAGTTCGCTCCATGCGGTTTTCAGCACACCGGCTTTCAGCCCGAGGTGTTGAGCGGCACGGAGCAGTTCGGCCTCATCGAGGAGCCGCCCCGACTGCGCAAACCGGTGACGCAACTGGGAGCCGTCGGCTGGCAGGTCGTAGAAGCGGGCCAGAATCAGCAGACAGATCAGGCCCGTATCTCCCGTGAACCCAGCGGACGAGGAAGCTTGCCACTCATCACAACCTTGGGATGGTGAGCGTTCAGTTGGCATTTTCTCAATCCCAACTGACGTCTTCATATAGCCGGATGTTCCATAAAGGTAGGTTTGGATGGCATTCGTTCGATCCTTGGCAACTACAATCCGCTGCCAGCACAGACCCCTGGCCTTGATGAATTAAATGGCACAAACTGAATATTGAACTCAGAGCCTTATGAGTTAGCAGTACGATTAACAGCGCACACGCCACACGACCGGCGTAAAAAAGTCGACCTCGATATGACCGTCCAAGGCATCCGGGTGAGACGGAACAGAACTGACGCATGGCGCATCAGTGGATGGAGCACCTTAGACATAAAGCATCGGCCCCGGTATAATCAGGCCAATCGGAGCCAACATGAATCATCCCGTTGAAGCCGACGATCCGGTCATTGGACAAATCGTCCGTCGTCTCGTTACAGCCCTCGCACCGGAGCGCATATATCTCTTTGGATCCCAGGCCCGAGGCGATGCCGGACCGGATAGTGACTATGATCTGCTCGTCGTTGTACCCACATCGAAGTCCCCACGATATCGGAGAGATCAGGCTGCCTTTCACGCACTTCTTGGAATCGGAGTAGCCAAGGATGTGCTGGTTCTGACCCACGAGGAGTTTGAGCAGCAGCGATCCGTCGTGTGTTCCTTGCCGGCCACTGTGGAACGGGAAGGGGTGCTGCTCTATGCAGCCTGAGAAGGCTGCGGCAGTTAGAGGTTGGCTGAGCAGAGCGGCGAATGACCTGCGCGGCGCTAAGATTGACCTGGATGCCGAACCGCCGCTGATTGAAGATGCTCTCTTCCATTGCCAGCAGGCAGCCGAGAAAACCCTCAAAGGTTTCCTGACTTCGCACGATAAACCCTTTAAGAAAACCCATGACCTGGATGAGTTAAGCCGCGCTTGCTTAGAAACGGACCACACCTTGCAGAGCATCGTGCAGCCCGTGATTCCACTTACTGTCTTTGCCTGGGAGTTCCGCTATCCGGGGGACAGCGTGGTGCCATCTTTGACTGAGGCACACAGCGCGTTGACCTTGGCAGAGTCACTCTACAAGGCAGTCCTTCAGCGCCTTCCTCTGCCTTGTCATCCATAGGTTGTGCGTCCCCGTTTGTTGTTTGAACTCTGTCCAGTTCATTGGGCTTATCCGACTAATCTGACTCCGCCGAGTAGATAAAACACATCGATCCAGCTATGGCTGCTTTCCGAACCCCACGCCCGACGCATGACGTCCCGCCATTCATTACTGCCAGCTGGCTGCCAGGACGGTCTGCACATCCTGCGGCCGCTGTTCGATCGCCTGATCCCAGGTCAGCCCCGTCTGCAGGCTGAACGAGGCCATCGCCTGAATGAGTTGATCGACCTGCGTGCTTAACAGCGTATGACCGTTGCCCGTCTGGATCGTCTCAATGCGGTTCGACGAACCGCCGTACCAGTTCTGAATCGTAACTGAGTCCGTTGAACCGTGCAGGGACAACCGAAGATCGCCGGCTTGCCGACTGATGACGAGATCGAGCGGATCGATGTCCGCGTCATAGAGCAGCTTATCCGCCGACCCGCTGTTGTCCTGCACGAGGTCCTGACCGTCCCCGCGTCCGACGAGAAACGTATCGTTGCCGCCGCCGCCGATGAGCGTGTCATTGCCCCACCCGCCACGGAGTGTATCGGCGCCGCCGGCGCCGCTCAGCATATTGTTGGCGCTATTGCCCGTGAGCAGGTTGGCCGATCCGTTACCGGTGCCGTTAATCACGGCACTTCCGATCAGCGTGAGATGCTCGACGTTTGAGCCCAACGTCCAGGAAACCGAGCTCTGCACCGTATCTGTCCCGCCGCTGCCGGACTCCACGACCGTATCGCCGGCTCCGACGACATAGATATCATTGCCCGCCCCACCCACCAGTGTGTTCGCAGCGCTGTTCCCTGTGAGTATGTTGCTGAGGCCGTTGCCGATCCCGTTGATCGCAGCAGATCCCGTCAACGTCAGGTTTTCGACGTTCGCCGTCAAATAATAAGTCAGGCGGCTCTCCACAGTATCAATGCCCTGGCCTGCCAGCTCCACCACCACATCGCCGCTGTTTTCCACGACGTAGGTGTCGTCACCGGCAAGCCCCGCCATCACATCCGCCCCTGCTCCTCCGTCGAGCCTGTTTGCCGCGTCGTTGCCGGTCAGCCCATTGCCAAGAGCGTTCCCGATGCCGTCGATCGCAGCCGCGCCGGTAAGGAAGAGCAGCTCGACATTGTCACCGAGCGTCGTCGTCGCAGTGCTCAGCACGGTATCGATGCCTTCGCTCTCCAACTCCGTCACCACATCGGCCGGATCATCGACCACATAGATATCGCTCCCCTCCCCGCCGGCCATCGCATCAGCTCCGGCCCCGCCGTCCAACAGGTCGCTGCCCCCGAGGCCTGTGAGCGTGTCGTCTCCCCGCCCTCCGGTCAGTACATCGCTGCCGGCTGTTCCCATGATAGTTTGCGGGAGCGGCCCCGATACCGTGAGGAAGAACAGCCCGGTGGCGGTCAGGGATTCCGAATCCGTGGCTGTGACGGATACCTGATAGCTGCCGGCATCACCGGCGCCGGGCGTCCCGCTGAACGTTTGCGAAGCGGAATTGAAGGTCAGCCACGCGGGCAGCGGATTGCCATCGCCGAGCATGGCGTTGTAAGTCAAATGATCCCCATGGATCACGTCTTCGTCCGTGAAAGTCGTGTCCGGAATCGTCAACGTGAAGGCCGAATCCTCTGCTGCACTCTGATCCGCAATCGGAGCCGCTACCATGGGGGCGTCATTCACGTTCTGAATCGCCAGCGTGAAGCCGGTCGACGCACTCAGGCTGCCTTGATCCGTCGCCGTCACGGTAATTGCCATTGTTCCCACATCGCTGTTGAGCGGGACCCCGCTGAATGTCCGGCTGTCCGCATCGAATCCCAGCCAGCCGGGCAAGGCGGCGCCATCGGCCAGAGCAGCGCTGTAGGTCAGTTCGTCCCCGTGGATGAGGTCCACATCCGCAAAGGTGGACGCAGGCAAGGTCAAGGAAAAGGCCGTGTCTTCCCGCGCCGTCTGATCGGCCGGCGACATGGCCACGGTCGGCGCATGGTTCGAAGCGGACGGAACCTGCTCGGCCAGATTTACCGTGCTACCGTCGGCAAATGTCATGGTTTCCACCACCACCGAGCCCGACGCTCCGGTCGGATCAAAACCGATCAGCCGCAGCCGGTCCGTACTGCTCCCCACCTGGATCGTCAGCGTCTGCGCCGCTTCGTCGTACGTGAGCGTGAGGTCGCTCAGGACGATCCCGGCCCCGAACTGAATGCGATTCTTCTCGCCGGCGAGCGTCACATCTTCGATCGTGTCCATCCCGTCACCGAGACGGAAAACATAGGTGTCGGATCCCTCGCCGCCGAGCAGCGTGTCGTTCCCCATGCCGCCGTCGAGCAGATCGTCGCCGCCGAATCCCTCCAGCCAATCGCTCCCGTCCAGACCTGCAATCGTATTCGCACGGGCATTCCCGCGTAGCAGATCTGCCGCCTCCGTGCCGGACAAATCCGCCAACCGGCCGGCGATCGCGAGTGCGTCCCACACCGTCCCGTCGGCAAGCCGAATCTGTTCCAGTTGGTAGGCACTCACGGTCTTGCCGATGAAGCTGAACAACGGCCGGACGAAAATCGGCGCAAAGTGGGATTGTACCGTCAGCCGATCCGCCGTTCCCTCGATACCGATCGTCAGATTGTCACCTGCGCGGCCCAGGCGCACATCGCTTGGCGCGACCGACGGCCCGAGAATCAACGTGTCAGTGATAGGCTCTCCCGTGAAATCGAAATCCAGGATCTGATCGGAGCCGCCTCCGCGATCAAATGAATAGGTATTGGCCTGATAGGCGCCGATCATGGTGGCGCCGAACATGCCCGGCCCCCACACCGTGCCGTCTGCAAACTCGAAGCGTTCCACCTGGGAAGGGGCGACATAGTAGGGGTTGCCTCCAACCGTCACGGTCAGACCGGGCTGAACAATGTTCGATGAGAAAAGATAATTGCCCTGGTTAAACGCTACCGAATAGAAGGAAGGAATCTTGAGGGTATCGGGCGTGCCGTCGAGGCTCAGGACAAGATCGTCTCCCTGACGTTCCCAACTCACCTGGTCGGGCGTCACATCCGCCGTAAACTGCACGGCATCGGCCGTTCCGCCAGGGAAATACGGCTCTCCGCCCGGATCGTTTTCGACGATCGTATCGTGATCATATCCGCGACCGAACCGATACCAACGGCCATTGATCAGCCGATCGTCGCCCCCGCCGCCATCGAGGGTGCTGTCGCCCGCACCGCGCAGCTCATTCGCCATCCCATTGCCCGTCGCCGTCAATCCATTCCCGGACAGCGACACGTTCTCCACATGATCCGGCAGGAGATAACTGACGTAGGCGCGGACGCTGTCGATGCCGGCGTCGGCCTCTTCCGTTACCAGATCCAACGCGCTGTCGATTTCATAGGTGTCATCTCCGGCACCGCCGACGAGAACGGAATCCTCCGTCTCCAAGGCTTCGTTCCCGCTATCCAAGTAATCGTCACCGGCATCTCCATACAGAGATTCCAGGCCATCTGGAGCGGACAACGAGAAGGCCGCAAAGCCCTCGTCGCCGTCTCCAATAAATGCCCGCAATCCGGCAAACAGACGATCATGGCCCTCGCCGCCACGGACCACGTCGAAACCGGCCCCGCCATCGAGCGTGTCGGCGCCGCCCCCGCCATCGAGAACATCGTTACCGTCCTCCCCGAACAATGCGTCGTCGCCGATACCGCCGAGCAGCGTGTCATCGCCCTTTCCACCGTACAGCGTATCGTTTCCAGCCTCGCCGTCGAGATAATCGTCGCCGCCGGTGGTAGCAAGACCGTTCTGAGGATTCACATCGCCATAGAGGGTGTCGTCGCCGGTCCCCGCGTAGAGCGTGTCGTGGCCTGCGCCCCCTTCCAACAGATCGTTCCCCTCGCCCCCGTCGAGGAGATCGTCGCTGCCGAGATCGAGCAACAGATTCGTATAGTCCCCTGCGAGCCAATCCGCGCCAACACCGCCGACGAGAATATCGGCGCCGCCTCCCCCGAATAGAAAATCGTTGCCGGGGCCGCCGTCGAGAAAGTCGGTGCCGTCTGCCGAGGCATCATACCCGCCGGCCCGATTGGGGCCGTCGCCGAAGAGACCGTCATTGCCATCCCCTCCCGTCAATACATCGCCGCCGGCCCCGCCCTGGAGATCGTCGAAGAAATCTCCGTCCCCGCCGTAGAGCACATCGTCGCCTTCGCCGCCGACGAGCAGGTCGATTTCCGTCCCTCCGTCCAGGATATCGCTGCCGGGCCCGCCGGAGATGACGTCGCTCCCTGCTCCGCCTTCCACATAATCGCTACCGCCATCGCCCAAGGCACTCGCATCGCCATCGGCTTCGATGTGATCGTTCCCCGCCCCGCCGAAGAGACGGTCCGTTCCATTGCCGCCGAACAGGATGTCGTTGCCGTCTCCTCCATCGAGGTAATCGTCCCCCGGCATCAACTCGCCCACATCGCCGTCCAGGGTGTCGTTGCCGGCCCCGCCGAAGAGACGATCATGACCCGCATCCCCGAAGATGCTGTCGTCACCCTCGTCACCGGAAATGAAATCGTTGCCTACATCGCTGAAAATCTGATCGTTGCCGCCGAGTCCCTGTACCACGTTGTTCGCCGGTCCCTCCATCAGGACGCGGTTATCCGATTCGTCGAAGGCCGGAACCGTTGCTCCGTTCATGCTCACCGTAAAGTCGTCGTTGGTCCGTACAGGAAATTCGTTCGAATAGTCGGGATCGGCCGGGGCGGCCGTCAGGCGAAGACCTAACTGCCCGCCGACAAAATCCCGGACAATCAGTCCTCCGCCACTCCCCTGTATGCTGCTGATGGTCAAAGTCGTACCGGAGAGGACGTAACGAAACTCCTGATCGAGGCTGGCATAGGTATTCGGCGCATCGCCGGGTTTGCGGACACCGCCTTGCAGTTGGCGCTGATCGAACTCGATCGTGCCGAGACCGTCGCTGTCGATGATCGTATCCTGACCATCACGGCTCCCGACGTAGTAGATGTCGCCGCCCGAATTACCGCGCAGTTCATCCGCATCAAGGCCGCCCGTGAGGCGATCTTCGCCGGCCCCGCCAAACAGGTCATCGCCGCCCGCCCCGCCAAAGAGCCGGTCGCGTCCCTCGCCGGCATCGAGCGTATCGTTATCCCCATTCCCTTCCAGATAATCGTCGCCGCCGAGGCCTGTAAGAATATCGTCACCGCCCCCGCCGTAAAGATGGTCGGCGAAGCTTTGACCGACAAGATCGATATCGCCGCCTGGACCACCGAACAGAAAGTGCCGGCTCTCGGTGGCAGAGGCGGGGATGTCGTATGTGAGTGCGCCATCCTGATAGTGGCTGCCATCGGAAGAATGCTCACCATTTGTCAGATTCAATTCAATCTTGGTTTGAAGGAATGCCGCGCGGTCGGTGAGATACTGCTCCGTCATCTCGCCAAACCCCGTGGCGGGGTTAAAGAGCATCAACGCTCCATTCGCAGTATGGCCCAAGCTCTGATAATCGGCGCCGATGACGACAAAGGGATTCAGGGCCTTGAGCGCGTAGCGAAACGCCAGGCCGCGCTCGGTATCCTGCAAGGCTTCCGCAACGACCTGATCGGATGTCACCAGGGGGAGTGCTTTAGGCTTTCCTCCCACTACGCCCATCTCAACAAACGGCTCGATAGTGATCGTCGCGCCATCGAAGGCCGCCTTCACCGCGGCAACATGCTCATAGAACGGGTTGCGAAATGCGAGCGAGCCGAAATCACCGGTTTGTCGCCCAGACCGGGTCGGCGTGTAATTCGGGACGAAGAGTTGGCCCAAGGCATCCAGAGCGTTTTCAAGGGTATTGCCTTCGGCAACACCAGACGTCCCCACGAACCCTGACGCCAATTGATTCGAGGAGGCAGCAAAGATGGCTTCTATGTCCGTTCGAGTAAGGGCGGGAGCGACCGCTTGAAACAGCTCTTGCGTCGCCAAGGAATCGACGATGAGCGTAATGCTGTGCGTGGTGCCGAAAGCGCCATCCGCACCAAAGAACCCGCCGAAGCCATCGAAATCCGGCTGATCCTCAACAAAGACGCGAATCTCCGCTGCATGGTTGCCGGAATTCGCAACGTACTCCGTATCACCTTGCATCGCATGGCCGACGATCTGGGTGATGAGACCGAAAGCGTCGTCGGTTCGCGGAATATCGGAGAAGGCTCGCGAGACGGGTGAGAAATCCTCTTCAACGACTTGTTTGGCCCAGAGGTAGCGGGCATCTGCATACACACTCAGCGTGGAGCCACTCGCCCACGGGTCCCATGCCGGATCTTGCTGCCAAGCCAGCAACGCCGCATTCAGCGATGGGGGCCACAATTCTACCGGTGTCCCCTCGTCAATCCCCGCCATCGGGTTGGTAAGCACTTCGGTCAGACGGGTAATCATCTTGCGAATTCGATCAGCTTCAACCGTCTCTGCCTGTTGCCCGCCAGAAAACTCGCCACGACCTGGCCCATTGAAGGTGTAGGTATGCCCAAACGAGAATGTATCGTTCGTCTCGAAGGCATGCAGCTCGGTGAACACGGTGGCGAGATGGGCGCCCAAGGAATAGCCGGTGACATTCAGGATAGCGCCTGGTGGCAGAGAGTTTTTTACGGTCGACTGGTAGTAGTTTTCCATTGCGGCCAGCTGGCCGAAGGCAAAACCATCGGTGAAGATCTCACCATCCGCTCCAGTGAGGAAGAGTCCGTTCGCCCCGTCCCGTTCATAGTCGCCACCATCGGCTTGGTGTTCAAATTCGGTGCTGCGGAAGGACAGCGTGAAGTTATTGGTACCGATCTCCTGCATCAAGGTAGCGGAAAACCCCGTCGCATCGTTGGCGTGTTGGTCGATGATTTGATAGCGCTGGACAAATGCCTGGGCTTGCCCTTGCGCGAGCGTACCCGTGAAGCGGGTAAAACCTGCCTCGGGAAAGCCTTCTCGATTATTCCCGAGCAGAAGACGTCGCGTAACGTTTTCAGGACTACTCAGATCGATATGATCCAAATAGCTTTCTGCAGCAATTTGCTGCAGTGCGAATTGCAGCCAAGTTGCGATGTTACTTTGCGGCATTTGAATTTCCCTCCTTCTCCACACGCGAACCAGCGGGCTTTAAGACCTCTCTAAGAAGATCGAATGTGTAGAAATCAGTTCTTCCCTTTTTGCCTTTCGGACAAGCATGCCCACCTAACCACCAGACACCAGTAAGATTATTACGAACGTCTCCACTCCGGATGAATCCACGTCGAACTGCCAATACCTCGTTGTTTTGAACATTGAGGACAATCAATTCTCCTCCTGCGATCCCTAGTTCGCGATCATGAGGCCGCGTAATTCCTCGCCAGACGTAGCCAAATTGGCTTTTGACTGTGGTCGTGGCCTCTTCTAGAAGTGTTTTCTTGTTATCGACGTACTTCGCAATATAGCGCCGGTAGGCCGAAGAACTTATTGGTCCAGGGGACCGTTCTTCGAGGAACGCATACCCCCCGCGTCTAACGAGCAGCTCTCGTGCATCTCCGCCGCTACCTTCAGTGACATAGCCATACGGATCCTCCAGCGCGTACAGATGACTCAGTTCATCATCCGTCGCCTCTTTCCGCGGCCGCATCATATACAGACCCTCGATGCTCTCCGCTGTCTTATAGATGAACTCCCCCGCTTCGGATTTGCAGAGATGCTCGAAGTATTGCTCCGGAGTCATGCCCGGCTTGTACCCGCT
>DIHJ01000068.1:0-21838 GCA_002420105.1 Nitrospira sp. UBA5699
CTTCGGTACGACTGGGCCGCCATCGATTAGTACTCAGACAGCAGCTCGCCTCAGGCCTTCTCTGATCTCCGTGTACGTCTTAAATGGCACCCATCCAGCCAGTTGACCCGATTTGGCCGTCCTCCGGGTCAATATCCGAACAGAAGTATATTGAAGATGGGCGCATACCACCACACGAGGTGCTTTCATGAAACGGTTCCATATTGTCGGGCAATTTCACCAAGCGCTGGCCAAGCATGCGAAGCAGGTGGCTGATGTGCAGGCCAATAAGCTCTCGACCGCCCTGCCTAGCCGTCGCTCAGATGGAAAAACGAGACGGCATAAGAAAGATCAGACACAAAGTCGTTCGATTCACCGTTGTCATCAGTGATGAACGGGAAGCAGAAGATTTGTCTCTCCCGAACCCCTGAGGGACCGCCTCTCACTACACTACACGTTGTCCCCCATTTCGCCTCGTGAAAAGACTGAGGACTCCTTCAACCTCCACGTGCTCTTCGGAAAGGAACAGAGCGCCTTCCGCAAGTCAGTAATACACACGCTAGAGCGATCACAGCCCGCGATCACTCGTGAGGAGAGCCAGTTAACTCACAAGCGTTGGAGACGGCTCTTCCATGTGCATGTGACTGATCGCAAGGAGACCTACTGTATGTCCAAATCCGCTACCCCAACCTTGCTCACGCTACAAGAAGCCTGTGAACTGCTTCGGTTCAGCCCGTCCCGTATCTACTACCTAACCAGCACGGAACGTATCCCGCACCTCAAATTTGGAGGGACCCTACGGTTCGATCGGGATGAACTCCTGCGGTGGGTGGAGCAGCACCGGCGGGGCCCAGCGGCGTAACGGACCTCAATCCGACGCTGAGAAGATCCCGCCCGCTGGCAGTACCACTCTTCGAGCAATCGGCACTGAGATTCTTAGTCCAAGACAACTTGTCTGAAGGTGAGAGATGGAGAAAGGTTGCCTCTATCGCAGACCGGGCCGACCGACGATTTACGTCAAGTTCCGGCCGCGTCGCGGTGCCAAGCCGATCCATCTCTCCACCGGCAAGACGAACATGATCGCCGCGGCACGTGAGGCGGAGAAGATTGTGGCCCGCTACGAAGGGCGCACGCCCAAGGAGGTTAAGGGCCAACACATCACAATTGGTCACTTTTGCCGGCTTCCCGAGAAGGCCAAGCCCAACGACCATGGTGGAGAATACTGGCAATACCTCGTCGCCAACCGCGCTGGGACAACGCGGGACCGTTACCACGATGTCATCCGCACCCAGCTCATTCCAGCGTTCGGCCACCTCACGTTCGAGCAGGTCGAGCCAGAGCTCATCGAGAACTGGAAGCAAAAGCGCCTCAAGCAGGTCGAGCGAGCGACTGTCCTTAAAGAGCTAAACTGTTTCTCTGCTGTATTCCGGGTGGCGAGGAAGGTCTATCGCTACACGCGCTACAATCCGGTCACGGATATCGAGAAGCCCACCATTCCAAAGCGCAAGAAGAAGATCCCAACCATCGAGGAGATAAAAGCGTTCTTGAACGCGGCTGCTGCGTTTACTCCTTGGTACTACCCGACCTTCCTCACACTCTACCAGGGTGGCCTCAGGATTGATGAAGCCAGGCACCTCGAACCAGCCGATGTGGACGAACGGGACAATGTGTTACGGGTCCGGGTCAAGCAAGGGTGGCATCCCAAAGATCAGGAGGACCGCGACATCCCGCTTGAAGAACCTATGCGCAGTGTGTTACTCACCCTCAAGGGTCAGCGGCCTGGCGCAAAATGGTTGCTCCCACGGCACGACAGGCGTCTCTATTTCTGCCGTCGATGCGGCGGCCATGAGACCCACATTGGTCGCCTCAGGAAAACGATTGTGACTTTGGCCGAAGCAGCTAAGATTCCTGTCCACGTGACCCATCATATGCTCCGTCACTGTAATTCGACCCACAACCGGAAAATGGGCGCCACGGATTATGAGGTTATGGAGTTGCTTGGACAGCAGTCCACGAAAGTGCATTCCTTATATACGCATGCCGAATGGCAAGGGATCGTGGAGGCATCCAAGCGGCTGGGGCAGTCAATCGGAAGTGATGGGTTGTCCATTTGGTTGTCCAAAGCTCATAGGCCTACTACACCCTGAATGCTTTCGCCTTGTTACGCAGCCGCTCCAAGCCCTGAAAAGGCTGGTGTCGACAGTTCGATTCTGTCCCTCGGCACCATCTTTCTTCCCCCCCGTCACAGATCGTCCGGCACACAGCCCCCCCGGACCCGGCCGGCAGCCCGTCAGGATTTCCTGGGTAGTCGCCCGAAGTAGTACGTGGCAATCGCCGCGGTCGCGGCGACGTTGAGGGACTCGACCTGCCGGCTCAGCGGAATCGTAAAGCGGCAGGTCGCCTGTTTTCTGGTCTGCTCCGAGAGACCACGGCTTTCATTTCCCACCGCGAGAATCGCCCGGCGCGGCAGCGTCCTGATCGTCTCCATCTCCACCGTGTCCGTCCCTCCCGCCTCCGCGGCAAGGATCGCGCAATGGTGCCGGGTGAATTCCGCCGCGTCGCGCGCGATGAAAACCGGCAGCGAGAGCAGCGCCCCGCTGGTCGCACGCACGACTTTGGAATTGTAGACGTCGGCGGATTCGGGCGTGAGCCAGAGCGCATCGACATTCAGCGCTGCGGCCGTGCGGATGATCGCCCCGACGTTGGCCGGATCCTGTACCTGTTCCCCGTATAGACCGAAGATCGTTGTCCGCCCGTAGAGTTCCGCCTCGTCCCAGCGCGGCTGCTGCACGACCGCCAGGATTCCCTGGGGCGCATCCAGTTCCGACAGGGTCGCAAAGGTCCGGTCCGGGCAGCGATACGAGTGCGCATCGACCGATTCGCGGACAAGCCGGTCCTGCTCGCTTTCCCGCTGTTCGTAGCCGGGCGTGATTACGAGCATCCGGACCTGGGTTGGATGGATGAGGAGAAGGTCGCGCACGGCCTTGGCGCCTTCGACGACGAAGGCGCCTTCCGTCTGGCGGACCCGTTTGTCCCGGAGGAGGTTCCGAACGCACGCGACCTGCGCGCGCGTCAACAGAGCATTGGGGGAAGACACGCTGGTTCTCTCCGGCTTGGCAGCCGGTTACCGACGTTTGCGGCCGGAAGCGGCTTCTGCGGCCCTGATCCGTTGGGCCCGGGCCTTGGCCCGCTTGAGGAGCGTCAGCTTGCCCCGCGTCCTGGCATCCTCATGCTGCAACTGTTCAAGCTGAGACTTGAGGTGGGCTTTTTCCTGCTTGTGCAATGTGGCGCATTCCTCACGTGACAGCTGCATCCAATCGCCGCCGCTCTTGGCACGCTTGATCCGTTGTTCCAGCGATTCGCGCAATTGTTTGTTCCGCATGGAGAGAAGCGACTTCAGCGCCTGCCTGCGGCGCTGGACTTCCTCTTCCTCGGCCATAATTCCACGGATATCGGTTCCCAACATGATGCGCCTCCTCACGACAACCAGAATAGAGTGACAGCCGCATTGTACCTGATTTCATTGCTCATCTTCCACTGCGAGGATTCAAGTATAAGTCATTGAAAATGCATATTAACTATGCGGTCTCGATGCCCAAAACCCGTTGCAGGGAACGCCTGATTTCAGTATGATCGGCCATGGCGATCGGCGCTCAAATTCAAGCCTGGCGCGTCTCGCGCGGCTTTTCGGTCGAGACCCTGGCGGCCAAGGCGGATCTTTCCCCTCACGCTCTTGAAGATATCGAGACAGACCAAGCCGATCCCTCGCTCGCCACTCTGGAATCGCTCGCCTCCGCGATGAGCATCCCGGCGAGTTGGCTCTTCACCCATCCCAGCGCTTTTGAGCTGCTCTTTCAGGATCCGGACGAGGGAGAAAGTCCGGTACCCGACGGCGCGGATCCCGTGACGGAACGGATTCTGACCGGTTCGAGAATGGATCGTTCACTGTATGTGATGCTGACCGCCTTGATTCAGAGCGGCGAACCCAAACTGCTGCGTGCGGCGGAAGTGAGTCTCAAGAGTCTGGTCAAGCAATCGAAGCAGGCGACGGTCCCCTGGCTGAATCGGCCGTCCGGCCACTTCGAACCCCCCAGCGATTGATCACAGGACTTGCAGAATGAAACACTTGAGGTAGCGGGTCTCCGGCATCGAGGCCAGCACGGGATGGTCGGCGGCCTGCCCCCGCTGCTCCAGCAGGCGGATCTGGCGCTTCGCATCCTGCGCGGCGCGGCCGATCGCCTTCCAGAGGTCGAGCTCGGTGACATGGTGAGAGCAGGAGCTCGTGATCATGATTCCTTCCGGCCTCGTAAGGCGGATACCGAGCAGATTGACGTCCTTATACCCCGCCAGCGCGCGCGGCACAGCCTGCTTGCTCCTGGCAAAGGCTGGCGGATCCAGGAGGACGAGGTCATAGCGGCGGCCGGCCCGTTCCAGCCGGCGCATCTCATCGAACGCATCGGCGGATCGATAGTGGCAGCGATCCTGAACCTGGTTGAGTATGGCATGGTTGCGCGCCAACCCCAGGGCCTCTTCGCTCACATCGAGCCCCTCGACGCTCTTGGCGCCTCCCAGCGCCGCATGGATCCCGAAAGCCCCCGTGTGGCAGAACACCTCCAGCACCTCCGCTCCGGCGGCAAAGCGCGCGGCGGCGAAACGATTGTCCCGTTGATCGCAAAACCAGCCGGTTTTCTGGCCGCGCGCGATATCCACATGGAAGCGCGCCGGTCCTTCATAGACTTCGATCGTGGTGGCCCCATCCCCTCGCAGGAAGCCAGTCCCGGCGGGAAGTCCCTCCAAGGCGCGGCTCTTGGCGTCGTTGCGCAAATACACCCGGCCGGCGCCCGTTTCCTCGCATAGCAGATCCGCAAGGAGTTCTTTGCGGCGGTCCATCCCGGCCGACAGGATTTGCATGACCAACGTGTCGTCGTACCGGTCCACGATCAGGCCGGGCAGTCGGTCCGCCTCCCCATAGACCGTCCGGTAGGCGTTCGTGTTCGCCACGACCAGTTTCCTGAGCCGGACCGCCTGCGCCATGCGCCCCCTCCAGAAAGCCTCCGTGATCGGTTCGTCCTCGAAGGTGAGGATTCTGATCCGGATCTTCGAATCGGGGTTGTAGAGTCCCCGCGCATAGAACCGCCCGTTCGGCATCACCACGTCGACGATGTCGCCGACCGCCGGCTCCCCGTTCACGGCATGAACAAACCCGGCATAGATCCAGAGGTGCCCCGAGTCGGCGATCTCTGCGGCCCGTGCAAGCGTGATTCGTCCTGTCGGAACGTCGTGAGATTGGGACATAGGCTACTTATCCGATGGTCCGGCCCGAAGGTCAAGCCCTTCCCCCGTCGGTCCGTCTCCCGCTGTTGCTTGACGGGTGACGCCGCCTGTGGTTTGCTGAAATCAGGCGCTGCGGCACCCGACTCTTTCACGTGGAAACGGAGATCGCATCATGGGGACGACGGCAACCATCGGCTCGGCGGTGATCGACCGGCTGCACCAGCTGGGTGTCCGTCACATCTTCGGCATTCCCGGCGATTATGTCCTGAGCCTCTACCAGCTCATCGAACGATCCCCGATCCGCCACATCGGGACGACGCGGGAGGATTGCGCCGGCTTCGCGGCGGACGCCTACGCCCGCATCAACGGCATCGGCGCCGCTTGCGTCACCTACTGCGTGGGGGGATTGAATTGCGTGAATGCCATCGCCTGCGCCTATGCGGAGCGATCGCCCGTCGTCCTGCTCACCGGTTCGCCGGGACTTTCCGAGCGGATTCGGATGCCGTACATGCATCACATGGTGCGGGATTTTTCCACCCAGCGCGAAGTCTTCGAGCGGATGACGGTCGCGTCCGTCTCGCTCGACGATCCGACCACGGCCGAACGGGAAATGGATCGCGCGTTCGCCGCGCTTCTTCGCTATCGCCGTCCGATCTATATCGAAATTCCCCGGGACCTCGTCCACACTCCCCTCGGGTATCCGCTCAGGCCTCTCTGCCTCGACGATGAACCGAGCGATTCGGCCGCGCTCGAGGAGGCGATCGGAGAGGTCCGGGCCATGCTGGCGGCGGCGAAACGCCCCGCTATCCTGGCGGGAGCCGAGATCGGACGCTTCGGGCTGCAGGACGATTTGACGCGCCTCGTCGAACGCCTCAAGATCCCGATCGCGTCGACTCTCCTCGGCAAGTCCGTCATTCGGGAGGACCATCCGTTGTACGCCGGCGTGTACGGCGGCCTGATCGCCCGCGACGACGTCCAGCGGTTCATCAACGATTCCGACTGCCTGCTGATTCTCGGCTCGATTCTCTCCGATATGGAGGACCTCGACGCCCATTCGCCGCTGCGGTCCGAAGGCCGCACGATTCACGCGACCGCCGACCACGTGGCCATCCGGCATCACCGGTACGATACGATCCGTTTCCAGGACTTCGTCCATGCGCTCGGGACGCATGCGCTGTCGGCGACCTCGTCGCGGTCGCTTCCCCCGCCGCTCCCGATCGAGGAACCGCCGCCCGCGCCGGACGATCGTGTCACGCTCCACAAACTCTTCCGTCATCTCGACCGGCAGCTGGATGAGAAAACCCTGGTCATCGCCGACGTGGGCGAGTCGCTATTTGCCGCGGCGGACCTGCACGTGCACCGGCGATTCGAATTTCTGTCCCCCGCCTATTACACCTCGATGGGTTTCGCCGTCCCCGCGGCGGTGGGCGCGTCGTTCGCCGATGCCTCTCTCCGCCCGATCGTGCTGGTCGGCGACGGCGCGTTTCAGATGACCGGATCGGAACTGTCCACGGCCGTCCGCTATGGCCAGGTGCCGATCGTCGTGATCCTGAACAACAGGGGGTATTCGACAGAGCGGGAAATTCTCGAAGGACCGTTCAATGATATTCACAATTGGCACTATGAACGGATCTGCGATCTCGTCGGAGGGGGCATCGGCGCAATCATCCGCACCCAGCGGGAGTTTGAAGATACCTTGGCGAAGGCCCTGGCTGATTTGAACCATCTGTATGTTCTTAACGTCATCCTTGATCCTACCGACCGTTCCCCCGGGATGGTTCGTCTCGCCCATCGCCTCGCCAAACGCCTGTCAACAGACCGTCCTTAGCAGCTTCGCCCCGCTCCGATACTCGTCACGGGACAGTGAAGGGTTTTTCCACCACCTTCTCCGCTCCCTCCGGTGCGCGAGTCCTCTAAGGGTTCCTTTTCCAGAACCAACCGGATGGCACATGGCATGCAACCCTCATGAACCGGGAAATGAGGCCGGCGCCCCTTGTGCTCGTTCCCCGCCGGTTTTGCAACGTCAGCACTCCCGGATCGTCGGAGGCATTCCTTGTCGGACTTTTACCAGAACGGCGTGGTCACGGTGCTCCACCGACTGGGGAGCCCGAACGTGGACCGACTGGAGCAGGAACTCTCCCGCTACGGGCGTATTCACCCGGTCGCGCTGGTGCTGCCGTCGCTCTACGCCGAACTGAGCCGCCCGGCGCTGCAACATATCGTGGACACCCTGGCGGAGGTGTCGTACCTCAATGAAATCGTCATCTCGCTCGATCGCGCGTCGGCCCTGGAGTTTCGACTGGCCAAGCAGTATTTCTCCCGGCTCCCGCAGCGCGTCCGGGTGATCTGGAACGACGGCGCGCGGATCCAATCCATTCTCAACCTCCTCGTCGACAACAACCTCGATATCGGGTTGCCCGGAAAGGGCCGGGGCTGCTGGACGGCCTTCGGCTACCTGCTGGCCCGCAATCAAAGCCAGGTGATCGCGCTGCACGATTGCGATATCACGAGCTACAATCGGGAATACGTCGCACGACTCTGCTATCCGATCGCCAATCCGAACCTCGGCTACGAATTCTGCAAAGGCTACTACAGCCGCGTGACCAACCGGCTCCACGGGCGCGTGACGCGGCTTTTCATCACGCCCTTGATCCGCAGCCTTCAGCAGCTCACGGGCTCCCATCCCCTTCTGACATTCCTGGACAGTTTTCGGTATCCTCTCGCCGGCGAATTCGCCATGGTCCGCGACCTGGCCTGGACCAACCGCATCCCCGGAGACTGGGGCCTGGAAATCGGCGTGCTCGCCGAGGTCTACCGCAACTGCGCCCTCCGCCGCATCTGCCAGGCCGACATCGCGGACGACTACGACCACAAGCATCAACCGCTGTCCCACGAGAATCCCGATGCGGGGCTGCTCAAGATGTGCGCCGACATCACCAAGTCGCTGTTCCGCAATCTGGCCAGCGAAGGCGTCGTCCTCGGCGACGGCACGCTGAAGACGCTCCGGGCCACCTATCTGCAGGCGGCGCAGGAAGCGATCAGCCGCTACGAAAACGACGCGGCGATCAACAGCCTGACGTTCGACCGCCACGAGGAACGGACGGCGGTCGAGGTCTTCCTGAAGGGCATGAAACTCGCCACCGAGGGATTCCTGGACGATCCGCTCGGCGTCCCCATGATTTCCAACTGGAGCCGCGTCGCCCACGCGGTGCCGGATATCTTCGAGCGCCTGGTCGAAGCCGTCGAAGCGGACCACGCCTGGAACCCCGCCGCGGCACCGGCCGCAACCGCGCCATGAGCCTGGATCGGACTCCACTGGCACCCGCCACCGATACCTGTCTGCGCGAGATCGGCTCCGCCGACATCGTGGTCGGCATTCCCAGCTACAACAACGCCGACACGGTCGGCCACGTCGTCCGCGCGGTCAGCGCCGGCCTCGCCAAATACTTTCCCGACCGACGGGCGGTGCTCGTGAATTCCGACGGCGGATCCTCGGACGACACGAGCGGCGTCGTCGCCCGCACCGCGGTGGACTACCGCCATCTGCTGATCGCCGACCGGCAGAGCGTCCTCCATCGCATCGTCACCCCGTACCACGGCGCCCCGGGCAAGGGCAGCGCCATCCGCACGATCTTTGAAATCGCGGCGCGATTGCGCGCGGAAGCCTGCGCCGTCGTCGACGCCGACCTGCGCAGCATCTCCCCCGAATGGATCGACATGCTGCTGCGCCCGATCCTCGACGAAGGCTACGACTACGTCGCCCCCTTCTATCTGCGTCACAAGTACGACGGCACGATCACCAACAGTCTCGCTTATCCGCTCACGCGGGCCCTGTACGGCAAGCGGATCCGCCAACCCATCGGAGGCGAATTCGGCTTTTCCGGGGCCCTGGCGTCGCATTACCTCGACCAGCACGTCTGGGAATCGGAAGTGGCCCGGTTCGGCATCGACATCTGGATGACGACGGAAGCGATCGCGAGCGGCGCCAACGTCTGCCAGAGCTTTCTCGGCGCGAAGATTCACAACCCAAAAGATCCCGCCGCCGATCTGTCCGCCATGTTGCGGCAGGTGGTCGGGTCGCTGTTCGCGTCGATGGAACAGCATACCGGAGTCTGGTCCCGTATCGAGGAATCGCACCCGGTTCCCGTCTTCGGGTTCCCCTACGAAGTTGGCGTCGAACCGGTTCATGTCAACGTGGAGGGAATGGTGTCGCACTTCCGGCAGGGCCTCAGGGATCTCGCCCCCATCTGGAAACAGCTGCTGGCGGAGGACACGATGCAACGGCTCTATGACGCCAACCATCGGGAGCAGGCCGCCTGCATTGCGGACGATCTCTGGGTGCGCCTCGTCTACGACGCGGCGGCCGCCTACCACCATCAGATCCTGCCGCGCGAACACCTGCTCAAATCCCTGACTCCGCTCTACCTCGGGCGGACCGCGTCCTTCGTGCTCGCCACCCAGGGGCTGACGTCGGCCGAAGCCGAACAGACGATTGAACAGTTGTGCCGGACCTTTGAAACGCACAAGCCGTACTTAATCGAGCGCTGGAACCAGAGAACGCGGCAGCCGGCGGTTTCCGCTTCATCGCCCCGGACCGGCGCCAGCGCGGGAGGTGACCATGAACGACCTGATTGAACAGGCCCTGTTGGCTCCGCTGGAACTCCTGGGCCGGCATCTGCTGGAGGTCCTGCCGAATCTGGTGGCCATGGGGATTCTCCTGCTGGGCGGGCTGCTGGCCGCCTGGCTCTCGAACGTCTCCGTCGAACGGCTGCTCAGAGTGATCGGGCTCGACCATCTGAGCAACCGCCTGGGCGTCACGACGGCGCTCCTGCGGGCCGGAATCAAGACCGATCCCTCCCGTCTCATCGGACGGACGTTGTACTGGGCGGTCGTGCTCTTCGCCTCCATCGCCGCCCTCAGCGCGCTCAATCTGGCGCCGATCAACCAGTTCGCCCACTCCATGCTGGCCTATGTTCCCCACCTCGTCACCGCCGGCGTGATCCTGCTGGCCGGCTATGTCTGCTCGAACTTCGCGTCGCAGGCCATTCTGATTGCCGCCGTCAATGCGGGCCTTCCGCCGGCCCGCCTGATCGCCAACTGCTCCCGGTGGGGGCTGCAGCTCCTGGCCGGAGCGATGGCGCTCGAACAGCTGGGGATTGCCCAGCACATCGTCGTCGTGGGTTTCGGCATTACGTGGGGAGGCATCGTCCTGGCCGCCGCCATCGCGTTCGGCTTCGGTGCGACGGATCTGGCCAAGGAGTTTCTGGACCGGCGGGTCGTCCGGCGGAACCGCTCCGGCGAGATGGACGATCTGCGTCACTGGTAACCGCGATGATGCCGGCCGGAGTCGCGGCGTATGCCGTCGATCGGCGCGCAAGAAGCCACCCGCTGAAAGGTGACATGACCCGGTACGTCGTCTTTACCGATCTCGACGGCACGCTCCTGGACGCGGAGACCTATGACTTCGCCGCCGCGGAACCGGCGCTTGAGGCCCTCCGCGCGCGCCGGATCCCGATCGTGCTGGTGTCGAGCAAGACCCGGGCCGAAATGGAGCCGCTGCGCCGCCGCCTGGAGCATCACGATCCGTTCATCGTCGAGAACGGGGCGGCGGTCTTCGTTCCGCAGGGCCTCTTCGCCTTTCCCCTCGAACGGGTGCGCACCAAATCCTTCTACGACGTCATCGAACTCGGCCTTCCCTACCACATGCTTCGCGACGTACTGAAGCAGATCGAAGACGCGGTGGAAACGCCGCTGCGGGGATTCGGCGACCTGTCGGTCGACGACGTGATGCGCCTCACCGGCCTATCCCGCACCGACGCGACGCTGGCCAAGATGCGGGAGTACGACGAGCCCTTCCTCCTCGAAGGCCCTCCGGCCCTGGTCGCGGAAGTCTGCCGGCAAATCGTGACGCGCGGCCTGCGGTGGACCAAGGGAGGACGGCTGTACCATCTGACGGGAGAAAACGACAAAGGGGCGGCGGTGGAACTGCTGCTGCAATGCTATCAGCGCCAGCAGCGGCTGTCGAACAGCCCCTGCCGCATCGAGAGCGTGGGGATCGGAGACAGCGTGAACGACGGTCCGCTCCTAGCCGCCGTCGATCATCCGATCATCGTGCAGAAGCCCGACGGCTCCTACGATCCCGACCTTCACGCCCCCCGGCTGACGCGTGCGCCCGGCATCGGCCCGGAGGGATGGAATGCCGCGGTTCTGTCCTTGCTCCGGCGCTCCGCTTGAATGGAGCGCCGGTCGGCCCGCCTCAGCCGGGCTTCTTCGAAGCAAAGACCGTCGCGTCGCAGGCGAGATATTTGATCTGCTTCATCGGAACGATGATGACTTCCTTCGGCGAGTCGACTTCCAGCACTTCCATGTCGTCGCTGATCGTGTGCCGGACGGCATCCTTGACCAGCAACTCCTGATTGTCCACGAACACCACTTTCACCCAGTACTGCACGGTCAACCTCTCCTTCCTAGGTGGCCAGTCCCAATTCCGTCGATCGTGCGGCGGCGGCTTCGACCGCCGACATCAACGTCGCGCGCAGACGGCCCCGCTCCAGTTCGTGGAGTCCCGCGATCGTGGTGCCGCCCGGGGAAGCCACGCGGTCTTTCAGCGCGCCCGGGTGCTCCCGCGATTCGATCACCATGCGCGCCGCCCCGGCGACGGTTTGCGCCGCCAGCAGCTGTGCGGTCTCGCGCGGCAGCCCCATCTTCACGCCGCCGTCGGCCAAGGCTTCGATCATCACGTACACATAGGCCGGACCGCTGCCGCTGAGCCCCGTCACCGCATCCAGCGCCCGTTCGGAGACCTCGACGACCTTCCCGATCGGCTCGAACAACGCCCTCGCCGTTCGAACGTCGTCGTCATTCAGTCCTTCGACCCATGCCATGGCCGTGATGCCCTCGCGGATCGCCGAAGGTGTGTTCGGCATGGTCCGGACGATCCGTCCGGCTCCGGGAAGCAGCCGCCGGACGCGGGCGATGGGATAGCCGGCGGCAACCGAGACCACGAGCTTGGCTCCGCCCACGACCGGGGCGATCTCGCGGAGTACCTCGTCGAGCACCTGCGGCTCGACCGCCAGAAGAATCACGTCCGCCCAGGCGGCAGCCTCCTGGTTCGTCCCGGTCACCGCAATGCCGTAAGCAGTCCTGATGTCGTCGAGACGTCCGGTCCGGATGTCCGAGGCCATGATCCGGGCGGGAGGCAGATGCCCGGCGTGGAGCAGGCCGGCCACGATCGCCTCCGTCATATTTCCCGCGCCGATACAGGCGACGCGCCGATCCTTCAACATGCGGCGATTATACGGGCGGCCTCGCCGGCCTTGCAACTTGCGCCCCCCCCCGGAGCCGCCGCGACGGACCGCGTCCCTGCCGGCCGTTTCCCACCTTGCAACGCCCGCGGCCGCTTGGGTAGAGTAACGGCCGTATGCCGCTGGCACGAATCCTCATCTGGTTCCTGCTCGGTTCCCTCCTGCCCGCCTCCGACGGATGGGCCCGCCGAGAAGCGTTGACCGAGCAACAGAAGCAGCAACTTCAGAAGATTGATCGGATCCTCCTCGAGGTTCGCGCGTTGACCGACCAAGGCCGGACGGAGCCCCAGTCGTTGCGTGATCTTGTCGCCGGACGGTTCGGCGAACTCGGCTATACGATCGTCTCCAACCCGGCCCAGGCGCACGATACGGTCTTCAAGGTCAAATGCGAACAACGTAAGGTCTGGGAAGGCACCATGGCCTCGGGAGGTGATGCGGACCTGCCCGATTCGCCCGTGCGAACCTGGAAAGGCCCCGCCTGTCAGCTCGCCTACTCGCTGGACGGAAAGCCGGCGGGGTGGCGCAAAGAGGTTCGGACCGAATTCTCCGACGCCCAACAGGCCGCCGACGCCGCGAAAGCCGGCAACCCTTCCGCCTATGCGATGGCGAAACTGCAGGAGCGGCTGGAGGAGTACGACTTCCCCATCCTGGTCACGGCAGACTGGGGGCAGGAGGATCGACTGTTCACGCTCTACGACAATCCCGCAACGCCGGCGGCCCGCAAGGTGCGGTTGATCACCCTGTTCGGCCACCTGTTCTCGGTCAAATCCGTCCCCAGGCTGCTCGTCGCGCTGAAGGGGCCTGATCCGGAGATCGCGAAGGCTGCGGCCCTGGCGCTGGGAAATATCGGACAGAAGGAGACGATTCCGACCCTGATCGACACGATGAAATCAGGTCCTCCCGAGCTCCGCGCCACCGCCGCGAAAGCGCTCGGCCTGGTCGGCGCGCTCCACGGGGATTTCACGATCATCGATCCGTTGCTCGACACGTTGAAGACGGATGACCTTGTCGTCAAGACCGAAGCGGCCTGGGCGCTCGGGAAGCTGCCGGACCGGCGAGCGTATGAACCGCTCTTCGCCCTGCAAAAATCGTTGGCTCATTTCCACGGGAACGACATGGATCCCAAAATCGCGAAGCTCAAGGAAGCCCTCAATTGGAGCATCAAACAGATCGATACATGGGAATACCTCCAATAGAACGTGGCCCGCGTCCGTTGAGGTCGTCCGGATGACACGGCTCGTGAGCACCTGTCTCATCGCATTCGCGGTTGGGGCGGTCGCCGGATCCTTCGAAGGGACGGGATGGGCTCAAACGATCGGCGATACGGCCGAAATGGAGCGCTTGCGCGTGAAGGCGGAGGAGGCGATCGGCAACGACGATCCCGAAGGCGCGGCGATGAACATGGGACGCGCGGCGCTCATGGCGAAACGGCTGAGCCTGGTCAACCGGGACGACTCCGCAGCCGTCCGGATGTACAAAGGGGCGGAATCGCTCTTCCGCTCGCAGGAGCACGGCTACCGCGCCATGGCCCTCTTCCGGCGGGCCGGCGGGCAGCTGCCGGCCTCCTCCGGCGTGTGCGGCAGTCTGGCCCTGGCTCAGGGAGCCGTGCAGCACGCCCTGTCCGACCTGGCGTCCGACGCCCCCCCGCAGGCGGCCCTGGCCGAACGGGCCAACCGGTTGCGCGAGACGGCCGACGACTGGGTGATCGTCGTCGCCTCCATGATCACCGACTACCAGTGTCCCTGAGTCGCCCTTCCTAATCTTCTTCCGGATTGATGATGTGGAGGCCGGCGGTTTTGCTCGCCGCCAGGAGCGCGACGTCCGCGCTCACAACCGTCAACCGGAGCGGTTTCAACTCCAGCGCCAGCGCCAGATGCAAGACCTGCAGCGTCCGGAGAGCCGGATACTCCATCACCAGTTCCTTCGTGGCGAGATACGTCTGCATCGTCGGCGCGATGAATTGAAACAGCCCTTCCGCCGACTCTCGCTCGAACTTGTGAATGACCGAGTAGCAGTCGTCCCTGGTCAGGTCACCCTCCTGGGCCCGGTTGGAAAATGCCGAAAACAGTTCCGTAACCGTCCAGGTCGGCAGAATCGCGACTTTCCCTCGCTTGACCATCAACTTGTTCACGATCCGCGTGCCGCGTTCCATGCTGTAGCGTTTCACCAGGGCGGTCGAATCGAAATAATAGTACGGCATGGATCAGACCCTCCCTTTCAGAATCACCGCGGCCAGCGGGCCGGGCATTTTCGAGAGCCGATCCTGCAGTTCGTCCAACGGCACCTCTTCGTACCCCTCCCGGCGAAGCTTGTCCGCCAGGTTCCCCTTGTTGAATGAGGCCGTGTCGTTCTTCAACCGCTCGCCCAGCCGGCGCTTGGCCAACCGGCTCGGCACACGCTGTTGGGTCGCCGTCAATCCCCGTCCGCGACTCCGCGGCGCTCTCGCACCCTGCTTCGATCTGCTCATGCCTGTCCTCTCCCCTCCAACATGATTAGTGAGTTGCAGTGGCCGGCTTCGCGCCGGATCCGTCCCTCGGACATCCCGCAGGACGGACCGCCTCGGCCGGCAGTTCCGACTCTCCGTAAACATGCGCGGCAATCGCCTTTGCCACATCCGACGACATATCCTGCTGCATGACTCTGACGACTTTCGCCGTCGCTTCGCGCTCGGACAAATGCCCTTCCTTTCCGCCTTTGGATATCGCCCCGACGACCCGCTGCGTCGTCAGGTCCACTACCTCGAAATCGCTGCACCACCGCACATACGTAAACTGCGGGTCGCGGATATCGACGGGCCAGACCCGCACCATGCCGCGGATCAGCAATTCGGGGGCCGCAGGCGCCCCGTTTCCGCCGGTCCTCGGCCCGCCTTCCGGCGGCCGGCTCGCGACCTGCAGTCCCTCTTTGAGCAACCCTTCCGTCAAGGCCCGCTGGACCGGCTCGACCTGGTCTCCCGTCACCGAAACCGCGAGCACGAGGTTCGATGAGAGAAATTCCTCAAGTTCACGGGTCAATTCCTGGACCCGATAGGGAGCCGCGGTGCCCTGGCCGCTCGGCCTGATCACGCGAAGGTCCGCGTTGTAGGTCTCGCGCAGGACCAGATTGCGGACGGCCCGCCGGAACCCCCTGACCTTCGCGAGTTTGTCGGAGGTGCGACGGGCTTCCTCGACATCCGACTGTACGGACCGATCCAGTTCGGTCATCCGCTCCGCGAAGGCCGCTTCAGCCTGGGGCCGGTTCATCCCGGCCAGGGCGTAGTGCAGCCCTTTCCTCGGATCGTACCAGCGGTCCACGATCTTGACGTTTTCGAGCACCTTGTCGGTGGAGACCCGCGTCAGATTATCCAGCGTCAGCCGCCGTTCGTCGCGGCTTTGACCGCGTTGCTCGATGACCAGATACGACTCCCAATCCTTCGATTGAGCCGACACTTCGGCCTTGAAGATCCTGGCCAGCGAGGCATAGGCCTGATCTTCCGCCACCGCGCGGTTGTCCCCCTGCCCGACGCCGGTGAGATATTGCGCCGGCGGATACTCCGGACTGACACCGTCGATCCAGGCGGGCTTCCCCTGCCCTCCGAACCAGGAGCAACCGGCCAGGATGAAGCAGCCGAGGACACAACCGGCCCCGCGCCGCAGGCGCTTGTCGCGACCGGTCATGGGATCACCCGTTGAATGAGCACGGCGGTTTCGCCGGCCCGAAGCGACAGCGTCCGACTCGAAGGAGGCGCGTCGCCCGGATGGCTTCCTCCGGCCGGCAGAGCTCCCGGCAACCGATACTGTCCCGGCGCCACCCAGGCGCGCGCCAGATGGATTTCATCCGGCAGCGTCCGCCAGCTGCGCTTGTCCGCCTCTTCGGAAGCGACCGCCAGCCCCTTGGTCACCAATCCGACCAGGAGTCCGACCCAAGGCGCCGCATCCTTTCCCGCCGCCTGCTGCGCGCCTCTGGTGGCGCCTTCGGCCATGCTGAATTTCACCGCCGCCCGGGCCAAGGCCTTCACCGTGATGCCGGCCATCCGCTCCGAGAGCGCCTTCTCGGCCAACGCCGTCACGTTTTGCACATTTTCCGTTCGAAGCTGTATCGCGGATCCGTTGTCGCCCATCAGTTGAATCACATCGACCGGAACCTGCGTCTTCTGAGGGACCAGACGCGGCAGCGCCACCCGGACGACGCGCCCGTTGAGCCCGTACAGCACGCTGTCGAACGCCCGGTCCTGGCGGCGATTCGATTGCGAAAATCCGCGGTTGAGCAGCACCAGTTGCAGTGCGTCGAGACTGATCGGCAGGTCAAGAAACTGATCCTCCTTGCGCGGCGCGCGCCCATTATAGCTGATCACGATCACTTGAGCGAGCGGTTGCTGCGCGTCGCGGCTCTGCCAGATGGTCTCGGGAAACGCGCGCTGGTAGTCCGCGAATTCCTGACTCAAGTGCAGCGCGTCGGCGGTCCGCAGCAGATCGGCCCGCAACTGCGCCGGCACGCCCGTGCGCGACCACGTGCGCGTCGATTCAAATGTCTCGTAGGCTTTCCGATAGGCAATGAACGCGTTGTTCACGTCCCCGACGCTTTCGTAGAGGATGCCGCTCAGATACCGCGCAAACCCGTCGTCCCGATAGGCCGCTTTATCCTTGGCGCGATCGGCCAGGACGTTGAGGCGATGATCGATGCGGCGGGCCTCGACGAGCGCGTCCTGCCACTCGTTCAGGGAGGCGTAGTTCAACGCTTTCATCACGTTGATCATCACCTGCTCATAGGGCTCGCCCTCGTAAGGCAGAGCGTTATCGTTCGTCATGAAGGCGAGCGTCTCCGACCGCACGGTCCTCGTATAGAGGCGCTCGATCTCCTCCTCCGCCTGCTCCAGCACGGCATTGCTCTGCCGGTAGTCTCCGGCCAGTTGCAGCGTCATGCCGCGGTCCATGCCGTAGAGCACACGGTTCTTCGCCCCGTACTCCTTTTCAGCCTGTTGCAGGATCTTATCGGCCTGCTGGAAATTGCCCCTGCCGAGGCTGTCCTCGACGAGCAGGTAGTGACTGACCGAGGGGCCGCAGCCCGTCAGAACCAGAAGGAGCAGGACTGCGGCGAAGGGTTGCGCGGACAGACAAACGCCCCACCGTCCGGAAGGATGAGCGGTGAGGCGTGAGGCAAGAGGGCTCAACGGAGGTCGTGGAGCCTAAAAAATGGTGCGTTTTTTCTCGATGACTTTCTTGATCTTCTTCTGGCCGAACCAGACTTTGGCGTTGCTCTCCAAATCCACCATCTGCAGATCGACTTGATAGAACATCGCCTTGGTGCCGTCTGCTTCGTCCAGAATCGTCGCGATCGTGCCTTTCATCATGTAATCGGCGCCGATTTCCTTGCCGGGAGCTTTCTGCGTATCCTCCCTGGCGTACATCGCCTGTTCTTTGCGCTCGGTGCGGACCTCTTCCCGCTCGCCCTTGCCCGCCACGAAGGTGACCTTCTGGGAATTGGTGAGCTCCCGCTCCAAATCCGTCACGAAGGTCTGCACGTTGATGTGCTCGTGGCTGTTGTTGAGCACCGTGCCCACCACGACCACCGGCTGGCGGCGGTTGGCCTGGCTGAAGTTGTTCAACCAGGGATATTCCAGCGCCTCCTTGACCATGGCCTCCGCCACCATGCGGGAATCGGTATCGTTCCACCGACCGCTCAGATCGGTGACGACGCCGGCGTCCACCCGCGTCACTCTGGTTTCGGCTCCGCACCCGCCCAGCCCGAGCAGCAGGAGGCAGAGCGCCGCCCGTGCGCCGACGCGATATCGATCCCCGATTACAGAACCTCTCATCGTGTGCTCCTTGATGCCTGCGCCGTTACCGGGTGGCGCGCTTGTCCTCTTCCTTCTCCAGTCGCTCGAAGAGACGGTCGGCGTTCTTTCGCACAAAATCGCGGACCTGAGCATTGAGCTCCTTCGCCTGCTCGAGGTTGTTCTTCATGTCCTCGAGGCTGAGCTTGGTCAGCACATAGTAGGTGTTGGTCTTTTCATCCTTATAGCGATCGACGGGCCGCACGCCGCTGAGCGTCGTCGTCGTGATGGTCTTGATCGCCCGTTCGACGTTCTGTTCCTCGGTATTCCGCGAGAAATCTCCGGCCGTGGTGGAGGCGGCATAGTCCCGCATCAGGTATCCGGTATAGGTCTCGAACGACTTGGCGATTTCCGCCCTGCCCCGGTTCTCCGCGGTATCCCAGGCCAGCGGCTCGTTCCGGACGCCGGACACCGAGCCGACACCGTAGAACGATTTGCTGTCCTTTTCGTTATAGGCCCCCGAGCCTTGCTTCACCCACTTCGGAGGACCGCCGCATGCCGCAAGCCCGATCAACAACACCAAGGCGATCCCCCCGCCGGTCACCCTTGAGAACAATCCTCGTGGCTGGTTCATGCGACGTCCTCCTTGAAAGAAAAATAGGCGATTTCCCTCGGACCCGACCAGGGCGAAAGCCTCTCCAACCGTTCGAGAAATCGAGCGAAATCATGCTAACATGCACCCTCGGTTCAGTCAACGCAACAGCGCGCCGCTGGTTGACCGTCCCGATACTTATCCAAGGAGGACGACTGTGGCTGACGTGCAAATCGACGACGGCATCATCAAAATTCTCAATCTCGACGTGCAAGATCCCAAAGCGGCCGCCGTGCTGGCGGAATACCCGCAGGTCCGCTGGGCGGAGATCACCAGGCGGGCGCTGAAGATCGGATTGGGCTATCTCAAGGGAGGCGGGAAAGATTAAGGCGTCGACGGGGCGGGCGGAGTGCCGGACGATCGCGACTGCGCCACGGCTTCCCGGGCGCGGCTGTGGTTCCCTCCCAACTCGAGGTACCGCTCAAACGCCTCGACCGCCTTTTTCTGATCCTTCATGCCGTCGGCATACATCGTGCCGAGCGAGAAGTAGACATCGAGATAGGTCGGATTGACGACCAGGGCTTCGCGCATCGCCCGTTCCGCTTCCGCATACTGTCCGCGCTTCTCGCAGATCAATCCCAGGGTGTAATGCGAGTCCGGGTTCTTGGGCGCATACTGCACGGCGGCCTTCGCCGCAGCCAGCGCTTCGTCAAGATTCGGGAGAACTTCCAGCCGCACATAGCTCTTGAGGACGTAGGCGTCTCCGAACGTCGGGTCGTACTCCAGCGCCTTGTTCAGCCGTTCCAGAGCCTCATCCGGCGCCTTCCCCGTCTGCAGCAGACCGAAGGCCTGGTCGTATTGCATCCTGGCGGCCTGCTGCCGTTCGGCCGGGGATTGCGGTTCCCCGCCCAGCCGGAACGCCGCCTTGCGGCCCTCGATCATGATGGTGTCGCCGTCGCCCTCGAGCTGCGTGAACGTCGCATGCTGCGCGCCCTTCGTCTGGTCCTGCACCTGAGCACTGACGTACTTTCCCACTTCGGAAGCCATGAGCCAGCCGTTCTTATCCAGATCGGCGTCGCCGGCCAGCGCGTTGACCAGGGCCTGGACAAAAAGACTGCGGTCCTGCTTGCGGCCCGGAGACTCGCCCTTGTCCCCCGCCGTCAAGACCTGCACGGCGCGTTTCTCGGTGTCCTCCTCCGGCGCGCTGCGTCCTTCCAGCGACAGTGCCTGGACGGCGCTGATCTCCCACCCCCGGACCGCCGCATCGAGCAGGAACAGCGTATGCTTGGAAGCGCTTCGATGGCTGAACTCCTTGAGCTGTTCGAAGGTGATCGCTTTGGACACATTGCCGATCTGGGCATCCCAGGGAACGAGATACCCGAGTTCCTTGCCGGAGGACCCTTGCGTGATCCCCGCATGGCCGGCAAAATAGATGACCAGCCGGTCCTGCCGGCCGACTTTCCGCGGCAGGAAATCCGCCAGCGTCTGTTGCAGACGCCGTGAACTGGCGTCCCGGTCGTACAGTTCGACGACCTCGTCGAACCCGAGACGCCGGAACGCCTGGGCGACCGCCTTGGCATCCTCGATCACTCCGGGTATTTTCGGCGCGAGGAGATAGTTTTCGACTCCGATGATCACGGCCCAGGACTTGTAATACAGCCCTTCTGGTTTGCCCATCTGGGCCGAGACCGTGGGAAGACCGCAGAGCGAGAAGAGGGCGAGAGAAAAAACGGCGAGACACGAAAGCTGAATTCGGCGGCGTGATCTTGAACGCATCATCGTGACCGGCGCGAGACGCTGTTGTAAAGTCAGCCTACTCTGGCCTCCGCATGACTGTCAAGAAACCGCGCCGTCCCGGGAGGAATTGCATCGCCGGCCGGACCGTTGTATGGTTGCGCCGCTGCCGCCGCTTCACCATAATAATGAACGGCGTGATCGAGCGTCCGATCGTGTCCGAGTCCGGAATTCAAGGAGTGTGTCCCCTATGACGGAGAACATCGAGACTCTTTTGAAAGAAAGCCGCGTCTACCAGCCCAGCGCCAAGGTCAAGGCAGCCGCCTATATCAAGGACTATGAAGCCGAGTACAAGAAATCCATCGCCGATCCCGAGGGGTTCTGGAGCGGGATGGCGAAGGAATTGGACTGGTTTTCCCCCTGGAACAAGGTCCTGGAATGGGACTACCCCTGGGCCAAATGGTTCGTCGGCGCCACCTGCAACATCGCCTACAACTGCCTCGATCGTCATGTGAACAGCTGGCGCAAGAACAAGGTCGCGCTGATCTGGGTCGGCGAGAACGATCAGGAGCGGGTCTTCACCTACGGCGAGCTCTACCGGCAGGTCAACCGCTGCGCCAACGCGCTCAAGAAACTGGGCCTGCGCAAAGGCGACCGCGTCACGATCTACCTCCCCAAAATCCCCGAACAGATCGTCGCGATGTTGGCCTGCGCTCGCCTCGGCGTCATCCACAGCGTCGTCTATTCCGGCTTCAGCGCGCCGGCCCTGGCCAGCCGCATCAACGACGCCGAAGCCAGGCTGGTCATCACCGCCGACGTCGGGTTCGATCGCGGCAAGGTCGTCCATCTCAAGCCGATCGTCGATCAGGCGCTCAAGACCTGCGCCACCGTGGAGCATGTCGTCGTCGTGAAACGCCAGAATCCCGGACCGGCGCTCGTGACGCCCAAGGAGATCGACTGGCACGACTGGCTCAAGGGCGAGAAGGCCGTGTGCGAGGCGGAGAAATTGGACTCGGAATCCCCGCTGTACATCCTGTACACCTCCGGCACCACGGGCAAGCCGAAGGGCGTCGTCCATGTCCACGGCGGATACATGGTCGGAACCTATGCCACCACGAAATATGTCTTCGATCTGAAGGATGACGACGTCTATTTCTGCGTCGCCGATCCGGGCTGGGTCACGGGGCACAGCTACATCGTCTA
>DIHJ01000068.1:21929-22219 GCA_002420105.1 Nitrospira sp. UBA5699
CACAGCTACATCGTCTACGGCCCCCTTCTGAACGGCGCCACGATCCTGACCGCGGAAGGCAAGCCGGATTATCCCAACCCGGGCCGCTGGTGGGACCTGATCGAACGGTACGGCGTCTCGATCTTCTACACGACGCCGACCGCCATTCGCCTCCTGATGCGCCATGGCGAGGACTGGCCCAAGAAATACGATCTCTCCAGCCTGCGCATTCTCGGCAGCGTCGGCGAACCGATCAACCCCGAAGCCTGGGAGTGGTTCCACCGCGCAGCCGGCGGCGACAAACCCATCAT
>DIHJ01000068.1:22307-50138 GCA_002420105.1 Nitrospira sp. UBA5699
GACACCTGGTGGCAAACGGAAACCGGCGCCATTCTCATCACGCCGCTTCCGACCGTCCCGTTGAAACCCGGGTCCGCCACCAGGCCGTTCCTGGGCATCGAAGCCGACGTCGTCGACCGGGAGGGCAACAGCCTCCCCGCCAATCAGGGCGGATTCGCCGTCATCAAAAAGCCCTGGCCCTCGATGATGCGCACCATTTACAAGGATCCGGAACGCTACAAGAGCTACTGGTACACGATTCCCAACTGCTACACCGCGGGCGACGTCTGCCACAAGGACGCCGACGGCTATCTGTGGTTCATGGGCCGCGCGGACGACGTCATCAAGGTGGCGGGCAACCGGCTGGGCACCGCCGAAGTGGAAAGCGCGCTCGTCAGCCACCATGCGGTCGCGGAGGCCGCCGTCATCGGCAAACCGCACAAAACCGTCGGAGAATCCATCAAGGCCTTCATCATTTTAAAACAGGGCGAGACGGAAAGCCCCGAGTTGATCCATTCGATCAAAGAGCAGGTCAAACAGGAACTCGGAAAGATCGCCGTCCCGTCGGAGATCGACATCGTCGCCTCCCTGCCGAAAACCCGTTCCGGCAAGATCATGCGCAGGGTGCTGAAGGCGAAGGAGTTGGGACAGGATCCCGGCGATATTTCCACGATCGAAGAGTGATGACGCGGTGAGAGGACAGAGAAAACCGGGCGAGCCGATCTATCTGAGGCGCCACATGGTGGCGCTCGCCCTGGCGGTGGGGCTGCCGATCGTCTTATTGCAGCTCTACAAGATTTACGTGGGACCGATCGGTTTCGGCGTCCAGATGGGATTCGGGGTGCTCGTCTCAGTCTTGGCAGGAATCGTCCTCTACTTTACCTACCGCTCGTCGGCGCAGAATCAACCGTAACGAGGCTCCCCGTTCCGATTCAGACGCCGAACCGGAGTCAGAGCAATCCCCGCTTCTGGAGATAGTCCTTGTCGATGATCGGCGTCGATTTCGGCAGCTGGCTGCGCTCCTGAAGGAGCCGTTCGACGTACTTGCCGATGAGGTCTGACTCGAGATTGACCGTATCGTCCACTTGCTTGAGGCCCAGCGTCGTCACGTTGGCCGTGTGCGGAATAATCGCCACCGAGAAAGAATGATCGCCGACTTCGTTGATCGTCAGACTGATGCCGTCGACCGTAATCGAGCCTTTCGTCACGCAATAACGCAAGATTTCAGACGGCGCTTCGATGGTGAAGAAGATCGCGTTCCCCTCCTGATGCCGGCTCCTGATCGTCCCGACGCCGTCGACGTGGCCCGCGACGAGGTGTCCCCCGATCCGCTCGTTCAGCTTCATCGCCCGCTCGAGATTCACCGGCGCGCCGGGTGCCAGCCGGCCGAGCGTCGTCACCGACAGCGTCTCGGGCGACACGTCCACGACAAAGTCCCGCTCGCCCTTCGCTACAACGGTCAGACAGATCCCGTTGACGCTGACGCTGTCCCCGATCTTCAGGTCCCCCATGACGGTCGAGGCCAGGATCGTCATCCTCGTTCCGGCGAGAGTGCGTTCCATGGAGGTGACGGCGCCCATTTCTTCGACGATGCCGGTGAACATAACCCCGCCTTCAGCTCACAGCCCTCAGCTGTCAGCTACGATTCCTTTTTCAGAATTTGTCGAACCACATACACGAACAGGGCGATCAGCACGACCACCCCGACGGCGGCCACGACGCCGATGACCGTATCTTCCGTCGTGAACTCCCGCATGACCGCCCCATTATAATGGCTTTGCCCTATGCCTGTCTCATCGTCAGCCAGAACAGGCCGGCAGCGGCCAACTGCATGGCGGCGATGATCGCAAAGGCGCCGGCATAGCTCATGTTGGCGATCAACAGCCCGGCCAGTAACGGCCCGGCGGCGTGGCCGATGTCGCCGATCGTCCCCTGCATGCCCATGCCGGCGCCGAGCGTCTTGAACTCCGAGCTATCCGCGACGAAGGCCGACGACGAGGAGGACACCACCGCCTCGCCGAATCCGAAGCCGGCGGAGAGCAGGAGCAGCACGGCGAAGACCGAGACGTGGGGAATGCAGACGAATGTCGCCGCGCAGATCAGCAGACCGGTCATGATGAGCGGCTGCCGTCCCATCCGGTCCGAGACACGTCCCATGACCGGCTTGGACAGAAACGACGTAAGCGCCTGGACGGTGAACAGGAGCCCGACTTCACCGGGATTCAATCCCACCGAGACGCCGTAGAGGGGCAGAAAGGCCATCAGGGCGCCGTTGGCGATCATCTTCGCCGCGTCGGTCGAACTGGTGATCAGCACTTTGCGGTTGCGCGCCACGACGACGAAGCCTTTCCACATTTCGGCCAGCACGGGAGCCCATCCTTTTTCGTGCACCCTGGGCTGGGGCGGCGTCAGATGCAGGCTGTAGAACAGGACGATGGCGACACAGCCGAACAGACCGGCGGTGACGAAGGCGGATGAAAAACCTGCCGCATAGACGAGATAGCCCCCGATGAACGGACCGAGCAGCGCCCCGGACTGGGTGCAGGCCGTGTAGGTACCCAACGCCGCCCCGCGCCGCTCCCGATAGAGTTCCGCAACCGTCGCCAAGGCGCTCGGCGCAAAGATGGCCGTCGCCAGCCCGTGAAACATGCGCAGCGCCGTGAGCAGATTCAAGTCCGACACGAAAAGGTAGACGAACGGCGGCAGGCCGAACGCCACGACGCCGACGCGCAGCAGCATGCGTCGCCCGTAAATATCGGACAACGCCCCCGAGGGCAGCTTGAGAAAGACGCCGGTGAGGGTCGATACGGACACGATCAGGCCGATGCGTTCGGGACCTGCGCCGAGCGATTCCGCAAACAGCGCCAGAACCGGCATCCGCACCATGTTGTAGCTGATGAAGCAGAAGACGCCGATCGTGCAGAGCAGAACGAAGCTTCGCGAGGTCGTCATGGTCTGCGACCCTCCGGCCGGCTCGCAGGGCCGGGAGGCGGGAGACCGCTCAGCGCATCCTTCAGGAAAGCGACGTCCTGCGCGGCCAGCGGGGGCGGCTCCGCGGCCTTGAGCAGGACGCGGTCGGGCCGTTGCCTCATTTCCTGGCCCAGCCGGTTGACGGTCTCGACGCCCCTCGTCAGCTTGCGCATGACGACCCCGCCGACGAGGGGCCGAAGCAGGGACACGAGGCCGGACAGCAGGCGGTTGTCCAACTTCGTGTAGGCGATCATCGTGCTGTCCATCGCGTCGGTCCCGTCCGGCTCTTTCACGGCATGCATGCGGAGCAGCACCACCGCCTTGCCGGACATCTGAGGGAGAAACCGCTTTCCGTGCGTCCCCTCGAGGAAGTAGATTCTCGACGTCGGATCTTCATAGACGAGTTGCACGAGTCCCTGGATGCCTTCGCCGTCCGCACCCCAATAACGCCCCGGTGCCCGCGCTTCCGCCTGATAGCGCGCGAGACCGAGACGATCGATCAGGGCCGCCGCCAGCGGCGGACGATCCAGAAGATAGCGATACATCGTCTCCGACAGGGCGGTACGGAGCGGGCCGATCTTGTTGGCGGTCGTATGGTCGCCGATGACGGATTGCAGCCGGCACGCCCAGTCGGCATCGACCCGCTCCACGGGAAACGTGACGCCCGCGTGCTGAGAGGACAGCGCGCAGGACTCGGCCCGTGCCGGTCCCGGAAACAGCCCTGTCCCGACCGCCAGGAGCAGCGCCATGATGCCCGACTTGACGCTGCCGGGAACAGGCCGGCCCGCGTTCATGAGGCCTGTTTCGGAACCGTGACGGTAATGTGGACCGGGAACAGCTGGCGGGGATCCTGCCGCAGACGCGCCTGCCGCAGCAGCGTCTCGAGCGAGGGCTCGACGGTTCCTTCGAAGGACACCCGGCCGTTCGTGACGACCGTCAGCGGCTTCGAGAGATCGATGAGTCGATCGTTCAGGAAGAGGCTGTAGCGCCGGGCCCGCTCGGTGGTCACCTCGATGCGGTTGGCCGCCACGACGGCCGCGTCGAGTTTCGCGTACTCGCGGCGGGTGATCCGCTCGTCGCTCTTGCTGATCAGATCGTCGGAAAATACGGCGACGGGATCGGTCGTGTCCAGCCGCACCCAGTTGAACGGCTGAAAATGGCTGGCCTCGCGCACGACGGTCAGCTTGGTGGAGAACGGCTCGCGGCGCTGGCGATTCAACCAGGCGACGAGATCCGGGAGTTCCTCCCTGGGAAAATAGTGGCCGCCGGCCATGGGATGCTCGCGCTGATGTTCACGATACACGTGGGGGTAGCCGAGTTTCGTCAGCTCCCGCGAAATCGTCCGGCTCAACTCCACCGGCATGACGCGGTCTTTTGCGCCGTGAATGATATAGATCGGCGTATTCCGCAAATTGGCAAGGAACGGCATCAGCACGTCGTCCAGCCCGCTCGCCATCGGCGCGATGCCGGCAAACAACGGCGCGTGGTGCATGCCGATCAGCCAGGCGCCGATCCCCCCGTTCGACATGCCGGTGAGGAAGATCCGGTCCGGATCGACATGATACCGGCGCCGTACCTCTTGAATCGTGGCGAGCACCAGATCCTCCGCCCGCCTGGTGAACCAGGCTCCCGCCGCATAGGTGGGACAGGCCAGCAGATACTCGTCCCCCAGCCTGGCCTGCCATCGTTCCAGGTAGGCCTCGCCGGTGAAGCCGGCGCCGTGCAGGCAGACGACGAGTCCGTACCCTTTCGACGGCTGGTAGGTCAGCGGAACGGACAGCGCCAACGGATACGCGCGGCCCTGCAGGGTGATCCGTTCGTCGGGAAGCGTCCCGATCGGCTGACTCGCATAGACCCGTTCCGTCTGGATGATCCGGGTGACGCGCTCCACGGACGAATCGGAATGGGCCAGAATCTCGCGCAGGAGGCGGTCCGACTCTTCGCTGTCCGTCGAATCGAGGTACTGAAACACGAGGCCGGAAAGGCCGCCGGAAGCCGGTGCCGTCTGTTGGGCATATCCGGACGCTCCGCCGGCGACGGCGCAGGCAACGGTCAACGCGCACAGCCACCTGTTCACAAGTCCCCTTCCACCACGACGTCGGCGCCGACGGTTCTGGCGACCAGCCGTTTCAGTTTCACGGCCTGGGCAAGACGGAGCGGGCTTCTGCCGCCGATCACGCCCTTGGCGTTCCCGCCTCCCAACAACACCGGCGCCATGTACAGACGAACGTGCTGCACCAGCCCGGCCCTGAGCATTGCCGCGTTGATCTCACTGCCGCCCTCGACGAGCAGCGAGGTGATCCCGCGACGGCCGAGCTCCGCCAAGAGAGCCGCCACGGACACCCTCCCCCGTTCGCCGGGCAGCACGATCGTTTCGACGCCCTGGGTGCGGAGCGCGCGCAGCTTGGCGGCGGAGGCTCTCCGCGTCGTCGCCACCAGCGTGCGTGCGACGTCCTGCCGGGAGAGAATCCGCGCCCGCAAGGGAATGCGCAAGGCGCTGTCGACGACGATGCGCAGCGGCTGCCGGCCGGCCGGTCGGTCGAGACGGGGGCCGGTTCTCGCGGTCAGCGAGGGATCGTCGGACAGGACCGTCCCGATTCCCACCAGCACCGCGTCCACGCCTGCACGGAGCCGATGGACCTCCCGGCGGGACCGCATGCCCGTGATCCAGCGCGACTCTCCTGAAGCCGTCGCGATTCGTCCGTCGAGCGTCATACCGGCCTTCAGAATGACGTAGGGACGCTTCGTCCGGATCCAGTGGCGGTAGGCCTTGTTCAACGCTTCCGCCTCGCGGCGCGCCACCCCGGTCGTCACGGACAGGCCGGCCCGGCGAAGCGCCGCGAGGCCTTTTCCTTTCACCGGGGCGTTCGGATCGTTCATCGCCACGACCACGCGACGGACGCCGGATTGAACGACCGCCGGTACGCAGGGCGGGGTCCGTTTCTTGAGATGACAACAGGGTTCGAGGGTGACGTAGAGGGTGCCGCCGCGCGCGCGCGGTCCCGCCTGGCGAAGCGCGAGAATTTCCGCATGGGGTCGCCCCGGGCGAGAATGGAACCCCCGTCCGACGATCCGGCCCTGTTTCACCACCAGAGCGCCGACCATCGGGTTGGGACTGGTCGTCCCCCGGCCCTTCGCGGCCAGGCGAAGGGCCAGGGTCATGAACGGCAGATCCTGCGGGCGCCCGGTCACCGCTTCTTGCGAGCGACGCGGGATCGGCCTCGGCCTGTCCGTGCCGACTTCGTCGACTTCGCTCGTGAGGGAGGCGCGGCCTTGGCGGCCTTCTTCGCGTCGGCTTCCGCCAGCGCCGCATGGGCCGCCGCGAGCCGGGCGATCGCCACACGATAGGGCGAGCAGCTCACGTAGTCCAGACCCAGTTGATGGCAGAACTCGACGGAGCTGGGGTCGCCGCCGTGTTCGCCGCAAATGCCGAGCTTGATGCCGGGCCTGGTCTTCCGTCCGGCGGCGATGGCCTGTCGCATCAGCGAACCGACGCCTTCCCGGTCGAGCACGGCGAACGGATCCGACTCCATGATGTTCACGGTCCGGTAGTGATCGATGAACTTCGCCGCATCGTCCCGGGAAAACCCGAACGTCGTCTGCGTCAGGTCGTTGGTGCCGAACGAGAAGAACTCCGCCTCCTCGGCGATACGGTCGGCCGTCACGGCGGCGCGCGGCAGTTCGATCATCGTCCCGACGAGGTAGGAGAGTTTTACGTTGAAGCGCTTCATCGTCTCCTGCGCAACCTCGCGGACCAGATCCTTTTGCGACTTCATCTCCGACACCATGCCCACCAGCGGAATCATGATCTCCGGCACGATCTTCTTGCCTTCCCTGGCGAGCTCGCAGGCCGCCTCCACGATCGCGCGCGCCTGCATGCGCGTGATCTCCGGCATGGTGATCCCCAGCCGGCAGCCGCGAAGCCCCAGCATCGGATTGAATTCATGCAGCTCCTCGACGCGCGCCAGAAGCCGTCGCTTCTCTTCCAGCTTGGCCCCGTCGTTGCCCGTCAGTTCGAGCTGCGCGATCTCGACCATCAATTCTTCGCGCTTGGGCAGGAATTCGTGGAGCGGCGGATCGAGCAGCCGAATGGTGACCGGGAATCCCTGCATCTCCCGGTAGAGCCCGATGAAATCCTGTTTCTGCAGCGGCAGCAGTTGATCGAGGTATTTCTCCCGTTCTTCCTTCGTCCGCGCCAGAATCATCTTCTGCATGATCGGAATGCGGTCTTCCGCAAAGAACATGTGCTCGGTCCGGCACAACCCGATGCCTTCCGCGCCGAATCCGCGCGCGATGCTCGCCTGTTCCGGCACGTCGGCGTTGGCGCGCACGCGGAGCTTGCGGAACCCGTCGGCCCACGAGAGAATCGTGGCGAACCGTTGATACTTGTCCGACTTCTTCGGATCGAGTTTCTCCTGGATCACCTGGATGATTTCGGATTCGACGACCGGGATGTCGCCTTCGTACACGTTGCCGGTCGACCCGTTGATCGACAGATAGTCGCCCTCGCGGAACGTCTTGGCGCCGATTCTCACGGTCTGACTGTCCAGCACTTCGACCGCCTCGCAGCCCGCCACGCACACCTTGCCCATCTGACGCGCCACGACCGCCGCATGCGACGTCATCCCGCCGCGCGCCGTCAGAAACCCCGCCGCGGCGTTCATCCCGTGAATGTCGTCGGGGCTCGTTTCCTGCCGCACCAGCACCACGCGGTTTCCCGCCGCCTTCATGTCCACGGCCCGGTCCGGCGTCAGCGCGAGCTTGCCCGCCGCCGCGCCGGGACCGGCCGGCAACCCCTTGCCGAGCGGATTGGCTTTCGACTCTTCCTTCGTGTCGAAGATCGGATAGAGATACTGCGCCAGCTGGTCCGGACCGATCCGCTGAACGGCCTCCTCCTTGGAGATCAGGCCTTCCTTCACCATATCGACGGCGATCTTCACGGCCGCGATCCCGGTGCGTTTCCCGACGCGGGTCTGCAGCATGTAGAGTTTGCCCTCCTGGATCGTGAACTCCAGGTCGAGCATGTCGCGGTAATGCTTCTCGAGTTTCTTGTAGGTCTGTTCGAGCTCTTTGTAGGCCTCCGGGACGTTCTTCGCCAACGCGCTGACCGGCAGCGGCGTCCGGATGCCGGCGACCACGTCTTCGCCCTGGGCGTTCATGAGACACTCGCCGAAGAACGCCTTGTCGCCCGAACTCGGGCTGCGCGTGAAGGCCACGCCGGTGCCGCTCGTCTCGCCCATGTTGCCGAAGACCATCGCCACGACGTTGACCGCGGTGCCCCAGGAATCGGGAATGCCGTACAGGCGCCGATAGGTGATCGCGCGCGCGCCGAACCAGGAGGAGAAGACGGCGTTGATCGCCATCCGCAACTGATCGAGGGGATCGTCGGGGAAGTCTTTCTTCGTCTGTTCCTTGACCAGCGCCTTGAAGCTCGCGACCAGCTCACGGAGATGCCGGGCATCCAGATGCGTCTCGTGCGCGACGCCGACTTCGGTCTTCTTGTGCTTGAGAATCGCTTCGAAGTGTTCGCGTGGAACCCCCATGACGATGCTGCCGAACATGGACACGAACCGGCGGTAGCTGTCCTGGGCAAACCGGTCGTTGCGCGTCTTGGCCGCCAGACCTTCGACCGTCTTGGTCGTCAGCCCGACGTTCAACACCGTATCCATCATCCCCGGCATCGAAGCCCGCGCACCGGACCGGACGGAGACCAGCAACGGCCGCTCGGGATCGCCGAAGCCCATGCCCATCGAGCGCTCGACGCGCTTGAGCGCCTGGAGCGCGGCTTCCCACATGCCCGGAGGGTACTTCTTTCCCTGCTTGTAGTATTCGACGCAGGCCTCGGTCGAAATCGTGAATCCGGGAGGCACCGAAATGCCCAGATTGGTCATCTCCGCCAGCCCCGCGCCCTTGCCGCCGAGCAGCTCCTTCATGTTCGAGGTGCCCTCGGCTTTGCCGTCGCCGAAGTAGTAGACGTATTTCTTTGCCACGCGTGCCCTCTCCTTCTGCTCCACCCTCAGTGGAGGCATATTGGACTGCGGGGTTCGCCCATGCCGAGTTGTACCCGGTACCGGGAGACGAGATACCGTCTCGCCCACATGCCGAGCAACAACACCGCCGCGACGAACAGCGCGAGCCCCAACAGTCGAAAGTCCGCCCGAACGCCCCGGTCGAAGTAGTACTGGCCGTCAGGACCCTGCCGCACCTTCACGTCTTTGGCGAGCAGATGCGGTTTGCCGGACGGATCCGCCAGATTGATCCACTCCGAACAGAGTCGTACCGGCTCGGACGCCCCGGCCACCCGCTGCCAGGTCATCCGCAAACAAATGTCTTCTTTGGAATTGAACAGATCCGGCGTCTTCACCAACTCGTCGAGATTGACACCGCTGACCCAGATCCCGAACAGCAAAATGCAGTTGCACAGCACGATCAGGCCCGCCGTCACCGCCATCGCGAACCGGCGAACCTTGGTCGCCCGCCGGTCGTCGGGGAGAGGCTTGGTCGCCAGTGGTTCGGCTTGGGGCATCGGCCTACATGCTCCGCTCAGCTCCCTTGTACCATAATACGCGAAAAGTCGGCGAATGACCTGAACAATTCCTCGACATCCTTGAGGAGCGACAGGCGGTTGCTCCTGAGGGCCGCCTCTTCGGCATTCACCATCACCCCGGCGAAGAACGCATCGATGGCCGGCTTGATCCGGACCAGCGCGTCCAGCGCCTGCTCATACTGTCCCTTGCCCATCTGCTGATCGAATTCCTTGCGGGAGGCTCCCACCTGCCGATGGAGTTCTGTTTCGGCGGCATCTGTGAACAACGCGGCGTCCACCGGCCTGCGATCCCACTGTTCTTTTTCCACGATGCGGGAGGCCCGCTTGAATCCCACGATCAACGGATCGAACTCCGGCCTGGCCGTCACGGTCTGAAGCGCCTTCATTTTCAGCAGGAGATCCACGAGATCGACGGCCGCATGGGACGCCGCCCGCAGCACCGCATCCATGACGTCGTCCCGAAGCCCGTGTACGGTCCGGCCATAGTGCCGCACGCGTTCAAAAATAAACTCCGTGATGCGCCGTTTTCCCTGCGCCTCGGCGTCCGGAGCCGGCTTGAATCCGTGCTCCCGTACCGCCGTCCGCGCTTCGTCGATCACCGGACTCAGATCAAAGCGGAGCTTGCCCTCCAGGACGATGCGCACGATCGCCGTGGCATGGCGACGAAGGGCGAACGGATCCTCCGAGCCGGTCGGCATCATGCCCACGTGGAAAAACGCCGCGATCGAATCAAACCGGTCGGCCAGCGACAGCACCTGGCCGGGCAGCGTCTTGGGCAATTCCCCTTCGAGCGCCCGCGGAAGATATTGTTCGCGGACGGCCTGCGCCACCGCTTCCGGCTCGCCGTCGTGCTTCGCATACTCGCCGCCCATGATGCCCTGCAGCTCCGGAAACTCCCCGACGATGCCGGTGAGCAGATCGGCCTTGCACAGGGCCGCGGCGCGAGCGCAGGCCCGCACCACCTCGTCGTCCTGATTCAGATGCGCCGCGAGAAATCCGGCCAGCCTCCTCACGCGCTCCTGCTTCTGCGCCATCGTGCCGAGCTTTTGATGGAAGGTCACCCCGCTCAGCTTCTTGACGCGGTCCTCCAGCTTCGTTCTGCGGTCTTCGTCGAAAAAGAATTTGGCGTCGGCCAGCCGGGCGGCCAGCACGCGCTCGTTGCCGGCCCGGATCAGCGACATGTCCTTGAGTTGATTATTGGTCACCGCGACGAAGTGCGGCGCCAGCTGACCGGTGGTCCTGTTGCGGACCGAAAAGAAGCCCTGATGCTCCTTCATGGAGGTCATGAGGATCTCCGACGGCACCGCCAGATATTCCGGTTTGAAATCCCCGACGACCGCATAGGGCCATTCCGTCGTGAAGACGGCCTGATCCAGGAGCGCCTCGTCGACGTTCAATCGCACCGCCGCCTTGGCGCAGAGGCGTTCCAATTGTTCGGCAATCGCGGCCCGGCGGCGGTCCGGCTCCACCAGCACCCCGTGCCGCTCCAGTGCCTGACGGTAGCTCCGGAAGTCGCGCACCGTGACGGCTTTGCCTCCGCCGATCACCCGGTGACCGTACGTCCGGGTGCCGGCCTTGATCCCCGCCGCCTCAACCGGCAGCAGCACGCCGCCGTAGAGCGTCACCAGCCAGCGCACCGGCCGGGCAAAGCGCACACCGGCCTCGTTCCATTTCATGGCTTTCGGAAACGACAGCCGGCCGACGAGCTGGGGCAGCAGTTCCAGAAGGACCGCCCTCGCGGGACGCCCGGCGTCCTGTTTCACCGCAAAGAGATATTCGCCTTTGGGGGTTTGACGCACCTGCAGACGTTCGACCGGGACGCCCTGGCCGGCGGCAAACCCGACCGCGGCTTTGGTCGGTTGGCCGGCCTGGTCGAAGGCCACGGACTTGGAGGGCCCCATCGCCTCTTTGACGACGGCCGCCTGATGGGTCGCGAGGCCTTCGACGACCAGCACCAGGCGTCGCGGCGTCCCGTAGGTATGGACCGCGCCCGTGGCCAGCCGCGCCTCGCCGAGCAACCGCTCCGCATGCTCCTTCAGGGCTGCCAACGCCGGCGCGATGAATTCGTACGGGAGTTCTTCGGTGCCGATTTCGAGCAGCAGCTCGGCCGCAGCCTCATGCCGCGCAGTCTTTCGCCGTGACGTTTTCGCTGGTGACTTGCTCATGGGCGACGGATTACCTGCGGCCCGAGCCGGCTCTCGGCCGCGAGCCGGCTGCGGTCTTGCCGCGCTCAAGCAGCGGATGCCCCATGGCCGCGCGCTCTTCGATATAGCGTTCCGCGCATTGCCGTGCCAGGGCGCGCACGCGGCCGATATAGCCGGTCCGCTCCGCGACGCTGATCGCGCCGCGGGCGTCGAGCAGATTGAAGGCGTGAGAGGATTTGATGCAGTAGTCGTACGCCGGCAGTGTCAGCCGTGTGTCGGTCTGCGCGAGCAGCCGCTTGCACTCGGCTTCATACGACTGGAAGGCGTTCATGAGCATCGTCACGTCGCCTTCTTCGAAGTTATAGCGCGAGAACTGCACTTCGGTCTCATGATGAATGTCGCCGTACTTGATCCCGTCGGTCCAGGCGAGGTCGAACACGTTGTTCACCTGCTGCAGATACATGGCGATGCGTTCGGTGCCGTAGGTGATCTCGCCGGTGATCGGACTCAACTCGATGCCGCCAATCTCCTGGAAATAGGTGAACTGGGTGATTTCCATCCCGTCGAGACGGACTTCCCATCCCAATCCCCAGGCCCCGAGCGTCGGCGATTCCCAATCGTCCTGGACGAACCGGATGTCGTGCTGCTTGGGATTGATCCCCAGTCGCGCCAGACTCTCCAGATAAAGTTCTTGAATGTTGTCCGGCGCCGGCTTCAGCACGACCTGATATTGGTAATAATGCTGCATCCGGTTGGGGTTCTCACCGTACCGCCCGTCGGTCGGACGCCGACAGGGTTGCGGGTAGGCCGCGCGCCAGGGCTCGGGGCCGAGCGACCGCAGAAAGGTGGCGGGATGAAAGGTTCCCGCACCCATTTCCAGGTCGTAGGGCTGGTGAACAACGCAGCCTTGATCGGCCCAGAACCGGTGCAATGTGAGGATGAGTTCCTGGAAGGTCACAAACAATCCAGCCGTCGTTGGAGAAACCCCTCTTGTCTCGAAAAGGGAGCCAGAAGCTACCAGGAATGGGCGGATACTGTCAAGAAACCTCCTCTCAGATCAAGGAGTTGCAGACACTTTTCCGGAGGTTCGGCAGAGCGGCCCACCGTCGCGAACGGATCCGCGATTGTCCGTTCCTCACCCCCTTCTCTTGACGGGGCCACTGAAACTGCACTATTGTCAGAAAACTTGATTAACTCACTTGGTATTTCCATTTCTATCCTGTGAAGCTGTCAAAGAAAAGCGAATACGGCCTTCGGGCCCTCCTCGAACTCACCCTGTCCCACGGGACCGCGACGTTGCAACGCCATGAGATCGCGGCCCGCCAGCATATTCCGGTCGAATTTCTGGAGCAGATCCTGCTGGCGCTGAAACGGGCGGGCTTGCTGGCCAGCCGCCGCGGCATGAAGGGCGGCTATGCGCTGATCAAGCCGCCCGAGCAGATCACCCTCGGCCAAGTCATTCGCATTCTCGACGGTCCGCTGGCGCCGATCGGGTGCGTCAGCAAGACGGCCTATCAGAAGTGCCGCGATTGCCCCTATGCCGACAAGCCGCAATGTCCCGTTCAGCACGTCATGGGTACCGTACGCGATGCCATTGCCGGCATCCTGGATCACTACACCCTTGCAGATTTTGCCGCGGGCTCCCGTAAAGGATAATCGATGACCATGGATCAAGTCGTGCTCGTTCTCATCACCTTCGTCGCCGCGACCGTCAACGGCGCGCTGGGCTACGGATTCTCCTCGATCACCGTACCCGTCGCCCTGCTCTTCTATACCAACCGCCTCCTGAACCCGGCCCTGGTGCTCGTCGAATTGGTAATCAACAGCTATGTGCTGTTCATCAATCGCCGCAGCATCCCGAACATCTGGTGGCGGGTGGCGCCGATTCTGATCGGCCTCGTCGTCGGCGTGGCGATCGGGAGCTACATCCTTTCCCTCGTCCATCCGGCCTGGGTCAAATTCGTTACCTATTTCTTTCTGCTGCCGCTGATTCTTCTCCAGGCCGCCGGAATCAGAAAACCCATCCAGGCGGAACGGGCCATCGCGATCCCGTTCGGAATGGGAATCGGCACGCTCTACTCCGTCACCACCATTTCCGGCCCGCCGCTCGCGCTGCTCTTCAATAACCAGGGCTATGCGAAACAGGATTTCCGGGCGGCGCTCGGCGTCATCCGGGTAGCCGAATCCGTCGTCACCGGCATCGCCTACTCCTTCCTGGGACTCTACAGCGCCGGCAGCATGGAGATCATTCCCTACATCGTCCCCAGCGTGATCCTCGGCATTCCGCTCGGCACGTTCCTCATCCGCTGGATGGACCCGGAAACGTTCAGGCGCATCTGCATGGCGTTCGACGGGCTGGTGGTGGGCTTCGGGCTCTCGCGCGTGCTGGTGGACCTGCAACTGGCCTCGACGTTCACGACCTATGTGATCCTCTCCATCGTCATCCTGATTAACGCCTACCTGTTGTTCCGGTTCTTCCGGGACCGTCCGGTCCCGCCCTGAGGGGATCAGCACGACTTCTTAATTCACCATCACCCACTGACACGAGACGACTGTACAGCTGTATGCTTCTCCACGACACCTTATTGAAGGGCAGTCCCGATCCTTCCTGCTCTCCGAGTAATCGACAGTACACTCCTGCATTCGCAATCCTGAAGGCATGCCTCTCCCGATGCGCTTAACATGAGCCTTCCATAGTCCAAGCCTCCTCTGGCCAGTCGCTCCAGTCGATTCCGTTGAGTCACCACGGCAACCTCGCTGCCAATTGTCCCGCCACGAATTCAAGCCGAAGGTTAGCCCCTTCAGCACTTCACGATCCTGATATGCAAAATGCGGTAAATTTAATCTCAAGTTATTGAAATAATTAATATTAAAAAAAATAATCTGTGAGGCACGTAAATTGCTTTTGATCTGCTCTGGTTTCGGCTTGCCGGCCATCATCACGCCAGGCTTAGACCGAATTCTTATTAACCAGTAACAGTCGTTGAAGGACCGGAACATCATGGGAATCACCACGCTATTGGTGTGCCTTCTGCCAGACAGCCGTCAGCCGGCATGGCCGGCATCGGTATTCAAGACATTGGCGCTCGGACTTACGATGCTCACCCTGTCGATGGTGACCGGCTGCGGATCGGGTGGGGAAGGTGACCCCGGCCCCATGATTACCGATAGCACAACTCCTGTGAACGAAGGCTCTAACGGAGGCGGCACAGGCACTGGCTCCGGATCGGGCGACTCATCCTCACCTACGCCGGGAGGTGCCTCCGCGTTCTTGTCATGGGACCCTGTCGGAGACCCGAGCGTACTCGGCTATATCGTCCATTATGGAAAGAGTTCATCAGGGATGTTCGGATCCTGTTCGTACGAGCGTGCTACATTCTCGTCGTCTCCCTCAGCAACGATCACCGGCCTCGCGCCCAACACCACCTACTTTTTTGCGGTCAGCGCTTTTAATGGTCTTGAAAGTGCTTGTTCAGCTGAAGTGGCAACTGTGACCAGTTCGGCGATTTAATCCTCAACATTAGACCAGTAGGAATCCTGCACCCGACGTCACGTCTGGCGCCGGGTGCGCGACGACCACGCCGGCATTCATTGACTCCCCCACCCTCTGTTTGTTAGTTTCAAACCCCTCCGCCTGAAGCCGCGGTCTTCACGGAAAGACCCTTCGCTTCCCTGGCGAACCCGTTCCACCAAAAGGAGATGGCATGGCCGGTTCGACGTTATCCCGCGAACAGTTAGACGCACTGCACAACCACGCGACGCACCTGCGCATCGAGAGCGTCCGCTCCACCAGCGAAGCCGGAAGCGGGCACCCCTCCAGCTGCTGCTCCGCGGCCGACCTCGTGGCGGCACTGTTTTTCTCGGTGATGCGGTATGACCCGAAGAATCCCAAAGCGCCCAACAGCGACCGGTTCGTGCTGTCGAAAGGTCATGCAGCCCCCCTGCTCTACGCCGCCTGGGCCGAAGCCGGACTCTTTCCCAAGAGCGACCTGCTGAAGCTACGGACGCTGAGTTCGGATCTGGAGGGCCACCCGACTCCGCGGCTGTCGTTCGTCGACATGGCCACCGGCTCGCTGGGACAAGGATTGCCCGTCGGCGTCGGCATCGCCTTGAACGCAAAGTACGTCGACAAGCTCGACCATCGCACCTACGTGCTGATGGGCGACGGCGAATCGGTCGAAGGGTCGGTCTGGGAAGCGGCGGAAGTAGCCCGGCAACATCGCCTGGACAACCTCTGCGCGATCGTCGATGTCAACCGGCTCGGGCAGAGCGATCCCACGATGCTCCAGCACGACATGGACGCCTATCGCGCGCGCTGGAGCGGCTTCGGCTGGCACGCCATCGTAGTCGACGGGCACGATCTTCCGGCTGTGCTGGCGGCATTCGACGAAGCGGCTCGTACCAAGAAGACCCCGACCGTGCTTCTGGCCAAGACCTTCAAGGGCAAGGGCGTTTCCTTCATGGAAGACCATCCGAGCTGGCACGGGAAACCGGTTCCTCAAGGCGAGGAAACCCGGAAGGCCGTCGAGGAATTGACCGGGCGGCTGAAGCCGAACGGCGCGACGCTCACAATACAGAAACCGTCGGCCGCCGCTCTCGCCCCCTCGACAGCCGCTCCGCTTCCGGCCCCGCCCTACAAACCCGGCGAGTCCGCTGCGACGCGCGAAGCGTTCGGCGTCGCGCTGGAAGCGCTGGGGGCCGTCAATCCCCTGGTCGTCGGCCTCGATGCGGACGTGAAGAATTCGACCTACACCGACAAGTTCGGCAAGAAATTTCCCGACCGGTTCTTCGAGAATTTCATCGCGGAGCAGAATATGCTGGGCGCAGCGGCAGGGCTTGCCGCCTGCGGCAAAGTCCCCTTCGCTGCGACCTTCGCCGCCTTCTTCACCCGCGCGTACGATTTCATCCGTATGGCGGCCATCAGCCAATCCAACATCAAGCTGGTGGGCACGCACGTCGGGGTCAGCATCGGGGAGGACGGCCCTTCGCAGATGGGCCTGGAGGACATCGCCATGATGGCCGCCCAGCCCGGGATCACCGTCCTCTACCCGTCGGATGCCACCTCCATGTATCGCCTCGTCGAAACCGCGGCCAACCGCAAAGGGATGGTGTACCTCCGGGCGGGACGCCCGAAATCTCCCGTCCTCTATGGGCCGGAGGAACAGTTCCCGATCGGCGGCTCGAAGATCCTCCGGCACAGCGCATCCGACGCTCTCACGATCGTCGCGGCGGGAGTGACGCTCTTCGAAGCCCTCAAGGCCTACGACCGGCTGAAGACGGCGGGGATCTCCGTCCGGGTGATCGATCTCTACAGCATCGTTCCCATCGACCGCACGACCCTGCTCGACAACGCCAGAGCGACGCAGGGCCGGATCCTCACGGTCGAAGATCACTATGCCCACGGAGGCCTCGGCGATGCCGTACTCGGTGCCGTCGCCACGGAGGGCATCAAGGTCCACAAGCTCGCGGTTCGGGCCATCCCCCACAGCGGGAAACCCGACGAACTTGTCGACCACTTTGGCATCGGAGCGCGATCCATTGTCGAAGCGGCGCAGCAAATCATCAAGTAGCCCGGCCGCAGCTCCGCCCCAGGGCCAGCTCGCGCAGATTCCTCTCCTCAACATCCTGAGCGGGCAGGACCGTCAGCGCGTCCTGCACGAACTCACCGAAGCCCGCTACGGCAAGGGCGAGTTCATTTTCCGCGAAGGCGATCCGACGGAATATTTCCACATCGTCAAGGAAGGCACGGTCAAGTGCGTTAAGTCCAACCCGGACGGGAAAGAATGCACCCTCAAAATGCTGATGCCGGGGGACCTTTTCTGCTGCGACGCCGCGGCCTTCGACGGATCCCGCCATCCCGGCACCGCCCAGCCCATGGGGGACGTCAGCATCCTGCGCATGAGCAAGAAGGCGTATTTCGAGATGCTGCGGCGAAGCCCGGACGCCGCGCTTGAAGTCATCAAATACCTGGGCAACCGGCTGAACGAGGCACAGGAAAAGGCCAAGGTGCTGGCGCTCGAACGGGCCGATCAACGCCTCGCCGCCCTCCTCGTCGAACTGGGCGCGAGAAACGGGATCAAAGAGTCGCAAGGCATCCGATTGCCCCTGCGCCTCACCAGAGAAGACATGGCCAACATGGTCGGCACCACCACGGAAACCGTGATCAGAATCATGAGCCGTTTCAAACAGGACGATCTGGTCACCGGCACCGCCAACCGGCTCGTGATCCGCGATCTCGACCGGCTCAAGGCCATCGCCTCGGCCTGAAAACCGGCCGTTCCCTCGCCATCATTATCTTTCCAAACATGATATCCGTCATGTTTTAAATCACGCGCTTTCGCTATCCTCGGCCTCAACAGACGGACTCGGTCCGCCACATCAATGACGGTATGTCCGTCACGGCCCGACCTCGGGCCTGTTGCTCCGGTTCAAACCAGAAGGAGGAGACGCTCCATGAAAACGACCCGTTCACGCCGGTCCCTCGCCCTCGCGGCAGGGTTCGGAACTCTCATGTTGACAGGGCTGACGGCACAGGTCCTGCCGGCCTCCGCGAAGACCCATGACATCTCGATGACCGCGTTGGAAACCGACATCGTCATCGACGGCGGAGGGGAAAAGTATGCGGCCTGGACGTTCAACGGCACGGTCCCCGGTCCGGTCGTCCGCGTCACCGAAGGCGACACGATCAACTTCACGCTGACCAATCCGGCGACGAACAAGAACCCGCATGCCATGGACTTTCATGCGGCGGAAATCGACTTCCTCAAGAACTATCGGGCCATCAACGCCGGCGAAACGATCCGCTTCACGTTCACGGCCAAGAAGCCCGGGATTTTCTTCTATCACTGCGGCGCCCCCCCGATGATTCAACACGTCGCCCGCGGCATGTTCGGGGCCATCATCGTGGACCCGAAAGATGCCAAGGCCTGGCCGAAAGCAGACAGAGAGTATGTCCTCGTGCAATCGGAATATTTCAAGAACCCCAACGACGTGCAGGCGATGTTCGACCGGAAGTATGACGGCGTGATGTTCAACGGAGGCATCTTCAAGTACCATCCGTTCGTCACCGGCGGGGGAAAGCTCGATGCCAAGCCCGGCGAGCGCGTGCGCATTTACTTCGTCAACGCGGGACCGAACGAGTTTTCTTCGTTCCACCCGATCGGCGAGATCTGGGACAACGTCTACGAAAGCGGCAATCCGGCCAACAGGCTGACCGGTGTGCAGACCTATGTGGTCGGACCGGGCAGCGCGGCCACGTTCGATGTGGTCGTCGAATCGGCCGGCGCCTATCCCTTGGTCACGCACTCGTTGACCGGAGCGCTCCGCGGAGCCATCGCCGTCCTCCTGGCGTCACCCGATGCCAAACCGATGCCGCTCATGCCGATGGTGCCATGGGAACTGCCGGCCAAGTAAGGCCGAAACCTCGACGTTCGTCCGCATCCGGCCGGCGTAATCGCCGGCCGGATGATCATCTCTTCATTTGATGGGACGCGCGAATATGCAGTGGCCGATACCATCTCTGGCGGTCGTTCTTACCGTCAGTCTCGCCGCCGCGGCCTCCGCGGAATCGACAAGGGTGCGGGTTGCACTGCAACTCACGGGTGAGTCCTGCGCGGCGCAGCATCAGCGGCTAGTGACCTCACTATCCGCCATGAACGGAATCCGGTTCGTCGATCTCTCATCGGTCCCGGGCCATGTTCTGGTGGACATCGATGCGCGTATACTGAGCGCCCATGACCTCACCCCTATCGTCCAGCAACTCCTCACTTCAGCCGAGTGTCTGGCCGCGCCCATGGAATCCTGCATCTCGGCGACCGCCCTCAGCCGTACCGCCGATGCCTCCCGCTCCTCCCATTGACCGCATCGTTCCCGCCGACCGGCGCGCCGCGTCGACGAACAACGCACATCGCCTCTCGACGGGATCTCTTCCGCTGTCGGCTCCCTGGATAATCGGGATTCTCCTCCTGTGCCCTCTCCCGACCTCGGCTCAGGAAGCGTTACTGGAAATCTTTCCCCTGCGCCCCTTCAACTTCGACGTAGCGCTCCGCCAACAGTCGTTCGCCCCGAACGACCGCGAAGTGACCCTGCAGGCCGGCATGACGGCCTTGCGATACGGCGACGGGGAACTGCGTCTCGGCTATCAGTATTTCAGCATCCACACGGAAGACTTCAAGACGGATCAGCACGCCGTGTTCCTCAACCCGCGATGGAACAACATCCTGGACCTGCTGGACTTTCCCTCTTCCATGCCGCTCAACCGCCTGCTGCGGCACCTGCTGTTCGGCCCGCTCGAAGACCGCGCCATTCCCTATGTCGGCGCCTTGTTGGGCACCGTGGTCTCGGGCCAGGGACGCACCTCTCCCGGCCTGCTCTACGGCGGACAAGCCGGCGTGCGCTTTCCTGTCGCTCATGGAATCTCGCTCGATTTGAGCCTGCAATTCACGCAATATGAAGTCAACTTCCGTGGACAATCCGGAGAATCGCAGCAATGGCTCTTTTTGACCGGCATCCGCTATTGATCCGCCCGGTTCGCGCCGCTCTGCGTCGGACATCGCAGGGCGCAGGCGACCTCGATCGCCGGACGTCTCCCCGCCCGGCCGGTCATCTGTTGCGACCGGTGCTGCTGATCCTCTGCCTGCTGCCGCTGCAAGGTTGCGGCTTGATCCTCGATGCGGTCGAACTGGTTTATCCGTTGACCACCAGTCAATTGGACGGCATCTGCCGCAGAGGCCAGGTGCAGGTCGGAATGGCGGTCGAACCCTTCCGCCCCTTCGTATTTCCCGCCGTCTGGACGGATGAAGGCGCCAGAGTGACCGGACTCGATGCGGAGCTGGTCCGCGCCGTCAGCGAGGCCCTCGCCGCCCATTGCGGGATCCCGGTCGAGCCGGTCCTGCACCTGGTCCGGTTCCGGGATCTCTTTTTACTGCTGAACGAAGGCCAACTGGATTTCTTCGTCTCAGCCGTCGACGCCGGAGTTCCCGCGCCCGAGCGTTCGGGATTCGCCTATTCGACTCCCTACTTTCCCGACGGCGGCATCAGCGGGATCACGAAGCAGCCGGAACTCGTCGACCGGATCCGCGCGCGCCTGACCGACGGCGGCGACAGCCCGTCGTCCGCAGCGGTGCTGGAACGGCTGACCGTCGCCGTGCAGGAGGGAACCGCCGCGCACCTGTATGCCGGTGCCGTGGCAAAGCCGAAGCATCTCATCGTGTGCGATTCCCTCCCCGCCGCGTTCGAGTACGACGGTACCGCACCGATCGACGTGATCCTGGGCTCACAACCCGTGTTGGAGTTCATGATCAGGACCATGCGGCACGAGTGGCGAATGCTGACGCGCGAGGCAGGCCGGCCGTTGATGTTCACCCAGGCCGGCTATGCCGTCGTGATGGCGGAGGAAAGCTATAGACTGCGCTGGCTGATGAACGACGTCATTTTCCGGCTCGGAGAAACCGGGCGCCTTCAGAGGATGCGGCATCGATGGCTCGAGGAGTCCTACGCCTACCCGCGACGGGCATCGACGGAGGGCCTGCCCTTCGACGTCAACAAGATGCCGGCTCACTATGCGCAGGGCACCTGCCGAGAATCGTCCCCCCACTAACCGCCGCCGAGGAGGTCCTATGGTACGTCGATTGTGGTTCCCGATCATCCTGCTCGGGCTAACGCTCGGAGTATGGTCCGCCCAGGCATCTCCTCCTGAACGGCTCCGCGCCGAGGCAGAAGAGACCGCCCGGCTGCTGGCGAAACTGCTGCAAGCCGGCCGCCTCGTCATCGAGCAGAATCAACCGTTGATCGATGATCCGCACAAAGGGGAGAAGGGATTCACGCCCGATGTCTTTGACCAACAGCTTCGGGAAGAGTTCCGCAAAAAGACCGACATTGATCTGAATACGCTCTCCGCCAAACAGACGGACTTTGCCGTTCCCCCGCTCGCGCGGGAGCTGTTGCCCGCACTGATCGAGGCAAGCAGAGAGGTCGTGCGCGACGCGCAGGTGGTCATCAATCAGCGCGGCATCGGGTACAAGAACTTTATTCCTGCGACCTACGGCAGCCAGGCGGCGGCGCGGTTCTCAAAGCGGTCCCACGTCCGGCTCAAACAGACCGCGCTCACGCCGCGCAATCCCAAGAATGAGCCGGATGAGTATGAATCCTCGGTCCTCCGCTGGCTGGCCGACCGGCCGAACAGCGAAGCCTACGTCAGTGAGTTGACCGAATCCGGCAGGACCCTGCGGGTCATCATGCCGATCTACTACATGCGCGAATGCCTGGCCTGCCACGGCGAGCCGAAGGGAGAATGGGACATTTCCGGCTATCCCAGAGAAGGGGCGCATGAAGGCGACCTGGCCGGAGCCATCAGCGTGCGTATCCCGCTCGACCGGCCGTAGCCGGCGGGAACAGCGCCCACAGGCAGCGACCGTGACGCACCCGCCCAGGCCGTTCACCGCGATCAATCGCCGCATTCTGCGGACCGAGCGGATTCGCACTACCCGCTCATCGTGAATCCACACAGGCCGCCGCGCTCCTCATCCGTTACCGGGACACCCTTGCCTCTCAGCGCCGGCGCAGAGCCGGAAACACGGCTTCCCTTGCGTGACGTCCCTCCGGTCGACTCCGTCTGTCCGTTGGTCTCAAAGTTGCTCTTTACTTTGCTGCGGTCGCACGGTGTCCCGGACTCGGCGGATTGGAGTCATGACATGGACTATGTAAAACCCCAACAGATCGTCGGCGAGATGGTGTCGACCGGCGCCTTGAAGCTGGATCTTCCCGCCCGGCACCTGCTGATCCGCGGCGCCCTGGCCGGCGCCTATCTCGGCGTCGCCACCAGCATGGCGGTCACCGCCGCCGTCGAAACCGGCAGCTGGCTCGTGGGCTCGCTGCTCTTTCCGTTCGGACTCTGCCTGGCGGTCCTGCTCCGGACGGAGATCATCACCGGCAGTTTTGCGCTGCTCCCCTGCGCCACGGCCGACGGAAAAGCGAACGCCTGCGTGAGGCGGGTCCTGACGAATTGGAGCTGGGTGTTTCTGGGCAATCTGATCGGCAGCACGCTCTATGCGGGACTTTTGGCGATCGTCCTCACGACCGGAGGAGACGCCGCCGTCTCGGCGGCCGGCACGAAACTCATCGCGATCGCCGAAGCCAAAACGAATTACTACGCGTCACACGGCCCGGCCGGGATGCTGACGGTGTTCACGAAGGGCATCCTGTGCAACTGGATGGTCAGCCTGGCGGTGGTCTTTGCCTTTGCGACCACGTCATTGTCGGGGAAAATCCTCGCCATCTGGGGACCGACCGTCCTGTTCTTCTCGCAGGGATTCGAGCATGCGGTGGTCAACATGTTCGCGATTCCGGCCGGCATGCTGCTGGGCGCCCATGTCACGGTCGCGGATTGGTGGCTCTGGAACCAGATTCCCGTCACCCTCGGCAATCTGGTCGGCGGCATGCTTTTCACCGGGCTCGCCATCTATTTCACCCATCGTCCTCTCGAGCCGGCGGCGGAGGCGCGCAGAGCCGACGGGGGGCACGAGGAGCAGCCGAGATATTCGCCGTCATTTTAACCGCAGTACGCGTGAGCGTCCGTCCCATGTCTGATGCATCGTCCCCACGACTTCGCGGCTGGCAGTTCCTCCTCTTCAACCTCGCCCTCGGTCTGGCCCACATGGTCGTGCTCTTCAATGCGGGCTCCTATGTCGCGCTGCTGCCGCATGCGGCGGGTAACCTGGGCGGGGTGCAGCCCAGCTTCGGCACCTGGGCTCAGACCGACTTCATGATCGCGCTCGCGCTGGCGTTTCCGATTGCCCGCTGGCTCTCCGGCCGGTTCGGGGAAGCGCCCGTCTTCGTGGGCGCGTTCATCGTCTATGCCGGCGCCTCGCTCCTCTGTCTGGTCGGCGACACGATCGCGATTTTTCTGCCGGCGCGGATCCTGCTCGGCCTCTCCGGCGGCCTCACCCTGCCGCTCGGACAGACCCTGCTCCTGAAAGAGTATCCGGATCAGCGGAAGTCGATGGGACTGGCGATTTGGGGGCTCTTTACCTTGATGCCCTTTACCCTGGGCCTCGCGACGGGCGGATGGATCGCGGACGAATTGGGCTGGCGCGCGCTCTTCGCCCTCAATATCCCCTGTGCACTGACCATCGCGGGAATCACCGCGGCCTTGCTCCGTGACCGCCCCTTCATCCCGCGGAGCGAACGCTTCGATCTGGTCGGATTTCTCCTGCTCGCCGTGATTCTCGGGGGGATCCAAACGATTTTGAACCAGGGCAACGATTTCGATTGGTTCGATGCCCCCTTTCTTCGCGAAGTCCTGCTGGTGGTGCTCGTCGCCATCCCCGTCTGGATCATTTGGGAGCTGGGCGAAACCCGGCCGGCGGTCGATCTTCGGCTGTTCGCCCACCGGAATTTCGCGATCGGATCGTGTTGTCTCGCGCTGGGATTTCTCTCCGTGCAGGGACTGCTGGCGCTCTTCGTCGTGCAACTGCAAACGTTGATGGGCTACTCCTCGGAACTCGCCGGGACGGTGTTCCTTCCCATGATCATCCTGGGCGTCCCCATGGTCGCGGTCATGCACGAAGTCGCCAAGCGGCTGGACGTGCGGTGGCTGGCCTGCCTCGCCTGCCTCGGGTTCGCCGGCACGTTTTATTGGATCGGCCTGTTCGACGATCCTCACTCGTACGATCAGATTTTCTGGCCGATGGTCTTCGAAGGCCTGTTCCTCGGCGCGTTTTTCGCACCCCTGACCGTGCTGACGCTGCACGGCCTCTCCGGCGATCAGATGCTTCGAGCGGCGGAAGCGGCCAACGTCTTCCGCATCGCCGCAGGCGCACTCGGCATCGCCTGGCAGGGCATCGTGCAGTTCCGGCGTCTCCCCTTCCACCAGTTGCAATTGAGCGAGCATTTCGGCGGACGGATGTCGGCCTCGTACGATGCGCTGGAACAGGTCACGCAGAAGCTGCAGCAGGCCGGATTCGATCCCGCCATGATTCAACGCAAGCTGCAGCTGCTCATCAAGCAGTCCGCCGGCATCCTGGCATTGAACGACGCCTTTCTGCTGTCCGGCTATCTCTGCATGGGACTGGCCGTGCTCGTCTGGTTCGCCGACGCCAGTCGTGTCCCGGTCCTGAAACCCGCCGAAGCCGTGCGTGAGCTACAGGCCGAAGAACTGATGGAGCAGCCGTGAGCCGACGAGGTCACAAACGGATGTCGCCCGCTCTGGGTCATCTGGCCGCCGGCGCGCTGATGCTGGCATCCGGTTGCGCCTGGATTCCCGCCGGCGATCCCCCCGCCGAATTCCTCGAGCCGCCGGAATTGAAGGAGACGCTGGCCGAAGTCACAAGCCGGCTCCAACAGTGGCCGGAGGATCACTGGTGGAAGCAGTTCAACAATCCGGAGCTGAACGGGCTGATCGAAACGGCCCTCAAGGACAACCCCGGATTGAAAGCCGCAGCCGCGAGACTGCGTGAAGCGGAGGGGCTGGTCAAGGTCGAAGGTGCGAGGCTCCTGCCCTTTCTGGAAGCGGATGCATCCCTGACCTACGAGCGTATTTCGCAGCACGGCGTGTTCGCGACGCTGAACCCGAAGGTGGCCGGAGACAAGATCTTATTGGGCATCATCAATCCGTTGAGTTTCCGCTACGAGTTCGATTTCTGGGGGAAAAACCGGGCGACGCTCGAAGCGGCGTTGGGACAGGCGGCCGCCGAGGAAGCGGAAAAGGCCGAGGTGCGGCTGCGGCTCACCGCCGGCATCGCGCGCGCCTACTTCCGCGGGCAGGCCATCCGGCAACAACTCACCGTCGTCGGGACCATCGTCGCCATCCGTGAACAGTTACGCACGCTCGCGGAAACCCGGTTCCGCCTCGGACTCGACAACGACCAGCCCGTGAAAGTCGCCGTGGCCGATTATGAAGCGGCCTTCAAACGGCAGGTCGGCCTTCGCGACCAACTTGATGTCCAGCGCCACCTGCTTGCGCGGCTCGCAGGGCAGGGACCGGATCAGGCGGCGAAACTGTTCCTCAAGCCGGTCGCCCCCCCGGATCGGATTCCGGCCCCCGACCACCTGTCGATCGGGCTCCTGGTGCATCGGCCCGATCTGGCCGCGGCCCTGTACCGGGCCGAATCCGCCGCGCGATTGGTCAAGGTCGCCAAGACGCAATTTTATCCCACGATCGACCTCACCGCGTTCGTCGGATTCAACGCGCTGACCCTGGGAAAGCACGCCGACAAGCTGGCGAATCTCCTGTTCAGCGGCCAGAGCTTCTCCTACGGCGTCGCACCGGGTCTGCGCATGCCCTGGTTCGAAGGCGGCCGCCTGCGGGGCGAGTTGGCGGCGCACCGGGCGGAATACGACGCGGCCGTCGAACTGTACAACGACACGCTGCTCGACGCGATGAGGGAAGTGGCGGACAGTCTCAGCGCCTGGCACTCGACGCGCGAGATGATCGAGTCGCATCGCCGCTTGATGGCCTCGCTCGGCGAGGACTGGCGCCTGGCGAAGGTCCGGCTCGTGACCGGTCTGGACGACGACCGCGAGGTCCTGCGGCGCCGGCAACCGGTCCTCGAGCAGGAGTATGCCCTGCGGGCCCTGGAAAGCGACCAGCTCATCGCGGCGGTCGATCTCATCGAAGCTTTGGGCGGCGGGTACCACAACCCCGATATCGACAAGCGGCCGTCCCGGACGGCGAGTTGAACCATGAGCACGACGCACACCATACCGCCTCCTGCCCCGGACCTCTATGCGGATTCCCTCCGTTCACAGCGCAACCGGCGACTGTTCGTCGTGGCGGCGCTGCTGCTCATCGGCGGCGCGCTCTACGGAGCCTATTGGTGGACCACGGCACGGTTCTGGATCGAGACGGACAACGCCTATGTGACGGGCAATCTGGTCCCCGTCGCCGCGCAGGCTTCCGGCATCATCACCCAGGTGCTGGCCGAAGAAACGCAGTTCGTCCACCGCGGCGACGTCATGATCCGCCTGGACGAACACGAGGCCTACGCCGCCCTGGGACGGGCCCGCGGGCGTCTCGGAGAAACCGTCCGGCGGATCAACGCGCTGTTCTTCACGCAGCGGCAGTTGGGAGAGAAGCTGGCCGCGCGGCGAGCCAGGCTCGAGGTCGTCCGGCACGATGTGGCGCGTTATCGCCGCGCCTCGCCCAGCGGCGCCGTCTCCAAACAAATCCTGCAGAATGCTCTCGACCAGCTCGAGGCGCTGGAAGCGGATGTCCGGGAAGCGCAAGCCGAATACGACGCGCTCGACGCCCAGATCGGAGGCACCACGGTCATGGAACACCCGGCGGTTGAACTGGCCAAGCACGAATTCATCGTGGCGCACCTGGAGTTCGCCCGTCAGCGCATCCTGGCGCCGGTTTCCGGCTATGTCGCCAAACGGAAAGCCCAGGTCGGCGACCGCGTCAAGCCCGGCGCCAATCTCATGACCATCGTGCCGCTCGACCACTTATGGGTGGAAGCCAACTTGCGGGAAACCGAGCTGCGGGACATCCGGCCTGGTCAACCGGCTGAAGTGCGGGTGGATCTCTACGGCAGCACACACATGTTTCACGGCACGGTGGAGGGTCTCGTCCCGGGCACCGGAAGCCCGTTCGCGCTGCTGCCGCCGGACAATTCCACGGGCAACTTCATCCACATCATCGAGCGGGTGCCGGTCCGCATCGCCCTGGCCGCCGAGGAGATCCGGGAACACCCGATCCGCCCGGGATTGTCCACCGTCACCAAAATCCGTGTAAGCGAGCAGGGCCAGTCCGTGTGGTCGTCTCTCGCCAAGCCGGATACGGAGGAATATCACACCGACGTCTATGGAGACGAATTGACCAGCGCCGAATCGCTGGCCCAGAGCGTCATCGCCGGAAACGTGGTGACTGCGGGCGGCTTCGAAACAGAACAAGGAAGCTCCTTCCATCGTCCGGTCGGGTTGAACGATCTGGACCTGGAGAATGCTTCCGCTCGTCGCGAGCGCACAGAGGACCGTTCCCGCGAAACCGTTCGTCAGCGGAGGCACGAGTCGACGGCCGGATCAACGATCCCGCCGCGAAGTCCGGACCTCGGCTCCGCATTTTCTCCCCTCTCACCCTCGATCGGCCCGGGCTCGTCACGACTGGGACCGGCCGCGGGGCCTGACGCATACCGCCGGCCGTTTCTGGGCGGGAGAGAGCGCCCTCCGAACGGGATCGAGACCCGCCGATAAAAA
>DIHJ01000068.1:50174-57293 GCA_002420105.1 Nitrospira sp. UBA5699
GGGGGGGGGGCGGCGCGCCCCGCCGAGAAGGGGGGATCGACCCCCGCCGATAAAAACCGTCCGCCTGCTAGGGATTCGGCGCGACAAACACGAGGACTCTCAGCCGCTGATCCGTATGGTTCCTGACTCCGTGCTCCTCCCCCGCCGGAGCCATCGTTCCCTGCCCGGGCCCTAGAACCTGTTTCTCGGTTCCGACCTGAAACGTGCCCTGACCTTCAAGCACCAGATAGACCTTGTCCTGCTCGCCGTGGATATGTCCATTCTGTTCCTGCCCGGGCTCGAAACAGTAGACGTCGCAAAAAAACCGCTCGGTCTGAAAGATGTTGTTCTTCTTCATCTTCCCTGATGCAAACTGCTGATACTCCGAAAGGTTTATCACTTTCATACCACTTCGCGCCTCCGCAAGATTGACTGAAACAGGGCCATGGCTCCGTCGGGGCCGACCGGGAAGTATAACCCGGCATCCCGGAAAAAGCAGGTCCCGCCTCCGGCCTCCCCCGGTCCCTTTGACCCCTCCCCCGAATTTCGGCTACTCTGAAGCAATGTCTCATCGCGCATCATGAATCGATCGGAACGGCGCCGTCAAGAAGCGCAGCAGGGGATCGGGCATTACGCCGGCCGAGTGGCCGCGTGGCTCAATGAGGGCAAGGTCCATCAGCAGGCGGGCCGCCTGGCTGATGCCGAGCAGGCCTATCGACAGGCGCTCGAAGCGGCGCCGGATCATCCCGAAGCTCTTCATCTCCTCGGCCTCGTTTCCTATCGCCAGAATCGAATCACGGACGCGCTGCGCTACCTCGCGGCCGCCGTTGCGCAACAACCCTCGGCTCCCCTCTACTGGTTCAATCTCGGCGTCGTCTCACAAAAGGCCGATCGCCGGGAGGAGGCCGTGGCGGCCTATCGCAAGGCCGTGGCGCTCAATGCCCGCCACCTCGAAGCGCATGTGAATCTGGGCAACGTCCTTCGCGATCAGGGAGAACTGGCGGGGTCGATCGCCGCCTATCGGGCCGCGTTGGCGCTCAATCCCGCACATGCCGACACGCACAACAATCTCGGGGCGGCATTGAAAGAACTCGGACGGCTCGATGAGGCCGTGGCGTCCTACCGGCGCGCCCTGGAATTGAAGCCGACCCACGTCGAGGCGTTGAACAACCTGGGACTCGCGCTGATGGAAGCGGGAACCCTGCGCGATGCCGTCGCCTCGTTTCAACAGGCCCTCACCGTCATGCCCGGTTATCAGAAAGCGCTCTACAATCTCGGAGTCGCCTGGTCATGGGCCGGCGATGAAGCGAAGGCCGTCGACTGCCTCCAGCAGGTGGCCCGGGCGAAACACGACCATGGCAAGCACGTGGCCGAAACGGCGATCTACCGCTCGCGGGTGAAGCATGATTGCGAGCAGATCGGGTATCTGCTCGCCCAGGGCCGTCTTGGCGACGACTACCGGCCGTATCTGACCTCGCTGCAGCACTTGCGGGAGACGCTGGAACGGGACCGGTCACCCGGCAATCGTCTACCCGCGGCCCCGGATGACCTGGCTCCGATCGCCCCCTCGTTCAACCGCATGCTCTATTGCGTACCGCCGGCACGGCTGGAACAAGGCGCCCTCAATCCGGCCCTGGACGTGGAATCCGTCGAAGCGCGGTATCTGGCGAAAAAACCGGAGGTCACCTACATCGATGGATTGCTGAACCGGGAAGCGCTCGACGCCCTGCGCCGGTTCTGCCTGGAAGCGACCATCTGGAAGAAGGATTATGAGAACGGCTACAGCGGCGCGTTCCTCGGCGACGGTTTCGCCTCGCCCCTGCTCTTTCAGATCGCGGAGGAGTTGCGCCGCACGTTTCCGCGCATCTTCACGCACCACCGCCTCACCCAGGCCTGGGCGTTCAAGCACGACAGCGCGCGGCGCGGCCTCAACATCCATGCCGACGCCGCCGCGGTGAACGTGAATTTCTGGATCACGCCCGACGAGGCCAACCTTGATCCGGATACGGGCGGGCTGGTCGTCTACGACAGGGAGGCGCCCAGGGAGTGGAACTTCAAAGAGTACAACAGCGATCAGAACAAGCCGAAGATCCTGGCGTGGCTGAAGGAGGTGGGGGCCCGGGCGGTAACGATCCCCTATCGGGCCAACCGCGCCGTCGTCTTCAATTCAGATCTCTTCCATGAAACGGACCGGATCTCGTTCAAGGACGATTATCCGAGCCGGCGCATCAACGTCACCCTCCTGTACGGCTACCGGCTGAACGCCTAGCTCCGGCGGTTCCCGACGGGATCGGTTAACCCGCTTTGGGCAGCCGGTTGAGCTGAAGCAATTTGGCGAACTCCTCCGCCGGCATCGGACGGCCGAAGAGGTAGCCCTGCGCCTGATCGCACCCTTCCGCGAGCAGGATCGTCCGCTGCGCCTCCTCTTCCACCCCCTCCGCCAGCACCTGCAGCTGCAGGCTGTGCGCCATGGCGATGATCGCCCGCACGATCGGAACCGGTCCGGCCTGGCCGGAAATCTCACGGACGAAGGACTGATCGATCTTCACCATGTCGATCGGCAGCCGCTGAAGAAAACTCAGCGACGAATATCCCGTTCCGAAGTCGTCGACCGCCAGCTGCATGCCCATCGCCTTCAAGTCTCTCAACATGGTGATCGAGGCCTCGCCGTTGCGCATGGCGACGGTTTCCGTCAGTTCCAACTCGAGCCAGGCGGGCGACAGTCCGGTCTCGCGAAGCGCCTCCTCGACGGCTTTCACCAGCGTGTGGCCGTGGAACAGCGAGTTGGAGACATTGACCGAGATCCGCGTGGGGGTCAGTCCGCGCTGCTGCCACACGCGACTCTGGCGGCAGACCGTCCGCAGCACCCACTCATCCATCTCGCGGATGAGGCCGGAATCCGACGCGACCGCCAGAAACACCCCCGGCCCCAGCAGGCCCCGCTGCGGATGCTGCCATCGCACGAGCGCCTCCGCCCCCACAACCCGCAGGCTTCGCAGTTCAACCTGCGGCTGATAATAGACCACGAATTCTTCCTGTTCCGCTGCATGGCGCAATTCGGATTCCAGGATCAACCGTTCGCTCGCCGCCGCATTCATGGCGCTGGAGTAGAACTGATAATTGTTCCGTCCCTGCTCCTTCGCGTGGTACATGGCGTTGTCGGAGCGCTTCAGGAGCATGTCGACCGAATCTCCGTCGGCCGGAAAGGTCGCGATCCCGATGCTGACCGTCACGAAGATCTCGTGCCCGCCGATGAGGAACGGTTTGGTAAGGGCGTCCAGAATCCGCCGCGCCACCTTGCCGGCATCCTGCACGTCGCGGAGATTGGTAAGGAGCACGGTAAACTCGTCCCCCCCCAGTCTGGCCAGTTCGTGCGCCATTTCCTGCTCCACCGAGCGGCCGACGGAATCGCTGTGGCGGACCGATTCGGCCAGGCGGTCGGCGACGCTCTTGAGCAGCATGTCGCCGATGTGATGCCCCAACGTGTCGTTGATGACCTTGAAGCGATCGAGATCCATGAACAGGGTGGCCAGCGTCGTCCGGTAGCGGCGCGCATGCGACAGCGCCTGGGTCACGCGGTCTTTGAACAACATCCGGTTGGGCAACCCGGTCAGGCTGTCGAAATACGCCAGTCGATGGATTTCCCGCTCGGAGCGCTTCCGTTCGCTGATGTCCTGAGCCGTGCCCACGATCGACACGGCCTTGAGCTGATCGTCGAACACCGCCTCCGCCTGCAGATTGACCGTGAAGTCGGCGCCGTTGGGCAGGACGAGACGATGATCGATATCGCAGGGCTTCCGCTCCGTCAGAATGCTGTGCAGCGCCTCGGAGACACGGTCCCGGTCCTCGGGGTGTACGATTTGCAGAAACGCCTCCAGCGTCCCGCCGAAATCGCCCGGTCGAACGCCCATCAACCGGCACAATTCGGACGAGGCCGTGAATTCCCCGGTGTCGTGACGCCATTCCCAGTTGCCGATCTTGGCGATGCGCTGGGCCAATCCGAGTCTGGTTTCGCTTCGGATCAAGGCATCCAGGGTATGGCTCCCCCGCAGCATGTACCGCACGCGATGATTCAGAATCGTCGGGTGGATCGGTTTGGTGATGAAATCGGTGGCGCCGTGCTCGTAGGCCCCGGCAATCGAAGCCGTATCGTCGAGACCGGTCATGACCAGGATCGGCACCCGGCTTCCCCCGACGGCGCCGCGAAGTTTCGCGCAGGCGGTGAATCCGTCCATCCCGGGCATGATGACGTCGAGAATGACGATGTCCGGCCGACAGACGGCGAACTGTTCCAGCGCCTGCGCGCCGTTCTCCGCTTCGCAGACACGAAGCCCGGACCGTTCGAGGGCCTCCCGCAGAAACGTTCTCACCGATTCTTCATCGTCGACCAGGAGGGCCAACGGAGTCGTACTTGCTTCCTGCTTCGCCACGTCGAATCCTCTCACTCGCCCCTGGCGACAGAGGCGGCATGTCTTCCAGACCGAAGCCGGCGAACGGCACTTTTCTTACGTATTCGCCAGATGGCTATAGACAGTAGCAGGTTGTCCCGGATTGTAAAGTTATCTCGCCGATTGGAAGAGGGGGCCGGCCGTGCGGCAACCGGAGCGCGGAGGAACGGGGACGGAGCGAAAGACTAGGCCGCGGCGGACGGATCCCCCGCCGGATTCTCCTGGTAGGGATGGCGCTCCAGTTGCGTCACGGTGTGCTGAAGACGCGCCCATTCCTCCGGCTCGAGCGTCACGAATTCCAGGCCGAACTGCCTGTCACGACTCCAGCGGACGACCGCTTCCCGGATCTTGAGCGGAGGCTCGTCTTCCGACGTTTGTATCCGGACTTCCAGCGACGTGCCGGGCCTGACCGCGGTCGGGCTGTCCACCCGGCATCCGCGCAGCGAGAGATCGATGATGCTGCCGTCGCCGCCGACGATGTTCAGGGAGGTAAAGGAACTGCGGAATCGAACGGGAAACCGGGGATTCTGCCGTTGCTCCATCGAGCCCTCGCAGCTTGCTGTGTGTGGCTAGCCCTTAATATTGCCAATCGGCCGGAGTTCCGCCACTTTTTTTGTGATTCCGGCGCGGTCGACGGTTTCCACCACCTCGGAAATATTCTTGTAGGCGAAGCCGGCCTCTTCGGCCAGGCCGGACATCGACACGGCTTTGACGAGGATCCCCCGCTGCTTCATCTGTTGCTGCAACTGCTCGCCCCGGATCGTCTTCTTGGCCTGCGCGCGCGACATCGTGCGCCCGGACCCGTGCATCGTCGATCCGAACGTGTCCCGCACCGCCCGGTCGGTTCCGACCAGCAGATACGAGCCGGTCTCCATCGACCCTCCGCAAATGACCGGCTGCCCCGTCTGGCGGAACAACGGCGGCAATCCCGGACTTCCCGGCCCGAACGCCCGCGTGGCCCCTTTGCGATGGACGAGCAACTCGCCTTCGGGATAGCGCTCCACCTTCGCGATGTTGTGCGCGACGTCGTACACCAGCTCCATCCCCAATTCCTCCGCCGACTTTCCGAACACGGCGGCGAACGCCTCCCGAATCTGATGGGTGATGACCTGTCGATTGGCGAACGCGGTATTCGCCGCGCAGTTCATGGCGGCGAAATAATCCTGCCCCTCCACGGACCGGAACGGCGCGCAGGCCAGCTGCTGATCCTTCACCGCGATGCCGTAGCGGCGCATGGCCTTTTCGAAGGTCTTGAGATAGTCGCTCGCCACCTGATGGCCGAACCCCCGCGACCCGCAATGGACCATCACCACGATTTGATCCTGACCGGCAAGACCCAAGGCCGCCGCCGTCTCAGGATCGAACACCCGGTCGTTCGACACCACCTGCACTTCCAAATAATGATTGCCGGACCCCAGCGTCCCCAGCTGATTGATGCCCCGGCCCACCGCATGATCGCTGACCGTGGAGGCATCGGCCCCCGCGATGCACCCGCCTGCTTCGATGTGCGCCAAATCCCGGTGCCATCCATACCCTTCTTCGACACACCAGCGGGCGCCACGTGTCATGACCGCGTCGAACGAGTCCCGATTCAACCGGACGAACCCCGCCGCTCCCACACCGGCCGGCACGCGGCGGAACAATTCTGTCATCAGGCGATCCAGTTTCGGCTGTACGTCTTCCAGCGTCAGGTCCGTGCGAATCAAGCGCATGCCGCAGTTGACGTCATACCCCACACCTCCCGGCGAGATGACGCCGGTCTCAAGGTCGAACGCCGCGACCCCGCCGATAGGAAACCCGTAGCCCCAATGCCCATCCGGCATACAGAGCGCATGGCGCCTAATCCCCGGCAGGCAGGCCACGTTTGTTACCTGATCGAACACACCACGATCCATTGATTGGAGAATGCTCGACGTCGCATAGATTCGTGCCGGCACCAGCATGCCGGACTTCTCGGTCACAGGGATTTCCCACACTTCGTCGGTGATCTTATTGACCCGTATCTCGGTGTTCAGCTTCATACGTCGACCACCACCCGCGCAAACCAGCGCGGTCCCTCCTGCTTTACCACATACAGATGTTTCGTGATCCCCTTCACATCGTTATGAAGCGTCTGGGCAATCTGATCGACAGAAGCCCCCCGCAGGACCGCCTCAAGTCTCCAGGTCGATCCCTCCTGTCTCACGGACAGCTCGGCGTCATGGAACACCACCCCGTCCGCGTCCTTCCAATACACGATGTCCGAGAGCCATTCAAAGAGAAGATCGGCAGGGTCTGCTTCGGTTTTCGTGATCCGCCGCTCCCAGGTCGCAGCGACCGACGCAGGATCGGCCAGGGTTTCGAGCACCGCGCGGGGCGCCGCGCGAAACAGCTCCTCAACGGAATCGCCCTCCGCTTCGAAGGCTAGATCGGCTAGGGCAATGTCATCAAGAAATCGAAAGGAGTGGGCCATGCCTGCACGACGACCTGATGGCAGAACCGGCAAGAGCACGGACTCCGTTGGGGGGAAACGTCTAACTGCCTGTCATTCGAGATGGAATTGCTTTGGAAAGTTCGTCAAGTTCCGACAGCCGTCGCGGGTCACCAGTACCATGTCTTCGATACGGACGGCGCCGAGGCCGGGATAATAGAGCCCAGGCTCCACCGTGACGACATGGCCCTCCTGCAACAACGAGCCGGTGCGGCTGATCCG